>CAVGKZ010000042.1:0-48941 GCA_963630025.1 bacterium | reverse complement strand
AGCGAAGGAATTTACTTTCCGCTTAAAAAGTGGGTACAACAAATTGGACAGCCTAATTAGGAATATTTCCTTTTACGCCACGCGATTGACAAACGCATCGATTTTGCCCGAAGATTGCATACACTTTCGGCAAAGATTGCATATATCTTTGGCGAAAATCATATCGATTTTTGGCCGAAATTGATGCTGCTTTTGAAACGGTTGACTGTCAAAGGGTTGCGAGGCAAGATATTTTGCCTTGAAAAGCGGCGCGGTTGCAGAGCTGTGTAAGATTGTTTCCAGGCAAAGGTTGCTTGCTGCACAAGGGGCGGAAAACCAGCAGGTCAGTGACGCTGCGACGGATTCTGCGCCCGTCCAGTGTTCCATATTTACACATTTGTTGTAACAATTAGCCTGAAAGCCGTTTTGCGAAGTGCGAAACAGTTGCGTTATTCGGTGAAATCCTTGGCGTTGTTTCGCCTTTTTGCTACTTTTGCACAGTATAAGAGCCGGTGGCGCGGCCAAAGAAATCCACCTAATAGGGAGAAAACAACATGATTGTATACAACTGGCTCGACACGTTGGGCAAGTATCTCATGCTCATGGGACGCACTTTTCAGCGACCCGAAAGAATGAGAATGTTCTTTAAGGAATATGTGAAGGAGATGGCTCAGCTCGGTGTCAACTCGATTGGCATTGTGCTGCTCATATCGTTTTTCATCGGTGCTGTGATTTGCATACAGATGAAACTCAACATCCAGAGTCCGTGGATGCCGCACTGGGTGACAGGATATACCACCCGAGAGATTCTGCTCCTGGAGTTTTCCTCCTCAATCATGTGTCTCATACTGGCCGGAAAGGTAGGTTCGAACATCGCGTCGGAGCTTGGCACGATGAGAGTGACCCAGCAGATAGACGCACTCGACATCATGGGGGTCAACTCGGCGTGCTTCCTGATACTCCCCAAGATACTTGGACTGATAACAATCATGCCGCTTCTCGTCATATTCAGTTCGGCCACGGGTATTCTCGGTGCCTATGCCACCGCCTATATCGGTCAGGTGCTCAATCCGGACGACCTCACGCTCGGACTGCAACACTCGTTCAACCCCTGGTTTGTGTGGATGAGCATCTTCAAGAGCCTGTTCTTTGCATTCATCATATCAAGCGTCCCCTCCTATTTCGGCTACACCGTTGAGGGCGGATCGGTGAATGTGGGTAAGGCGAGCACCGATGCGGTGGTGAGCAGCAGCGTGCTGATACTCTGTTCCGACGTTTTCCTCACACAACTGCTTAGTTAGTCACACTCCAAAGCCCCCATCGATTATGATTGAGATAACGCATTTGAGCAAATCGTTTGCCGGAAGAGAGGTGCTGAAGGACATCAGTACCGTGTTTGAAAACGGCAAGACCAACCTGATAATAGGCCAGAGCGGTTCGGGCAAGACCGTGCTGATGAAAAACCTCGTGGGACTTCTCACTCCCACGAGCGGCAGTGTGCTCTACGACGGGCGCGATTTCGTGGCCATGAGCAAGCGCGAGAAGATAATGCTGCGCCGCGAGATGGGCATGATATTCCAGAGCGCCGCACTGTTCGACTCGCTCACGGTGCTCGAAAACGTCATGTTTCCGCTTGATATGTTCTCTTCCATGAACCTGCGCGACCGTATAAAGAGGGCGCAGTCGTGTCTCGACCGTGTAAACCTGATTGAAGCACAAGGCAAATATCCCGGAGAGATATCAGGAGGTATGCAGAAACGTGTGGCCATAGCGCGAGCCATAGCTCTCAATCCGCAATATCTGTTTTGCGATGAGCCTAATTCCGGACTTGACCCCAAGACTTCGCTGGTGATAGATGCCCTGTTGCACAGTATAACGCAGGAGTACAACATGACAACCGTCATCAACACCCACGACATGAACTCTGTTTTGGGCATTGGCGAGAACATTATATTTATATATGAAGGCTCTAAGGAGTGGCAGGGACACAGTTCGGACATAATGACCACTACCAATGAGAAGCTGACTGACTTCATTTTCGCCAGCGATTTGCTGAAAAAGATGAAGAAGTCGGAAATGGAAAGGCTGAAACAAGGACAGTAGCAGGTCGGCGCAAGCCGCAAACATTCTGTTTCTCCACCTTATTATATATAAGCGCAAGGCGGAAACAGTCTCCGTTACTTCATCTTCCACACGCCGCCCTGCTGCGTCATTGGCACTACAACCTCTTCTTTTGTACTGTCGGAGAAGCACAAAAGGAGGAAAGCTTCGGTGGTTTTTTCTACGGAATCGGTGCGTGAATACATCGCACGCACACTGTCAATGCCGCCGTGCTCCTCTTTTTGCTGAGCCATAAACTGCTTGGCGTTTGTCGCAAGCTGCTCTTCGTATGTCGGAGGCAGACTGTCGGCGTTGGCAAATCCCTTGACATATTCGCCGTAGCGACCTGCTATCAAGGCATCATAATACTCCTTCGCCGCCTTTACGGCCAGGTCTTCCTTTTCGGAATCGCCGCTGCAAGAGGCTGAAAAGAGTGTGCCCAGACAGAGGCAAACGGCCGCAGTCTGGGCAATAAACGTTTTTCTTCGCATCATTTCTGGCGTACGAAAATGTTGATGGGCGAACCTGTGAGTGTCCAGTTGTCCCTTATCTTGTTTTCAAGGAAACGCTTGTAGGGATCTTTCACGTACTGCGGCAGGTTGGCGTAGAACACAAACGAAGGTATCTGGGTGTTCGGCAGCTGCGAACAATACTTGATTTTGATGTACTTGCCCTTGATTGATGGTGGCGGATAAGCCTCTATCAGCGGCAGGAGCGTCTCGTTGAGCTTCGTGGTGCCTATGCGGATTTTGCGGTTTAGGTATACCTGCTTGGCCGTTTCGAGCACCTTGAATATGCGCTGCTTGGTCAGTGCAGATGCAAACACGATGGGGAAGTCGACGAACGGAGCCATCCTGTTGCGTATGGCGGCCTCGAACGTGTCTATCACCTTCTGTGTCTTGTCCTCCACGAGGTCCCACTTGTTTACTACAACCACGAGGCTCTTGTTGTTCTTCTGTATCAGCTGGAATATGTTCATGTCCTGCGCCTCAATGCCTCGGGTAGCGTCAATCATGAGTATGCAAACGTCGCTGTTCTCTATGGCGCGTATCGAACGCATCACGGAGTAGAACTCCAGGTCTTCCGACACCTTGTTCTTGCGGCGTATGCCGGCTGTGTCCACAAGATAGAAGTCAAATCCGAACTTGTCGTAGCGTGTATAGATACTGTCGCGAGTGGTTCCGGCAATCTCCGTCACGATGTTTCGCTCCTCGCCGACGAATGCGTTGACTATGCTGCTCTTGCCTGCGTTGGGTCTGCCCACAACGGCGAAGCGCGGTATGCCCTCCTCCAGTGACTCGCCGGAGTCGGCTTTGAGAAGCGTGAGCAAGTGGTCAAGCAGGTCGCCAGTACCACTTCCTGTGGCCGCGCTGATGCAGAACGGGTCTCCGAGGCCGAGAGAGTAGAACTCGGCCGCATAGTAGCGTTGCGTATTGTTGTCGGTCTTGTTGGCAACGAGCACAACCGGCAGCTTGACGCGGCGCAAAATCTTGGCTACATCCATGTCCCAGTCGGTCACACCGTTGGTCACGTCAACGACAAACAGCACCACATCGGCCTCCTCTGTGGCGATGAGCACCTGTTTGCGTATTTCCTCCTCGAACACATCGTCCGACTTGACTACCCAGCCGCCTGTGTCTACTACTGAAAACTCGCGCCCGTTCCACTCGCACTTGCCGTACTGGCGGTCGCGCGTAGTGCCTGCCTCTTCGCTTACTATGGCGTGGCGCGTTTGTGTGAGGCGGTTGAAGAGTGTGGACTTGCCCACGTTGGGGCGTCCTACTATCGCTACTAGGTTTGGCATAGCAGTTCTTTTGGGTTGGTTTTTCTTTTGTTTAATAAATCGTTTAGGGACGGCTTTTTGTACGACATGCCGTCCAGAGGTGGCCCTATTCGGGATTGTAGCCGAAGCTGTCAAGCTCCCGTTGTGAGCTGCGCCAGTCTTTGTCCACTTTGACAAACAGCTCCAGATAGATGCTCTTGCCGAAGAATCGCTCCAGAGCCTTGCGGCTTTCGGTGCCTACCTTCTTCAGAGCGATGCCCTGGTGGCCTATGATGATGCCCTTTTGAGAGTCGCGCTCAACGTAGATTATGGCGTTGATGTGTATGCTGCGGTCGGCTTCCTTGAAACTTTCTACGCGCACCTCAACGGAATAGGGTATCTCCTTGTCGTAGTAGAGCAGTATCTTTTCGCGCACAATCTCGCTCACGAAGAATCGGGCGGGCTTGTCGGTGAACTGGTCTTTGTCGAAATAGGGCGGACTGTCGGGCAACAGTTCCTTTATGCGCTTCAGCAGTATGTCTGTGCCGAACTTGTTGAGAGCCGAAATGGGCAGTATCTCTGCGTTGGGCAGCAGCGTGTGCCACTTTGACACGATTGTTCCCAGCGTTTTCTGGTCGCTCTGGTCAATCTTGTTTATCAGCAGCAGCACCGGCACGTCCATCTTGGCCACCTTGTCGAGGAAGTCGCGGTTCTTTTCCGGCTGTTCCACCACGTCGGTGACATACAGAAGCACGTCGGCATCGCGCAGAGCCGACTCCGAAAAGGCCAGCATCGACTCCTGCAACTTGTAGTTGGGCTTCAGTACTCCCGGCGTGTCGGAAAACACAATCTGCACGTCGTCGGTGTTGACGATGCCCATTATGCGGTGGCGTGTGGTCTGCGCCTTGAACGTGGCGATGCTGATGCGCTCGCCAACGAGTTGGTTCATTAGTGTCGACTTGCCTACGTTGGGGTTGCCGACGATGTTCACAAATCCTGCTTTATGCGCCATTGAAAGTCTTATAAGGGCTACAAAGTTACGGTAAAAAAGCGAGATTTGGGCAAAAACGTGCCGGCGAATTGGTAAAAACTCTCGCGCACGCGTTCAATATGTTATATGCATGCGTAGCGGCGGCAGTCTGCGCTTGCTGAAAAAACGCGACACTTTGCGCCTCCGTCAGCACTATGCCGTGTGGCCAAGAGGGGCACTTTGCAATCCTTTGAAATCCAGTTGTTTTCAAAACCTGCCTACTTTCGGGTGGAAACCTGTCTACTTTCTCATCGAAAGTGGCCTGTTTTTGCATCGTAAATGGCCGAGTTACGGTGCGTAAGTGGCAGGGTAGTGCTTTTCGTCTGCCTAAACGGCTGTGAAGTATGTTTACAAAGTCGTACAAAAAACATCTGTTTTGAATTGTGAAAGGCTGTTTCTGCCGTTGAGCAAAGATTCGGAAAAGAAGGGTAGGGTGTTGACAAAGTGATACGAAAACGCGCACAAAACATTGCATTTTGCTCAAAATGGCGTTTTCTTGGTCTATAAAAATAACGTTTTGATACTGATTTTTACATTTTGTTTCCATAATGCTTGGTAATTCATCCGCTTTGCCTTATCTTTGCAACTGATGTTTCATTCATTTTGCGCTCCGCATACAGTGGTGGAAAATGCAAATAGTAGATGTCCTGACAGGCATAGCCGCAAGTGTCGGACAGGAAATAACAACGGAATACAATTATGAGAACAAAGGTGTTTTTAGCCTCTCTGCTGGTGGCTGCCTCATGTCAAGTGATGGCGCAAAGCGTCGGCACTGTGGGCGGACGCGTCGTTGACGAAAGTGGGGAACCTGTGATTGGTGCCCAAGTGAAAGTGAAAGGGTCAAAGACCGGCACCGTCACCGACATAAATGGAAACTTCTCGATGCCCGCAAGCGTCAAGAGCGGTACGGAGATAGAGATAAACTACCTCGGCATGGAGCCTAAGACTGTGAAAGGCGGCCATAAGATGGAGGTGAAGATGAAGTCGCAGCACCAGCAGTTGGACGAAGTGATTGTCGTGGCCTACGGTCAGCAGAAGAAATCGTCGTTCACCGGTTCGGCAGGCGTGATAGACGCCAACACCATTGCCGCCCGTCCGCTCAACAATGTGGCAGATGCGCTGGAGGGTCAGGTGGCCGGAGTGCAGGTGTACAAGTCTTCAGGCGACCCCTCGGCCTCGCCTACGTTCCTCATACGCGGTATCAGTTCCATCAATGCCGACACCGACCCTCTCATAATCGTGGACGGAGCGCCGTTTGCCGGGTCTTGGAACGACATAAACCCGGCCGACGTGGCTTCGATAACAGTGCTGAAGGATGCCGCGAGCAACGCCATGTACGGCGCGCGCGGTGCAAACGGCGTGATAATGGTGACGACAAAGAGTCCGCAGAAGGGCAGAACCATCGTCACTCTCGACGCCAAATGGGGCGGTACGAGCCGTGCGTCTGAAACCTACGACATGATTACCAATCCCGGCCAGTACTATGAGATGCAGTACAAGGCCGTCTACAACAAGAAAATCTCCGACGGACTGTCGGCATACGACGCTCACGTATACGCCAACAGGGTGTTGGGCAGCAGCGACGCTTCGTCCGGCGGACTGGGTTATATGTGCTATTCAGTTCCCGACGGGCAGTATCTCATCGGCGACAACGGCAGGCTGAACCCTTATGCCACGCTCGGCAACAAGGTGAGCTACGACGGAAAGGACTACACCATCATGCCCGACGACTGGTTGAAGGCAGCCTATCGCAACACGCTTAGGCAGGAATACAACATAAACGTAAACGGCGGCAACGACGCTGCACAGATGTATGCTTCGCTGGGCTATCTCGACGAGCCGGGTATAGCCTACGGTTCGGGCATAGAACGCTACACGGCGCGGCTCAAAGCCACTCTCCAGGCAAACGAATGGCTGAAGATTGGCGGCAACGTCAACTATGCTCACACCATCACAGACCAGGCAGGAAGCAGTTCGGCCTACAACATCTTCTATGCTGTCAGCCGTGTGGCTCCCATCTATCCTCTATATATAAGGGATGGTGAAGGAAACATAATGACAGACCAGAACGGCAATATCTATGACTACGGCGACGGTACCAACGCCGGACTGTCTCGCCCGGGAGTTGAGAAGCAGACCAATTCTTTGAAGGACGACCAGATTCAGACCAACAGAAGCATAGGCAACTCGTTTCAGCTGACAGGTTTTGCCGACATAACACCTACATTCGTCAAGGGACTGAAGATTACTCTCAACGGAACGGTGAGCGACTACGAATACCGCACCACACAAACCACGCAGCCCTTCTATGGATGGAGCGCAGACTCCTATCCCGACGGATATGTCAGCAAGTACCATTACCGCTCATATGCGGTCAACTTCCAGCAGCTGGTCAACTATGCCCACAGCTTCGGCAACCACAATATGACCCTGCTCGTGGGACATGAGAACAACAAGTCGGTGAATGAAGACCTTTCGGCCTCGCGCACAGGAATGTCGTCTTACTTCGGCAATCAGGAACTTAGCGGTGCCATAAAGGACAATTCGGGCACGTCAAGCCAGAGCAAGTACAACACCGAGGGATATTTCTTCCGTGGCATGTACGACTACGACGGCATTTATTTCGGTCAGGTGTCGTTCCGCCGCGACGCATCGTCACGCTTTGCACCCGCACACCGCTGGGGTAACTTCTACTCATTCGGCGGTGCCTGGATAATGACCAAGGAGAAGTGGATGGAAGAAACCAAGGACTGGCTGAACATGCTGAAGCTGAAAGTGTCGTTCGGACAGCAGGGTAACGACGGTATCGGTGACTACCGCTACATGGACCTGTACGAGATACGCAACAACAACGGCGAGGTGGCCGTCACCATAGCCAGCAAGGGCAATCCGGACATCACCTGGGAAACCAACACAAACGTGAACGTAGGTGCTGAGTTTGAGCTGTTCAACAGCAAGCTTGTCGGCAGCATAGAGTATTTCTACCGCAAGACCACCGACATGCTCTGCTACGTATACTTCCCGAAGTCTTACGGCTATGACGGACGATATGAGAATGTCGGCAACATGGTGAACAAGGGTGTTGAGGTCTCTCTCGCCTACAACGCCATACGCACAAAGGACATCAACTGGAGCATCAACGTCAACGCCACTCACTATCGCAACAAGATTGTTTCGCTCAACCCGGAGAACAGAAACGCGGTTCTTGACGGTCATCAGGGTTATGTGTCGTCCTACAGCTTTTATGGCGAGGGACTTCCCATCTACACATGGCGCTTGCCCAAGTATGCAGGAGTGGCTGACGACGGCCAGTCGCAGTGGTACGTAACCGACAGCAAGGGCAAGACAACCACGACGAAGACCTACACAGAGGCTACCTACTATGCCTGTGGCGACCCGACACCCGACCTCTACGGCGGTTTCGGCACGTCTCTCAAGGTCAAGGGCTTCGACCTTGCTGTGAATTTTTCCTACTCCATAGGCGGAAAGGTGTTCGACTACGGCTATCAGAACCTCATGGGGTGTCCGTCAAGCTCGTCGGTAGGCTACAACTTCCACACGGATTTGCTGAACGCATGGTCAACCGACAACAAGAACTCCAACATACCACGCTTCCAGTTTGGCGACACTTATGCTGCATCTGCCTCCGACCGCTTCCTGACAAACGGCAGTTGGCTCAGTTTGCAGAACATCAGCCTCGGCTATACTCTGCCCCAGGCATTGACGTCACGCCTGGGCTTGACCAAGGTGCGCGTCTATGCCACAGCAGACAACGTGTATCTGTGGTCAAAGCGCAAGGGTCTTGACCCGCGCACAAGCTCTACAGGTTCGCCAGGCACAGAGAACTATTCATTCACGCGCACCATCTCGGGCGGTGTCACACTTCAGTTCTAACCAAACAAACGAAAGGAAACGAATATGGACAAACGGATAAAGAAACTGGCAGTATTGCCCTTGATGATATTTGCCGCCTCGTTGATGCAAGGATGTATCGAGGAGGAGACCCCGACGGACTATATCACGGACGGACAGTTGAGCAATTCCGTCTCGGCTTGCAAACGAATGATTAACGGACTGAACGCCTTGATGGTCGACCAGTTCACCTACAACGGCGACCAGGTGGCCTACGACTGGGGTTATCCCTGCCAGATGGTCATAAGAGACATCTTGGGCGGCGACGTTCCCGTGGTGGGGCTCAACAACGACGGGTCGTCTATGGACTATCTGTATTGGATAGCTGACAACACATATCTTTCGGTATTCCCGCTCTACACCTATGCCTACTACTATGACTTGATAGCCAACGCCAACAAAGTGGTGGCCAACTATGGCAAAAGCGGCACCACCTACAAAGACTATGTGGGTATGGCTCTGACCTATCGGGCTTTGGCCTATCTGGATTTGGCGCGTATGTTTGAGTACAAGATTACGGGCTTTTCCGATCTTGACGCCAAGGCAAAGAATGTACTGGGACTTACCGTTCCTATCGTTGACGAGAATACGACGAAAGACGAGGCCAAGCAAAATCCTCGTGTACCGTTCTACACCATGTATCGCTTCATCATGAACGACCTCAACAATGCAGAGACCTACATGGACGGCTATGACCGTGGAGCGTCAAAGGTGCTGCCTGACGTGAGTGTCGTGTATGGCTTGAAAGCCCGCCTTTGGCTTGAAATGGCTACTCGCTTCGAGAAGTCGGCAGACGACCTGGACACGCAGTTGGCGCATGAGAACGATAAAGACGGATATGCCAAACTTGAGGTCTATTCGGCAGATGAGTGCTATGCCAAAGCTGCAGAATATGCGAAGATGGCTATAGAGTCAGACGGCTATTATCCATTGTCACAGGACGAATGGCACAACAGCAAGACTGGTTTCAACACTGCCAACCACGCTTGGATGTGGGCTGCGTCAATGCGCAACAAGGAGATGATAAGCTACCAGTGGTACACTTGGACTTGTTGGATGGCTCCCGAGTCTACAACGTTCTCTTGGGGAATGGTGCTCGACAGCTACCGTGGCATCGACAAGGCTCTCTTTGACAAGATCAACCGCAACGACTGGCGCAGAAAGACATGGGTTGCGCCCATCGATGCAGGCGAGGCTAAGGTGCCGGATGGCTACAGCACCGTTCTGGAAGATGAATACTGGTCAGCTCTCCCGGCATATACAGGACTGAAGTTCCGTCTTAATAACGGCGAAACGTCCGACTATCAAGTGGGAATGCTTACGGATATTCCGCTGATGCGCGTGGAAGAGATGTATTTCATCCTCGCTGAGGCTACGGCACACGTCAGTGGAGTGGCGGCAGGAGCAACGGTTTTGGAAAATTTCATGAACGATTACCGCTACACAAAGCGCACTTACAAGTGCACAGCAACGGACATGGATGCTTTCATAACCGAGCTGATGCAGCAGAAGCGCGTGGAACTGTGGGGTGAGGGATTGGTTTACTTCGACAACAAGCGTCTCGTAAGGCAAATCAAACGCTATTATAACAATTCAAACTATCCGGCCACTTATCAAATCAACTCAAAGAAGGATGGCGTGGCTCCTTGGTTGAACTATTATATATACGACTACGAGCGCGACAACAACCAGGCCGTGATACTCAATCCCGACCCGTCAAACGCTGTGACGGCACAGACAGACTATTAATCACTAAAGGTGGCTGCATGAACCGCCACCGTAACGAAACAACAATAAAAGGGAGAAAAGCATGAAGAAGTTTCCTTTTCCAGCATACATGACAGGCATATTTGGACTGTGCCTTACTTTCGCACTCTCATCCTGTAGCGATAGCGACGGCTACGGTCCGGGCGCACTCACTCCTGAGGGTGTCGTGGGCGCTTACTTCGACAGCAACAACACCACGGAGTTCATCCTTACGCCACAAGAGGAAAGCATTGAGCTGACCATCTCGCGCAAGGACACATCCGAAGCCGCCGTTGTGCCCATCACGGTGGTGAGCAAAGACACCGCCGCCATACAGGTTCCGGAGAGCGTGGCGTTCGCTGCCGGCGACTCCACCCAGACCTTGACCATCGGCATTAAGGGATTGAACGAGAAGAAGGAGTATGCTTTCAAACTCGCCATTGGCGAATCTGCCGCTGACCACTATACGCAGCAGAACGGAACGACCACATTCAAAGGCTCCGTCATCGTGTCGCAGTGGAAGAAGCTCAAGGACGAGGTCTCTTTCAGCTATTATCAGAACGACAATCTGCCTGAGACAGAGTCGGAGTTTTGGCAACTTGACGGTATCAACAGATTCTATTTCTCTGATTTCTTGGGCAGCGGCACTAAGATGATTTTCTCCATAAAAAGCTCAGACTTTAATCCCGACGTGGATTCAACGTGGGTTGGCGAGATAGTTCCGTCGCAGAGCGAAGGCGTGGTTACTTTCGACTACTCTACATACAAGATGCACTACGTGACTCTCGGTATGGACGACGCCGGCGAGTATGTTTATAATTGGAGCGTGGACAATGTAGCCATCTCCAGCTTCGGATGGTATGGAGGCTATGACTACAGCTCTTCCTCTTGGTTTAACCTTAAGGACTCGACGAAGAAAGTGTATCTCTCCGGCTATATCGAATCCGACAAATATACAGGCTATGTCAAGGTGTATGGCAATTGGGAGTAGCCGGTAGCCACAGACAATGAATTTCCATTAGGATAACAAAACACATAATTAACATTCAAAAAACAAGCGTATGAAAAGATTTACTTTAGCGATTGTTGCAGCATTTTTCTGCATGATCGGTCGTGCAGCCATCAGTTCTGTTGACGACCTGGTAGGTATCTATTCTGTTAAGGCCACAGGCTCAGAGTATGTCACCAACTATAACTCGGCAACAGACATGTCCACAAAGGTGTATGATGTGGAAATTACAAAAAACGAGGACGGAACCATCACCATCAACAACCTGTTCAACTTCGGTTCGCAGCTTGTCGGTACGGTGAATCTCTCTGAAAAGACCATAACTATAGCTCCGGGCATTGTCAGCTGGGTTACGTTCGCTTCTTCCAGCACTGCTGACGGAACAGGAGATGTTGTAGCTGACTTCACCGACGATGGCAAAATCTCTATTTACGACTTCGGATTCTGGTATTATACGAGCAATTACGTTTCAGAAGGTGCTGAAGTAGCATTGACAAAGACCGACATTAAGAAGGAATGGACTATGGAAGGAACCATCGCCTACAGCGAGATTGATAGCGCAGCTTACTATACAGGAACAACCACTCTCACCAAGTATACCGGTTCCGACAACTATGACTATGCCTTGGCTTTCGACTATGCGTATGCTTCTCCGTCTGTGATCAAGTTCAAAGTGACCGATGGCAACATTACAATATTCAATGGTTCTCAGACAGAAGGTTACAGCGGCGCTTATTTCTATTATCTCTATGATGGCAACGGCTATGCTTGGTTGGATACGACCGAAGGTTATGCAACGTTCACTGGCGACAAGGATGGTGGAGAGATGTATATCTACTGCTATGACTATGATGAAAACGATGTATGCCAGCACACTGGTTATCTGTCATTCCTTTGGGGTACGCTGAACGGCATTTCTTCAGCTAAGGTGAACAAGGCCAACGGTGACAATGCTCCCATTTATGACCTCATGGGTCGCAAGGTGACCACACTGAAGTCTGGTCTCTATATCCAGAACGGCAAGAAGTTCGTTGTGAAGTAATAAGCCCTAACGTTCTAAAGCATATAGAATATGTGATATGAACAAGGCGTTCATAATACCTTTGTGTCTGCTCCTTTTGTCAGCTGACGCGGTCGCACAAGACCTCGGGGAAACTGCAAAAGGAGCAGATTCTTTTTGCCTTTCCGGCAAGGACGACACTTGTGGGGAACGGAAATCACCCATTCCCGAAGGTTGCAAACCCGAAGTGCCACACTTTATTCACACCACTTGGGACCAAGGCGCACCCTACTACGACCAGACTCCTACTGATTCAGCCGGCACACACTGCCGCACGGGCTGCGTGGCCACGTCGCTTGCGCAGATAATGAACTACTACCGCTACCCGAAACGCATGACCGACGGCACCCGGCTTCATTGGAAGCGGATGCGCAATGTCTATTGGGGCGACTACAAGAAGCGCGAGGGTGAGGCGGTAGCCCAACTCATGGCGCGATGCGGCCGGGCTGTCAGGATGAACTACGGCGTGGGCGTAAGCCTCACATATCCCAAGGAGACGGCAGATGGCGTTGTCCGCGAGTTCGGCTACATCGTGAAGGACTATGGCTACCGCGACTATCCCCGCAACCCTAACTACGACGAGCGCAAGTGGAAAGAAGTGGTCTATCGCGAACTTAGTGCCGGCCGCCCGGTTCTATATGGCGGCACGTCATACAAGCACGGGGAGGACAGATACTATTCCCACTCGTTCATACTCGACGGCTACGACCGTGAGGGACGTGTCCACGTCAACTACGGTTTCGGTGGCAAAGGCGACGGATATTTTGACCTTGACAAACTTCCGATGAAGTACGACGATGTAGACGAGGAGTTCGACACCTACCAGACCCTCGTTGTCATCCATCGTCCCGAAGACGGCCCTATCGACTATGACCTTACGCCCCTTCCGTAGTGTTGGAATAACCCACCTAAACGAATACATCCGGCATTTCATATTTGGAAATGCCGGATGTATCCGTTTATAGAACAGTCGTCTAAAAGCTTCCGCTTGCAAGCCTATCTTGTGATGCGGTTGCCTGCTGACTTGAAGATGCCGATTGCCTTTGCTTTCTGCTTTTTAATTCCGTTGAGGCCTTTTGCCGCACGGGTAGTGGCGTTGGGGAATGCAGTGCTGTTCACTTCCCATGACGCGTCGGTCAGGTGCGAGTGGAAGCCTGCCTGCATTACGGTAGAGCCTTTCTCGTTGGTGGCGCACACCAAGAGCGTGTACCATCCGCGTGCGATGTCCGATTGGCTGAACGTATATGCACCGGCGGCGTTGATGGTGGAGGTGATGTCTGTGGCCTCGTCGCCGTTGGTGATGTCGATGAGCGTCTTGCCTTCGTTGAGAGCGTTGCTCACATCGTTCTCCTTCATCAGTCTCACGGTAGCCTTGCTTACCTCGTTGGGTATGATTTCAAAGTTCACCTTCACGTTGCCGTCGGCAGCCTCTTTCGACAGAATCGTTATCGTCGGCGTGCCGTAGGCGTTTTCTTCCTGGATGTGCTCTGTGGCTTGTGCCATGAGAGTGTCGCCATTGGCGTCTATGGCGAGCACATACAGACTGTAGTCGCCTTCGCCGTCAATCTCCCATGCGCGGTCTTCCTCACTGTATGCGTTCCATTCTTCGGGAGTGAACTCGTAGCCAAAAGCAGTGAGCGCGCCGCTGTAGCCCAAGGTGCCTGCGTATTGTTGCAAGCTCTTGTCGTTGCCGAACAATGCGTAGAACTTCTTGATGCCGCTGCTTGGCGTGATGTCAAACGAGGCATTGCCGTCGCTGGTCAGCCCGTTGTATTCCACGCTGATGGTCTCTTTGCTCTGTTCGGGTTCGGCGGTGTGCATGGTGGCGTAATATATCTTCTCCCCGATGGTAAAGCTGCTGTCTATATCTGTCACCGTCACGAAGTAGTCCAGTCCCGGGACGATGCTTGGCAGTGTTCCGTCGTCGAACGCCTTGTCGTTGCTGATGCTGAAGGTCTGTGAACCTCTTGTGACTATTATTGAGGACGCCAATACGAGTCGGCGCAGAATGGTTTGCAGGCTTGCAGTGTCTGCCGTTTCAATCGTCTTGCCATAGAGATACTGCAACATGAATTCCACTTGGCTGGCTGGAATCCACGCTGCGGCATACGTTTTTTCCTCGTTCTGGGCTGTTATGCGGAATGTGAGAGAAGTCTTTCCTGCGCCCTTCGGCGTCACGACGAACGCCTCTTGAGCTTGTGCGTCGGCCGGACGACGGAAGGTAACGTAGTCAATCTCGTCTGTGTTGTATGAAGCCACGGTCTTGTCGCCCTTCATCAAGTATAGCTTTTGCTGTGCAAAGGCCGTTGCCGTGAGTGCGGAGAGGAGCACAAGCAGGCTGAATATTCTTTTTTTCATAGTTATGTATGTCCTTTATTTATTCAATGTTGGTTACGCTTCCCTCGTAATGTCCTTTCAGGGTCTGTTTGTCATACAGTTTGATGCCCATCACGGTGAAGTCTATCGACAGTTTCGTTCCGTCCAGTGTGGCCTTCACGTTGCCGCCCATAGCCAGAGCGTCAGAGCCTTTGCAGCTTGCCTGGTTGTAGGTCACGTCCTTGTATGTGATTGAAATCTTCGCATTGGTTTCCGTTCCCGAGAAGCCCTTTATCTCGCCAGTCATAAACTCCGTCGGCACGGTCACGGTGATTTCAGCGTTGTCTGCCGTGGCGGCGGTGCCGGTAGATGTGAAGTAGAACGTGTAGAGACCGTCCTCAAGTTTCGATGCAGCTGCGTTTATGTCCGTATAGGCGTCTTCGCCCAAGGTGTAGGCGTTGGGAGTGGACGTGTCATACACCATCGGCGTACCTTCGTAGTACACAGCCAGCGAACGGCTGTCGCTTCCCATGTCCTTAACGTCTATCTTGGCCGAATAAGTGCCGTCGCTTCTCTTCTCCACGTTGAGCGTACCCGTAGCGTTGCGGATGTTGTCGGTGCTGAGGTTTATGGACTGCTCGTTGATGTTGTCAACGAATGTCAGTTCAAACTCGGTGCTGCCCGTGATGTCTATGTCCTCGCCGTTGAGAGCCTTTGTGGGGAGAAACAGCGAAGCGTAGTAATAGGTGTCCGGCAGACGCTTTGCGTCTGTGATGTCGCCCGATGTGAAGTATAGAGTCACTCCGTCTGGTTTCGTTTCGCAGAACACCGCCTTGCAGTCCTTGCGGTTTCCGTCCACGGTGAAGTAGTATGGGCTTTCCTCTATAAAGGTGTAAGCACCGCTGTAAGCTCCCGAGAAGTCGTCTGTACCATCCTTGCCTGTCCAGTTGAAGGCCAAGTTGAGCAGGTTGTCGTCCATTACGACCTTCACAGTGCCGTCCTTGTACAGTTCGCTCCAGTCGTCAAACGAAGCGCCGACAGGGTCTTCCATCGACTCTGCCACATAGTAAACGTAGTAATAGCTGTCGCCGTCCTCGTCAAGTTCGGAGAGGTTAAACTCTTTGCCGAGCAAGTCGGGAGTGACTGTCAGCATCAGGTGGTCGGCGTTGAGCATCTCGCTTATAGTGGTCAGTCCCTCAGAGGGGCTGATGTAAAGAAGATAGTAGTTGCCTTGCTTCTTTATCACAGCCGACTTCAGCGCATATTCCGACTCGCCGAACTTCACGAAGTTATAGCCCGGATTTACGTCTGGAGCCTTGAAGGTGAGCCAGTCCACGTCCTCGCCTACGATGTATGAACCCACCACCTTGCCGTCTTTCACCACATACAGTGTGTCTTTGGCTGCATCCTGTGCCATGCCGTTGATGGCGCACACGATGAGCGCAAGCAAAAAAAGTATCTTTTTCATCATACCTGTCAGTCCTCCGATTGTTAACGTTTCACTACCTTGAGCGACTTGTTTGCCGCCTTCACTATATACACTCCGTTGCTCAGACCTTCGGCGTTGACGGTAGCCTTGCCGTCCTTTGCCACACTCCGTGCCACCACCTTACCGTCTGCGGCATACACCGTGAGCGTCACTCCGTCACGCAGTCCCTCTGCGGTGAACGAGTAGCCAGTGGCGCGCACAATCACGTCGCCTTCCTTGTCCGCCTTTGCTGCGGCTATACTGGTGGCGTTCTTGCCGAAAAGGATTTTGTCCACTTGTGCGAGAGGTTTGCTCTCCTTGCTGCCATCCGTGCCTACGAGCGTAAGCGTGCGGTCGTCCAGCGTGATTTTCTCCACTGTCTCCATCTTTGCGGAATGGTTAGTCCCGTCGAGGTAGAGCACCAACAAGTCGTCGCCTTCGGCAGCAAACGCAGTGAGCGCACAACCCGACAAGAGCAACGACATTACAATGTTTCGCTTCTTCATTATTATGTATTTTTGTTATGAGTTTGGATTCTTTTGAACTTAGGTTGGTTTTATAAATTAGCCTTGTCGGATTCATAGCTGCTGCCTATAGTAGGCGCTGCGCCCGAGCCTGCTTGTCGGACTTTGGCCTTGATGGGTGCAGCGCGGACGCAGCACCTACTACAGGCTTCCAACTGTGCAGAGGGCGCGGTCGTCCTCTCTGTATCTTTGACTAACATTCACAACGGCTATTACAGTTTTGCCTTGTTTCCCTTTTAGCATGAACAGCGTCTGCGAAGCATCTTGTCTCCCCATGCACTTCGCTCTACTGTATTTATGTCATTTATGCATTTTAACGGAAGAATCCTTAATTTTGATGCAAAGTTAACGGTTTTATCCCGATTTTAACCATTTGCTTCTGTGAAAAGAAGAGCGGTTTGCGCAAAATGAAGAATCGCTGCGCAAGGAAATGAATTCTTCACTCTTCACTTCTTTCGTAAACTTCTTTCACGCCCTCCAAGACAAACACGCCGATTTCGCCCAAATATAGTATGCATTCTCGGCAAAGATTGCATACATTTTCGGCGAAAATCATATCGATTTTTGACCAAAATTGATGTCATTTTTGAAACGGTTGACTGCCAAAGGGTTGCAATTCACGGAGATCTTCAGACTAAAGACATCAAATCTGATAAAGCACAAATCTACAATCTAATAATTGTTGATGAGAGTGGTTCGATGACGGAATTACGTGATGTTACCGTATCTGGTATCAATGAAACAATAAAAAACTGCCTAAAAATACAGGACAAACTTGAGGAACTTATTCTTTGAACATTACTAAACCTGAAAAATTGCCTGCATTAGTGCTTTTCTGCATTGTCTTGGTCTTTACGTACACTATACTTTAAGGTGAGTTCTATAAATTAGCTTTGCTGTTTGTTACGGTGGTAATTTATAGAACCCACCTCAAGACAAACAGCATAAAGACACAACGGAATTATCCGAAAATCATAGATTTGCACTTGCTTGTTGAATTCACGTCATAAAACAAGGTATCGTTTCGCAAATAAATGTTAACTTTGCACGCGAAACAGACTGTGAACGGATTTGTTCTATATGTGCAGGTCTTCATTTGATGATGTTTATGGCTGCAGAATGAAGACGCGAAAGAGATTCAGGAAACTAAACAAAATAACAAACGAATAGATGCTTATGAAGACAAAAAAGCTATTTTTCACCGCAGCGATGCTCATGGCTGCCTCTTCTGCTATGGCACAGTGGCGCATAGGAGCTACCATAGGAGCGGCAAACAACAAACTGGGCATTGACACCCAATACCAGTATGACTGGCGGTATGACAGCCGATGGGGTGTACAGTTTGGAGTGAACGGACAGTATGACTTCAACGACTGGTTTGGAGTGCGTGCCGAACTTGACTTCCAGCAGCGTGGCTATACCATGCGGCGTACGGAACACCTCGTTAGCTTGATAAACTACAAGTACCGCGACAACTATCTGACCCTGCCCGTGATGGCCTCGTTTTCGTTTGGAGGCGAGAAGGTTCGCGGCTTCCTCAATGCCGGCGTGTATGGCGGCTATTGGCTGAACAGCCGCGTGAAGGGCTCCGATGTGGATATCGATTACGATATGGAGGTGCCTGTGGATGCCTCCGTTAGCCTGGACAGCCGCCGCGACCAGCGGTTCGACTTCGGCTATGTGGGCGGCGTAGGCGTGGAATATCGCTTTGCCGAACACTGGGCAGCTCAGGTGGAGGCGCGCTACTATTACAGTGTGGTGAGCAAGAAGAAGCAGTATCAAGCGTCGAAAGACTATCAGTACAACAACACCTTGTCGCTGACAGGCGGAATATCTTATATTTTCTAACTACATACATATACGCTATATGAAGAGATTTTCAATCAACATACTACTGATGGCCGTGGCTCTTTTGGCGGCCGTCAGCTCTTGCCGTCAGGACAACGACGAGGTGGGACTGGTCAACGGCGCTGGCCTTGGCGAACTGGACGCAGTCACATATACGCAGAAGTGGGACGTGATGTGGAAGGCATATAATCAATGTTACGTCGGATGGGACATCGAGTCGGTTGACTGGGACGAGCAGAACGCTAAGTACCGTCCGCTGTTTATGCAGCTCGACGCAAGGCTGGACAGCGTGAACAATTCAGACAAGCCCAGCAACGACTCGCTGAACGCCATATCGGGAGAAGCTCTCAAACTGTATACAGAGGCGTTCGACACACTGCATGACGGCCACACGATGGTGGTCTATTTGGACTATGCTCTGTCTGGAAAGCAGCGCGGTTTTTGCCCAAATTACAACCGCCGCAAGCAGTTTGACGACTACAACGACACCGTGAGCCGTTGGGAAAAACAGTACTACAGGACAACGACCAAGGACATAACGAAATACAAATACATCTCGCCGGGCTATCTGCTGGAGCATTTCATGCTGGAAAAATACATTCCGGCCATGCTGCAAGTGTGCGAAGGGGAGGATGTTGATGACAACACGCGACAACTCATCAGCAGGCTGTGTACTGAATTGAACAACGCAACGGGCGAGATAGACCCCGATGTGCCTGAGGACTATGACTGGTTTATGATGTATTTTAAGCAAATGATGCAGAACCCGGACTATCAGGCTCTGGCCGAATCGTTCGGATTTGCAATAAGCCAAAACTTTGCCCAGACAGCCACAGGCGTTGAGATGTTTGTGACCAAAGACGGCATTGCCGGCTACCGCCTGAAGGGATTTGATCTGCCGACGAATATGGGAGACACTTATTCAAACGACATAAACGGCGACGCAGCTAAATATATTCACGACGAATTGTTCGCCTGGCGCGACACTGTTTATGCCATGCACGAAAACGGACAACTAAAGGGAGTGATACTCGACGTGCGGCACAATGGTGGCGGTTATCTGATTAACCTCGGCTACTTCAGTGGACTGCTGTTCGGGGGTGACTCATACGTCTTCGGAACTGAAAAACAAAAGAACGGCATAGGACGGCTTGATTACACCGCACCGCGAGAAAGATTCTTCAGTTGCCCGGCAGAGAACGAAGAAGACATCACCGAGCCAATCGTGATACTCACTGACGCCAACACCGTGTCGTGCGCCGAAGTGTCAACCGCAGCGGTGAAGCAGCACAGCAACGGTGTGTCGATTGGTACAAGAACGTATGGCGCAGGCTGCGCACTCTATAACGATTTCCGACTCAACCCAACCGCCGGATATTCCGGAACAATAGGCGTGATGGGGGAGACTCCGGTATATGCCTACATCCCCAACTGTCTTATAACGTTCGGCAAACTCGGTGTGATAGAGGGCCGGGGCATAAGTCCGGACATCGAGGTGAGGTTTGACAAGGACCTCTACAAGCGAACAGGTCGCGACAACCAGTTTGAGCGAGCCTTGGAGTATATAAGAAACGGAAAGTAAGAGCTATAAGTAATGTGAATGCCATACAACGACAAAACAGGCCGGGGAGACGCGAAGTCTCCCGGCCTGTTTTGTCGTTGTGAGGTGTAGTGGGGTAGGGTTGGCGGCTCTATATTTTAACCGCTTTCATTTGGCTCTTACACCTTTTATTAATAATTTTGCAGAGTAATTGCAATAGCCATGCTACACATCGCCCTGCCCCGCAAAGAGACGCGCCGCCTGTCGTTCTATCTGGCAATGGAGGAGTTTGTCGCCCGCCACATTGACGCCGACGACTGCTTTTTCATGTGGCAAGTGGAGCCAAGCGTCATCTTCGGGCGCAACCAACTGATAGAAAGCGAGGTGAACCTCGACTTCTGCCGCGAGCACAACATCAAGACATACAGGCGCAAGAGCGGAGGCGGATGCGTGTATGCCGACATGAGCAACATCATGTTCTCATACATAACGAAGGACGAGGCGGTGAACTTCACCTTCAACCGCTATATAAACATGGTGGTGCTGATGCTGCGCAAGCTCGGCGTCGACGCACGCCCGTCGGGGCGCAACGACATTATGATAGGCGACCGCAAGGTGTCGGGCAACGCCTTCTACCACACACCAGGACGGAGCATAGTGCACGGCACCATGCTCTACGACACCAACATGGAGAACATGGTGGGGTCGATAACCCCCACCGACGCCAAACTCGTGAGCAAGGGCATAAGCAGCGTGAGGCAGCGCATAGCCCTGCTCAAGGACTTCATCGACTTGGACATAGAGGGCTTCAAGTCGTTTGTGCTTGGCAACCTCTGCGACGGCGAGGTGACACTCGCCGACGGCGACATCAACGCCATAGAAGACATAGAGCGCGAGTATCTGTCGCCGGAGTTCATCTATGGCAACAACCCCAAATACACCATTGTGAAGCGCAAGCGCATTGAGGGCGTTGGCGACATCGAGGCCCACATCGAACTGAAGAACGGCATGATAAAGGGCCTGCAGCTGCTCGGCGACTATTTCCTCACGGGCGAACTCGACCAGCGCATAATAAAGCCGCTGCGCAACATTGCGCTCGACGCCGACGCGCTGCGCCAAGCCTTGCCCGACCGCCTCGACGACACTGTGCTCAACCTCGGCAAGGAAGACCTCATCGAACTGCTGACAAAATAAACAATACACACAATAATATGGAAAACAAGAGAACCTGTCTGTATGACAAACACGTGGCCCTGGGCGCACTGATAAGCCCCTTTGGAGGCTTTGACATGCCCATACAGTACTCCACAATAGTTGACGAGCACCAGGCGGTGCGCACGGCCTGCGGCGTGTTCGACGTGTCGCACATGGGCGAAGTGACCGTGAAGGGCAAGGACGCCGAACGCTATGTGAACCACATATTCACCAACAACGTGAGCACACTGGCCCCCGGACAGATACAGTACGGCATGATGTGCTACGAGGACGGCGGCACCGTCGATGACCTCCTGGTGTATAAGATGGGCGAAAACGACTACTTCATAGTAATCAACGCTGCCAACATCGACAAGGACTGGGCATGGATGCAGGAAAACGCCGAGGGTTTCGACATCGAAATGCACAACCGGTCGGACTTCTACGGCCAGCTTGCAGTACAGGGACCGCAGTCGGAGAAGGTGATGGAAGAGGTCTTGGAGCTGCCGTGCAGCGAACTGACGTTCTACACCGTGAAGACCATTGGCGACGTCATCGTGAGCCGCACGGGCTATACCGGCGAGGACGGCTTTGAGATATACGGTTCGCACGACTACATACGCGCTTGCTGGGACAAGCTGATGGCCTGCGGACGGTGCAAGCCCTGCGGACTGGGATGCCGCGACACGCTGCGCTTCGAGGTGGGACTGCCCCTCTATGGCGACGAACTGTCGGCCGACATATCGCCCGTCATGGCCGGACTGGGCATATTCTGCAAGCTCGACAAGGAGGAGTTCATCGGCCGCGACGCTCTGGTGGCCCAAAAGGCCGACGGAGTGAAGCAGAAAGTGGTGGGAATAGAACTGGCAGACAAGGCCATACCGCGCCACGGCTATGCAGTGCTCAACGCCGAAGGCGACAAGATTGGTGAGGTGACAACCGGCTACCACACCATATCGACCGACAAGAGCGTGTGCATGGCACTCATCGACGCCGCTTACGCCAAGCTCGACACGCCCGTAAAGATACAGATACGCAAGAAGACTTTCCCCGGAACGGTGGTGAAGAAGAAGTTCTACGACAAACATTATAAAAAATAAAGCATTAACATGGCAAAGGTAATTGAAGGACTCTACTACTCAGAGTCGCACGAATTTGTGAAGGTTGAAGGTGATTTCGGCTACGTAGGCATAACAGACTACGCCCAGCACGCACTCGGAAACGTTGTTTATGTTGACCTGCCCGAAGTTGACGACGAGGTGGAAGCCGGCGAGGAGTTTGGCGCTGTTGAGAGCGTGAAGGCCGCCAGCGACCTCAACTCACCCGTGAGCGGCACCGTGGTCGAGGTGAACGAGGCTCTTGAGGACACTCCCGAACTGATCAACCAGGACGCTTTCGCCAACTGGATCATCAAGGTTGAGATGTCGGACAAGGCCGAACTCGACAACCTGATGGACGCCAAGGCATACGAGGAGTTCTGCGCTAAGGAGGCGTAAATACTCACTTACGGGATTGGCAGTGGTACGCCGGCCGCCGCATCTGCACGGGACAGCAGTCTCAAGTGGTTGCCTCAGGGTTGCGCACCACTGCCAACCATCATTAAAGACATACCCATACATACGAACAACCATAGACATGATCTACAAATACTTCCCACATACAGAGGCTGACACGGCTGCTATGCTGGAGAAAATCGGCGTGAAATCGCTTGAAGACCTGTATGCCGAGGTGCCAGAAAGCATTCGTTTCAAGGGCGACTACAATCTGCCCGAGGCCATGAGCGAACTTGAGGTGCGCCGCTTCTTCGAGGCTCTCGGCAAGGAGAACGCCCAGCTGACGTGCTTCGCCGGAGCTGGCGTCTACGACCACTACACCCCATCGGTGGTGCCAAACATCATCAGCCGCTCGGAATTCCTCACTTCCTACACTCCCTACCAGGCTGAAATATCGCAGGGAACACTCCACTACATATTCGAATACCAGTCGATGATGGCCGAGCTTACGGGCATGGACATCTCCAACGCGTCGATGTATGACGGCACCACCGCCACAGCCGAGGCCGTGATGATGGCCGTGGCCGCAGGCAAGAAGGCCAACAAGGTGCTCGTTTCGGCCACGGTAGACCCGAAGATAATGGCCGTCGTGCGCACCTACGCCAAGTTCCACGGCATCGAACTGGAGACCATTGCCGCAAAGAACGGCGCAACCGACAAGGACGACCTCGCCGCAAAGATTGTGCAGGGCGGCGTTGCCGGAGTGCTCGTGCAGCAACCCAACTACTACGGAGTGGTCGAGGACTACGAAGGCTTCGCCGACTTGGCCCACGCCAACAAGGCTCTCTTGATAATGAACAGTGTGGCTGCCGACCTCGCAGTGCTCAAGACTCCCGGCGAGTGGGGCGCTGACATTGCCGTGGGCGACGGACAGAGCCTCGGCATACCAATGAGCTTCGGCGGACCCTCGGTGGGCTACATGTGCTGCACAGAGAAACTGATACGCAAGATGCCGGGCCGCATTGTCGGCATGACCAAGGACAGCCGCGGCCAGCGCGCCTTCGCTCTGACGCTGCAGGCACGCGAGCAGCACATAAGGAGGCAGAAGGCCACATCGAACATCTGCTCAAACGAGAGTCTGATGGCACTCTTCGTCACCATATACATGTCGGTAATGGGCAAGGAAGGCGTGAAAGAGGCCGCCGAACTGTCGTATGCCGGAGCGCACTACCTGTGCGAACGCCTCATCGGCACAGGCCACTTCACGCTGGCCTTCGACCGTCCGTTCTTCAATGAGTTCTGCGTGAAGTATGACGGCGACGTCGACGCGCTGCAAAAGCGCTTCATCGACAAGGGCATCTTCGGCGGCATCAAGGTGGCCGACGACACCATCATGTTTGCCGTTACGGAGAAGCGCACCAAGGAGGAGATTGACAAACTTATTGAAACCATCTGAGCCATGAACAACAAACTATACGGCAATCTTATATTCGAACTGTCGCACGAGGGGCGCAAGGGCTACTCGCTGCCCAAAAACCGTTTTGGCAACTACGACATACCAGCCGACATGCGCCGCAAGGCCGACGCCGCCCTGCCCGAATGCGACGAGATGACCGTGGTGAGGCACTACACCAACCACAGCGAAAACAACTTCGGAGTGAACAACGGCTTCTACCCATTGGGCAGTTGCACGATGAAATACAACCCCATCATCAACGAGGAGGTGGCCGCGATGGCCGACTTCGCCAACCTGCACCCGCTGCAGCCGGAGTCAACCTGCAAGGGTGCGCTCAAGGTGTGCGAGGGTCTCGACCACGCATTGGCCGAGATAGCAGGCATGAGCAAGTTCACCCTCAATCCCTTTGCCGGAGCCCACGGCGAGCTGACTGGCTTGATGGTGATAAGAAGCTACCACGAGAGCCGTGGCGACTCGAAGCGCACCAAGGTGATTGTGCCCGACTCGGCCCACGGCACCAACCCCGCCTCGGCTGCCGTATGCGGTCTTGAGGTGGTGGAAGTGAAGAGCACGCCGGAGGGCATCGTCGATGTTGACGACCTGAAGGGACTGCTCGACGACACCGTGGCCGCCATGATGATGACCAACCCCAACACCCTTGGACTCTTCGAGAAGGCCATCCCCGAGATAGAGAAGCTCGTCCATGCTTGTGGAGCACTGCTGTATTACGACGGTGCCAACCTCAACCCCATGCTGGGCGCGGCGCGTCCGGGCGACATGGGCTTCGACGTCATGCACATCAACCTGCACAAGACGTTCTCCACACCGCACGGCGGAGGCGGCCCTGGCGCTGGCCCTGTGGGCGTGAGAAAGGGGCTGGAGCAGTTCCTGCCCGGCGAGTGCGAGACATCGGTTGGCCCATACCACGGCAACTTCGCCATCATCATGCGCGCTTATGCCTACATCCTCTCGCTCGGACACGAGAACCTGAAGATGGTGGGTCCGCTGGCCACGCTCAACGCCAACTATATAAAGGAGTCGCTGAAGGACGTTTACGAACTGCCCATCGACGGACTTTGCAAGCATGAGTTCGTGTTCAACGGCTTGAAGGACAAGTCTACCGGCGTGACAACCATGGACATAGCCAAGCGTCTGCTCGACTATGGTTACCACGCTCCCACTATTTACTTCCCCCTACTCTTCCACGAGTCGCTCATGATAGAGCCTACCGAGAACGAGAGCAAGGACACCATCGACGGCTTCATCGCCGTCATGCGCCGCATAGCCGAGGAAGCAAAGACAGAGCCGGAGGTGGTGAAGAGCGCTCCGCACAACACTCCTATTGGACGTGTTGACGATGTGCTGGCCGCAAAGCACCCCATCGTGACCTACAAGCAGATGGCTTCTTCGCAGAAAGAAGCTAATTGACATTAGCGGCAGAGCCGTATCCGCAAGCGTTTAAGCGCGGATTGGCTCTGCCGTTTTTTACTTTTCGGCAACGGCGTTTTGCCGTCTTTTCGCCTCTTTCATCGGTCACATAGCCCGCTATGCTCCCTCTTCAAGAGACAAAAACATCTCAAAAATATAAGCCGCAAATCATACCAACTTATTTTTTCACCGTCACTTATTAGACAACTTCCACATTTATTCCCCAAAAACTTCATCCATGAACACCGACATCATCATCATAGGAAGCGGACCCGGCGGCTATCGCGCTGCCGAATATGCCGCAAAGAACGGCCTCAACACAGTTATAATAGAGAGGAAACAGCCCGGTGGCACGTGCCTCAACGAGGGTTGCATACCCACAAAGACCTACGCCCGCAACGCCGAGATAATGGACACACTGCGCGAGGCCGACGCTTTCGGACTCGAAGGCATGCAATACACGTTTGACTTCGCCAAGGTCGTTGAGCGCAAGAACACCGTAACCGCGCAGCTCCGCAGCGGCATCGAGACGTTGCTCTCGGCTCCGGGCATAACCTACGTGCAGGGCGAGGCGCAGCTGAAGGACAGCCACACCGTCACGGTAGGCCAAGACGAATACACGGCCAAGGCCATTGTGATAGCCACAGGGGCGAGTCCGAAGATGCCAAGGATAGCCGACATGGACTCCAGCATGACGCTCGACAGCACCCAACTGCTCAGCCTGACCGAACTGCCGCAGCGCCTCTGCATCGTAGGAGCAGGTGTCATCGGCATGGAGTTCGCCTGTGTTTTCAACAGTTTCGGCTGCAAAGTCACTGTCGTTGAGTTCCTCAAGGAGTGCCTGCCGTCGCTCGACAGCGACATTGCCAAGCGTCTGCGCAAGCAACTGGAGAAGAAAGGCATAGAGTTTTACCTGCAATCCGCCGTCAACTCCATCGCTGACGGCCAGGTAACGTTTGAGCGCAAGGGCAAGACCGTCACAGTGGAGGCCGACAAGGTGCTGCTCGCCGTGGGACGGAAGCCCAACACCGAGGGGCTTAATCTCGACGCCGTCGGCGTGGAACACGACGCAAAGGGCATAAAGGTTGACGACAACATGCAGACCAACGTGCCGGGCATCTACGCCATAGGCGACGTTAACGGACGGCAGATGCTCGCCCACGCCGCCACAATGCAGGGACTCCGCGCCATAAACCACGTGCTCGGCCGCACCGACGGCATACGCTTCGACATCATGCCTGCCGCCATTTTCACCAATCCCGAGGCCGCAAGCGTGGGCGCAAGCGAGGACTTCTGCAAGCAAAACGACGTGGCCTACCGCTGCGCACGCTCACACTACCGCGCCAACGGCAAGGCTTTGGCAATGAACGAGACCGAGGGGCTAATAAAGCTCATCGCCGCCGAAGAGGACGGACGCATCATTGGTTGCCACGCCTTTGGGGCCCACGCCGCCGACATCATCCAGGAGATAGCCGCGCTGATGTGCCGCGACACCACCGCAAGCGAACTGAAAGACATCATCCACACGCACCCCACGCTTGGCGAAATGGTGCAGGAAGCAGCCCTTAGCCTATGACGACCACCATTCTTGCCATATTGCTGATTGTGGCCGTTGCGGCACTGGCACTGGCCATGCGCAAGATTTCCGCCTCGGAAAGGGAGCGTTCGCGACTGGCGGTCGACGCCGAGAAGAAGGCCACCGAACTGGAACTGCGCGGCGAACAGCTGCTCAGTCTGACCCAGCGCGCCGAGAAGGCCGAGGCCGAGGCGCGCATTCTGGCGCAGGACAACCGCAGCATGGCCGCCGAGGCCGAGGCGCGCCAGCGCGAGATTGACCTTCTGCGCAAGCAAAACGCCGAGGAGGGCAAACTGCGAAGCGAGCAGTTTGCCGAGCAACTGCGCACCGCCAAGGAGCAGATAGCCAACATGGCGCAGCAGATAATGGAGCGGAACGCACAGAAGCTCAAGGAGCAGAACGTAGAGAGCGTGGGCGGCATCACGCAACCGCTCAAGGAGGCCATCGGCGAAATGCGCAAAGCCATTGGCGAGAGCATGAAGGACACCGCACAGCACTCGGCCTCGCTGCGCGAGCAGATACGCCTGATGATGGACAGCAGCCGCGAGATAGGCTTGAAGGCCGACAACCTGGCCAACGTGCTTCGCCGCGACAACAAGGCCGCCGGCAACATGGGCGAGATAATACTGGGCGACTTGCTGGCCTCGCAGGGGCTTACCGAGGGCATACACTATGAGGTGCAGGCGCGCTTGCGCGACGAGTCGGGACGCCCCATCAAGAACGACGACACAGGCAAGGAGATGCAGCCCGACGTGATACTGCACTATCCGCAGGGGCAGGACGCAATCATCGACTCGAAGGTGTCGCTCACGGCCTATGAGAAATACGTGAACGCCACCACTCAGGACGAGAAGGAACGCTACTTGCAAGACCACATAAAGAGCGTGCGCCAGCACGTCACGGAACTGGCGCGCAAGGACTACAGCAAGTATGTCAAGGCTCCGCGCGAGGCCATCGACTTCGTCATCATGTTTGTGCCGTTTGAGTCGTCGCTCCAGCTCGCCCTGGCCAACGACCCGACGCTGTGGCGCGAGGCTTTCGAGCGCAAGGTGTTCATCACCGGCGAGCAAAACCTGCTGGGCATACTCCACATGATACACATAGCATGGGTGCAGAACCAACAGGCCGAGAACCAGGAACGAGTGTTCGGAGTGGCCGAACAGCTGCTCGACCGACTGGGCGACTTCATCAAGCGATACCACGACCTTGGCGATGCCATGGAGAAGGCGCAGAAGGCGTATGCCTTTGCCGACAACAAACTGCTCACGGGAAACCAAAGCGTGGTGAAGAAGGGTCGCGAGCTGGTTGACCTCGGAGCGAAGGAGAACCCCAACCGCAAGATACCCAAGGCCGAGCTTGGCATTGGCGTGACTGAAACGGAGACCAAAGAAGCATAGCTGCTGCGGTTATATACCTTTTTTATTATATAGAGTCTCCGTTTCAGCACCATTAGAATTCTCATCTTTTCTGCAACGTGGTATACATAGACAACGACATTTACGGTTTCGATCTTGACGAAGCACTTGCCGAGATATCCGGACAGCGCCGCCAACAAGCCCTGCGCTTCAGCCATGAAGAGGGGCGCAGGCAGTGCGTTGCCGCATATCGGTTGCTCATGCACGCTCTTAAAACGGAGTACGGCATAACCGAAAACGTGGAGTTTGGGTATGAAGTGGGCGGCAAACCGTATATCGAAGGGCACGAGACCATCCATTTCAACCTGAGCCACTGCCGTTCTGCCGTGGCGTGCGCGATAGACGACAAGCCCATTGGTGTAGACATCGAAGCCGTCAGGCCGTTTAAGGACAGCCTCGCCCTCCACGTGCTTAGCCCGTCAGAATACGAAAAGGCCATAGCCTCAGCCGACCCGGCCTATGAGTTCACGAGGCTGTGGACCATGAAAGAGAGTCTGCTGAAACTCACCGGACGTGGGCTGCGCGCCGACTTGAAGACAGTGCTTCACTGTCCTGGCGGCTTCTTTCACACTACATTCAACATACCGTCGTCACGACTTATCTGCACAGTATGCCAGAGCGCAAGATAATACACGTTGACATGGACGCGTTTTTCGCCTCCGTGGAGCAGCGCGATTGTCCCGAACTGCGCGGCAAACCCATTGCTGTGGCTCACGATGAACCGCGCGGTGTGGTGTCCACGGCCAGTTATGAGGCTCGCCGCTTCGGCGTTCATTCTGCCATGCCTGTGGTTACGGCCAAGCGCATGTGCCCGCAGTTGGTGCTCGTGCCGCCGCATTTCGACAAATACAAGGCTGTGTCGGCTCAGATACACGCCATCTTTCACGATTATACCGACCTCATAGAGCCAATATCCATCGATGAGGCTTTCCTCGACGTTACGGAAAACAAGAAGAACGTTCCCCTTGCCGTTGATATAGCCAAGGAGATACGTCAGCGCATACGTGGGGAACTGCACCTCACCGCTTCAGCCGGAGTTTCTTACAACAAGTTTTTGGCCAAGATAGCCTCCGACTACCGCAAGCCCGACGGCCTTACGGTGATTCATCCCGACCGTGCGCAGGAGTTCATCCGCACGCTTCGGGTGGAACAGTTCTGGGGAGTAGGGGCAAAGACTGCCGAGAAGATGCACTTCATGGGCATCTTTACCGGGCGCGACCTGCTGGAATGTTCCCGAAACCACTTGCAGGAAGTGTTCGGCAAGGTAGGTGCCACCTACTACAACTTCGCCCGAGGCATCGACCTTCGCCCTGTGGAGAGCGAGTATGTGCGCAAGTCGGTGGGGTGCGAACAAACCTTTGCCGAAGACATCAGCAAGCGTTCGGCGGTGACGATAGAACTCTACCATACCGTGCTCGAACTGGTTCGCCGAATAAAGAAGGATGATTTTGAGGGGCGGACGCTTACTCTTAAGGTGAAGTATGCCGACTTCACTCAGATAACGCGCAGTGTGACGCAGCTGAAGTCGCTCACCACAAAGGACGAGATACTGCCCCTGGCCAAACGGTTGCTGAAGACAGTCAGCTTCTCTTCCCAACACGCCATTCGTCTCTTGGGGCTTTCGGTGTCCAATCCATCTGCCGAAGCCGATATGCACAGAGCCGAATGGGTGGAAGGATTTCTTGAATTTAAGGATTAAGGTGACGGTTCTATAACGATGCCTCGCCGTTCGTGCAAAGACGAACAATCCCCAAAGCAAACTTAGTTGGAAGACTTAGTAGGTGCTACGTGCCTTTTTGCCAAGAGTGAGGACGCATGAGCCTACTCTCTCAGCACAGTTGGATGGCTTAGTAGGTGCTGCGTCCACGCTGCGCCTACTAAGCCTTCCAACTTTGCTAATGGTAGGGCGTGCTGTACCTACCACGTCTCTCCGTCAGAATATAAACGTGCGCTCAATCCAGTAGACAATCATTCCGGCAATATATCCGAGGAAAGCCACCCACGATATGCGCTTCATGTACCACACGAAGGTTATCTTTTCGAGACCCATCACGACCACACCTGCAGCAGAGCCGATGATGAGCATCGAACCGCCCACGCCGGCGCAGTAGGCCAGGAGCTGCCAGAAGATGCCGTCCTGCATCATGTCGCCAGCCTCGGCCATGGGATACATGCCCATGCAGCCGGCCACGAGAGGCACATTGTCCACGATGCTCGACAGCACGCCGATGATGCCCGTCACGAGATAGTGGTTGCCGTTGAACGTAGTGTTTAGTCCCTCGCCAAGTGCGGTAAGCACTCCCACCGTCTCCAGGCAGGCCACAGCCATGAGTATGCCGAGGAAGAAGAGTATGGTGGACATGTCGATGCGCGACAGCATGTTGGTGACGCGCTTCATCTTCGCGCCCTTCTCCTCGATGCCCGGCAGGCGGCCGTAGAACACTTCGGTGACGGTCCACAGCAGACCGAGCACGAGCAGTATGCCTACGAACGGAGGCAGATGGGTGATGGTCTTGAATATCGGCACGAAAATCAGTCCGCCCACACCGAGGAAGAACACCGTCTTGCGCTGTCTTGCCGACAGCAGCTCGGCCTCGGAGGCCTCTTTTGTGGCAATGTCGGCGTCGCTTTGCATGTCACCCTTGAGCGACAGTGACAGTATCCAGGTCGGGATAATCAGCGAAACGAGCGATGGCGCGAGCAGTTCCTTGATGACTCCCATAGCCGTGATTACACCTTTGTTCCATAGCATGATGGTGGTCACGTCGCCGATGGGCGAGAACGCTCCGCCCGAGTTGGCCGCTATCACCACGAGCGAGGCGTAGATGATGCGGTCCTTGTGGTCGCTCACGAGCTTGCGCAATATCATTATCATCACGATGGCCGTGGTGAGGTTGTCGAGAATGGCCGAGAGGAAGAATGTCATGAACGCTATGCGCCACAGCAGCGCGCGCTTGCTCTTGGTGCGCAGTGTGTCGCGGACGAAGTTGAAGCCGCCGTTCTGGTCAACGAGTTCCACGATGGTCATTGCGCCCATGAGGAAGAAGAGTGTGGTGGAGGTGCTTCCCAAGTGCTTTTCTATCACTTCGCTCACCACCGAGGCTGTCTTGTCGCCTATGGCGGCGGGCAGATAACTTGACGGGTCGATCATGAAAATGGTCCAGCACGCCACGAACATCAGCAGCGCGATGGCCGCCTTGTTCACCTTGGTCAGACTTTCGAGTGCTATGAGCATATAGCCCAGCACGAAGACGACCACGATTGCAATAGTCAATGTTGTCATTATGTGTTGTAGTTTTTAGGTTATGTTCGTATCGTATATTCCGGGTCCTTCTGTGCCGTGCGCTTGAGCAAAGCCAATGGCTGCAAGGGGCGGACAAGCCAAGTGCAAAAGTAACAATAAAAACGTCTTGGTGCTGCTGTGAGGTGCACACAAAATACACGTAATCGTTTACTGATCGAAACATGAAAGGCAAAGGGAGAACGAATAGAGTAGAATAGCTGCGCAAACCGCTCTCCATTTCGCCAATGCCATGAAAGAACCCACCTTAAAAATCGTATGTATCAATTTTGTCCGAAAATGTATGCGATTTTGGCCAAAGATTGCATACATTTTCGGGCAAAATTGATGCGATTTTTCGCGGCCTTTGTAGTCTGTTGTAGGTCAAATGGTTGCAGGGATGTCAAGAGGTGAAGCTTCCTTTGGAGTCTGCTCGCAATAAATGTTGACAAGAGGAGGGCGCTGCGCCAGATACGGCTGCGCGCAGCGATTCTTCACATCCAAAGGCTCTTCACTCCTACACATTGTTATATAGCACATCACCGATGTTTCTGATAGCACTTTTTTCAGTTCAAAAGCCAAAATCTAAAACTTGTTTTTGCGCTTAACTTCTAACTTTGCAAAGAGTAAAGGTGGGCTTGGGCAAGTTGAAGACAACCCGTTTGGAGAGTTTGAAGACAACCCGTTTGCACTACCTTTATATAAACAAAAACCAAACTACTAATCACTCAACAAGGACAAACATGGGAAAAGGAAGATGCTTCTTTGCCGTTGACCTCGGAGCAACGAGCGGCAGGACTATCGTAGGCCGGCTGAACGACGGAAAGATAGAGCAGGAAGAGCTGACCCGTTTCGACAACAACCTCATAGAAACTGGCGGCCATTTCTACTGGGACATATACGCTCTCTACAACGAAGTGATAAAGGGACTGAAGGAAGCCGCACGCCGACAGCTGCCGATATGCTCGATTGGTATCGACACATGGGGCGTTGACTTCGTGTGCGTTGGTTCTGACGGTGCCATACTGCGCAATCCGCTGGCCTATCGCGACCCTCACACGTTCGGAATGATGGAAGACTACTTCAAGAACGCTGTGGACAAGGAGACGGTGTATGACATCACGGGCATACAGTTTATGAACTTCAACTCGCTGTTCCAACTCTACACGATGCGCAAGAACGGCGACTCGGCTCTTGAGAACGCAAGCAAGATTCTGTTTGTGCCCGACGCGCTGAGCTATATGCTCACAGGCAAGACCGTGTGCGAATATACCATCGCTTCAACCAGTCAGATGCTCGATCCGAAGACAAAACTGCTGGACGAGAAACTGCTGGAGAGCGTAGGCTTGACGCGCGACAGTTTCGGCGAGATGGTCAATCCCGCCACAGAGATTGGCACGCTGACGCCGGAAGTGCAGAAGATGACCGGACTGGGAGCTGTGCCTGTGGTGGCAGTGGCAGGACACGACACAGGAAGTGCCGTGGCAGCCGTGCCGGCAAAGGACGAGAAGTTCGCCTACCTCAGCAGCGGCACATGGAGCCTGATGGGTATAGAAACCAAAGACGCTATAATAAATAAGGTGAGCTACGACCGCAACTTCACCAACGAAGGCGGTATCGACGGCACAACACGCTTCCTGAAGAACATCTGCGGCATGTGGCTCTATGAAAGATGCCGCAAGGAGTGGACCGATGCTCCCAAGTCGCACACGGAACTCATTGCCGATGCTATGAAGACCACGCCGTTTCAGAGCATCATCAACCCCGACGACGAGATGTTCGCCAACCCCTCGTCGATGGTGGAAGCCATAAAGGACTACTGCAAGACGACCGGTCAGCACGTGCCTGAGGGCTATGCCGAGATATGCCGCTGCATATTCGAGAGCCTCGCATTGCGCTATCGCCAGGTGTTCGGCTACCTGAAGGAGATGGCCACATTCCCCATCGAGGTGCTCCACATCATCGGTGGCGGTTCGCTCAACGCCCATCTGAACCAGTTCACGTCAAACAGTCTTGGCATAAAGGTGCTCGCCGGACCGCAGGAAGGCACAGCCATAGGCAACATAATGCTGCAAGCCAAGGCTGCCGGAGACGTGGGCGACATTTGGGATATGCGCCGCATCATTGCCAACAGCATCGAACTGAAGAGCTTCGAGCCGCAGGACAAGGAGGCTTGGGACAAGGCTTACGAGCGTTTCCTGGAGGTCGTGGCAAAGAAAGGTTAATCCTTTCCAGTCATGCATAGTATAAAACAGAAACAAACATAACACATAAAAAACAAAACCTAAAGCAAAATGAAGGCAGAATTAATCACAAAAAACTACGAGATTGCAAAAGAGCGCTATGCCGCTCTTGGTGTTGACACCGACAAGGCCATCGAGACTCTGGAGAAGACTCCTATCTCACTGCACTGCTGGCAGGCAGACGACGTGGTAGGCTTCGAACGCGGAGAGGCCGCTTCGGGCGGTATACAGTCTACAGGTAACTATCCTGGTAAGGCTCGCAACATCGACGAACTGCGTCAGGACATCGAGAAGGTGCAGACTCTGCTCGCAGGTACTTATCGTCTGAACCTCCACGAAATCTACGGTGAGTTCAACGGCAAGCTCGTTGACCGCGACCAAGTGGGCGTTGAGCACTTCCAGGGATGGATGCAGTGGGCAAAGGAGCACGACCTGAAGCTCGACTTCAACTCTACCTCTTTCTCTCACCCGAAGAGTGGCAGCCTGTCTCTGTCAAACCCCAACAAGGAAATACGCGACTTCTGGATTGAGCACACAAAGCGTTGCCGCCGTATAGCCGACGCTATGGGTAAGTATCAGAACGACCCGTGTATCATGAACATCTGGGTACACGACGGAAGCAAGGACATCACTGTTGAGAAGTCACGCTACCGTGAGATACTGAAGAACAGTCTCGATGAGATTCTCGCCGAGAACCTGCCCAACATGAAGCCTTGCTTGGAGGCAAAACTGTTCGGTATCGGTCTTGAGGCTTACACAGTTGGTTCGCACGACTTCTATGCTGGCTACTGCGCAAAGAACAACGTTATCTACACACTGGACACTGGCCACTACGAGCCTACAGAAAACGTGTCGGATGCAGTTTCTTCGCTGCTTCTGTTCGTGCCCGAGCTGATGCTCCACGTGTCTCGTCCTATGCACTGGGATTCTGACCACGTTACTCTCTTCGACGACAACACGCGCAACCTGTTCTCTGAATTGGTACGTGCCGACGCTCTCGACCGTGCTCACATCGGACTTGACTACTTCGACGGTTCTATCAACCGCATCGGTGCATACATCATCGGTGTGCGTGCTGCCCAGAAGTCACTGCTCCAGGCATTCCTTGAGCCGCTCGCAAAGCTGCGTAAGTATGAAGACGAGGACAAGTTGTTCCAGCGTCTGGCACTCTTGGAAGAGGCAAAGACACTGCCTTTCGGTGCCGTTTACGACTACTTCAACATGAAGAACAACATCCCCGTAGGCGAAGAGTTCATCGCTGACGTGGAGAAGTATGAGGCTGAAGTGCTGAGCAAGCGCAACTAATTCGCTACAAAGCATAAACAAATTTGCAAAGCAAGCGGATTCAACGCGATAAAAACGGAGGTTTAAGAACCTAAGAGTGGGGGAGTGAAGACCGGAAGGCGAAGGCTTCATGCCGGCTAAATGGCGTGCTGACTTCAGCTGTTCCGCTCTTCACTCCTCTTTTTATAGCAGGGTTGGCTTCCCCGTATAATGAGTTTGACTTCATTATATGACCGGGTTGCCTTTCCTATATGATAGGGTTCACCTCTTTTCATAATATTATTTTTCCTTTTTTTAGAATACAGATTTTATATGGAAATAATACTTGGACTACTCATAATAGCCATCGGCGCATTCTGCCAGTCGAGCTGTTATGTGCCTATCAATAAGATTAAGGACTGGAGTTGGGAGAGCTACTGGATAGTGCAGGGCGTGTTTGCATGGCTCGTACTGCCGCTGCTCGGCGCTCTTCTGGCCGTTCCCGAAGGACAAAGCCTGTGCGGACTGTTCGCCCAGAGCAACTCTTTCAACATTTGGATGACCATCCTCTTCGGTGTGTTGTGGGGCGTTGGCGGACTTACGTTCGGTCTTTCCATGCGCTATCTCGGCGTGGCTCTTGGGCAAAGCATCGCCCTCGGCACCTGCGCCGGACTCGGTACAATCATGGGACCGGTGCTCCTCAACGTGTTCTTCCCCGAGGCCAACGCCCTAAGCAGCCTCACCTTCGCCGTAATCCTCGGCGTGGTGGTCACACTTGTGGGCATCGCCATCATTGGCGTGGCAGGCTCGATGAAGGCCGCATCGCTGTCGGAAGAGGAGAAGAAGGCTGCCGTCAAGGACTTCAACTTCCCCAAAGGACTGCTCATCGCCCTGCTTGCAGGCTTCATGAGCGGCTGCTTCAACGTCGGTCTTGAGTTTGGCAAGGACATAAACTTCGGCGATTTGACCCCCGACATGTACAAGACTCTGCCCGCAACGTTCCTCGTTACGCTCGGCGGATTTGTGACCAACGCAGTGTATTGCTTCTATCAAAACAGCAAGAACGGCACTTGGGGCGACTACAAGAAGGGTAGCGTTTGGGGCAACAACCTGCTGTTCTGTCTTCTGGCCGGTGCGTTGTGGTACAGCCAGTTCTTCGGTCTTTCACTCGGAAAGGGCTTCCTCACAAGCTCGCCCACACTGATGACGCTCTCTTTCTGCATCCTTATGGCTCTCAATGTGGTGTTCTCCAACGTCTGGGGCATCATCCTCAAGGAGTGGAAAGGCTGCTCTCAAAAGACCATTGCGGTGCTCATCGTGGGCATCATCGTGCTCATCATCTCATCATTCCTGCCGCAGTTGGTGTAAAAATCCGGCTTGGCAGCAATAAGAAACCCTCAATCGGCCATTGGAAAAGAAAGGCTTTCGCCTCTTCCAATGGCCGATTGAGGGTCTTTTATTGCTTGTTTTTGAAGTTGTCGATGGTCATGTCGAAGTTGGCCATCAACCTGTTCTGTATCCCTGTTTGCTCGATTTTCCTATTGCCGATGCTCGTCTTGCCTATTGTCAACGCTCGTTTTCCGTGTTGTATCTCCGCCCTTATATCAGCGTGAGCGTGTAGAGATAGACCACGGCGGCGGGGAAAGCGAGGAGCGAAGAGTCGAAGCGGTCGAGCATACCTCCGTGTCCCGGCAGGATGTTGCCGCTGTCCTTTATGCCGAGAGTGCGCTTGAAAAGGCTTTCAACGAGGTCGCCCCACGTGCCGAACACGACCACTACCAGCCCGAGACCGAGCCATTGAGCGAGGCTAAGCTGCAGGTCGTTGACGCCGTATTTGTCTGACAAGTACCAAATAAGAGCCGAAACGGCCAGCACAAACACCGCTCCACCGATAGAGCCTTCCCAACTCTTGCCCGGACTGACACGCGGAAAGAGTTTGTGGCGACCCAAGAGAGAGCCGCAGCAGTAGGCTCCCGTGTCGTTTATCCAGAGGAATATGAACACGCAGAGCGGCATGAGACTGGCGAACACCACACCTTCTGGCGTGGCTCGGAAGGCGAGAACGCTTATCATGGAGAACGGCAAAGCGATGTAGAGTTGGCTCATCATGGTATAAGCCCACGTCTGTATCGGGTCGGGATTCTGTGCGTAGAGTTCAGCTACGAGCAGATATATCAGCGTCACGAGGTAGGGTATGAACACGGTAGAGGGTGTCTGGCCGCTCGTAAATCCCGTAATGGCGAAGAACAGATACACTCCAGCCACGGTACATATGAACCTGTTGGTGTCCACACCGTCACGGTTGTTGACCAGTCCGGTGAACTCCCACACGGTCAGACCGGTGGCTATGGCAAAGAGAAACGCCATTGCCACTGGGTTCATAAAGCACACGACGATGGCCGCAACGAACAATGTGCCTGTCACGGCACGCACTGCCATATTCTTCATTAGTCCTGCTTCTTTTCGTCTATACTGTTCTTTGCCGCCTCGACAGTGGTGCTTGAAGTCTCTGAAACCTCATCTGTGGCAGTTGCCGAACCGCCCTTTGCAGCATCCTCTGAGCCGCCTTTCGCTTCAGCTTCTGCGGCGGCCTGCGCCTCCAGTTCCCTGCCTCTGCGCTCGGCCATAGCCTCCGCCTGCGCCTTCTGTTGCGCTTCAAGCAGCTCTTCGGCGCGGCTTGCCCATGGGCGTTTGCCGAAGATATTTTCCACATCCTCGGCGAATATCACCTCGCGCTCCACCAGAAGTTCCGCCAGACGGGCGTGTCCCTCCTTGTGTTCGCTCAGTATTGCCTTGGCGCGGTCATACTGTTCGCCTATGAGTTTCAGCACTTCGTCGTCCATAATCTTCGCGGTTGTCTCCGAGTAAGGACGCTGGAACGAGTACTCATTGTTGTTGTAATAGCAGATGTTGGGCAGCTTCTCACCCATTCCTGCGTATGCTATCATGCCGTAGGCACTCTTGGTGACGCGCTCAAGGTCGTTCATGGCACCCGTGGAAATGGCTCCGATGAACAGTTCTTCGGCTGCACGTCCGCCCAGAGTGGCGCACATCTCGTCGAGCATCTCCTCCTTTGTGGTGATGGCGCGCTCTTCCGGCAGATACCAAGCTGCACCAAGCGAGCGGCCACGCGGCACGATGCTCACCTTAACCAACGGGTTGGCGTGTTCCGTAAACCACGATATCGTGGCGTGACCAGCCTCATGGATGGCTATGGAACGCTTCTCTGCGTCGGTCATTATCTTCGTTTTCTTCTCCAAACCGCCGATTATACGGTCAACGGCATCGAGGAAGTCCTGCTTGCCAACGGTCTTGCTGTTGTGGCGGGCGGCAATCAGAGCGGCCTCGTTGCACACGTTGGCTATGTCGGCACCCGAGAAGCCTGGTGTCTGTCGTGCCAGGAAGTCTATGTCAAGCGTATCGTCGGTCTTCACCGGACGCAGATGCACCTTGAAGATGTCCTTGCGCTCGTTCAGGTCGGGCAAGTCAACGTGTATCTGACGGTCGAAACGGCCTGCGCGGAGCAATGCCGAGTCGAGCATGTCGGCGCGGTTGGTGGCTGCAAGGATAATCACGCCGCTGTTTGTGCCGAAGCCGTCCATCTCCGTAAGCAGTGCGTTGAGGGTGTTTTCGCGCTCGTCGTTGCCTCCCATTGAGGGGTTCTTGCTGCGTGCGCGTCCCACTGCGTCAATCTCGTCGATGAATATGATGCACGGCGACTTCTCCTTGGCCTGGCGGAACAAGTCGCGCACACGGCTGGCTCCCACACCTACGAACATCTCGACGAAGTCTGAACCGCTCATTGAGAAGAACGGCACTCCGGCTTCGCCCGCAACGGCCTTGGCCAGCAGCGTCTTTCCCGTTCCCGGAGGACCCACGAGCAGTGCTCCCTTGGGTATCTTGCCGCCCAGTTCGGTGTATTTGCCCGGGTTCTTGAGGAAGTCCACAATCTCCTGTACCTCCTGTTTTGCTCCGGCCTGCCCGGCCACGTCCTTGAAAGTGATGTTCAGTTCACCGCCCTTCTCGTACATCTTGGCCTTGCTCTTGCCCACATTGAACACTCCACCGCCGGCACCTCCTGCGCCGCCGCCCATTCTTCGCATGAAGAATATCCATATCGCCACGAGGAAGACGATGGGCATGAAGTTGAAGAGTATCATGTTCACGATGTCGTTGTCCTTGCGGTTCTCATAGCTGTATTCGCCCTTGAACGTTCCGTCCTGCCGCATTTGGTTGACAAACTGCTCCACTTGGTCGACGGAGCCGAACTCCACTTCCACCGAGGGAGCCTTTCCTGTCTTGTCAACGCCCTGCTTGAACACCTCACGTATGTGTTCCGGCTTTACGTACATCCACAGTTTGTTTGTCTCCTTGTTCACCACAATCTTTGAGGCGTAGCCCTTCTGCACCATCACCTTGAAGTCGGAGTATGACGTCTCGGTAGTTACGCTTGAGGTGTTGGAACTGCTGCCGAAGTAGAGGGCTACAAGGGTCACTATGACGAACATATATATCCAACTCATGTTGAACTTCGGCATGTTCATTTTTGGGGGTTGATTCTTCTTGTCCATAAAGTTTTTAGGTGGGTTCTAAGAATTAGCTTTGTCAGATGGCGAGGCTGTTTTCGAAGCCAGTTTGTATGTGAGTGAAGAAGTATAGCGAGCTATACGACCGAGCGAACGGACAAACGGTACCGAAAAGAGACCGCAAGATGGCAAAACGTAACCCATAGTATTCTGTTATATTGTTACGGCGGGAATTTTTAGAACCCACCTTAGTCTAAGTCGGGCACACGTTCTATGGCAGCGTCCTCCCACAGATGCTCCAGGTCATAATACTCGCGAACGTCGGGCAAGAATATGTGCACCAGCACGTCGCTGTAGTCCATAGCCACCCACTGCGCGTTGTCCAGTCCTGCCACTTTCACCGGTTTCTCGCCCATTTCCACTCTGACCATGTCGCTCACCGAGTCGGTTATGGCCTCCACCTGCGATGGCGACGAGCCTTGGCAGATGACGAAGTATCGGCATATAGCCCCGTCGATTCCTTTCATGTCGGCCACAACGATGTTGCTGCCTTTCTTTTCCTGTATACCTTTTTTGATTGTCTCAACCAGTTGTTGTGTCTGTTCCATTTATTGTTTGTGTGTGAATGATAAGGTTTATGGCCGCCGTTTCTCTTCCTCTTTTCCTGCAAAACGCCGCCAAACGGGCGAAAAAACAAGGCGTTCAGGCCGAAGAAACGAGGCCACACATAACTCTGCAAAGGTAATGCAAATGGGTATAACGGCAAAGAAATTTGTGAAATATTAGGATTTCCCGAGACGGCTGTGTGACAGATTGCCGGACGCATTGGCACCACCGACAAGATGGTACAAACGGAGACGGTTTGAACGGCAATGAGAATATGAGTCGGGAAGCCTGACATAACACTCGTTTGTCATGGTTCAAATCGCATCAGGCCGTTTCTTTTATTGTCACTTAAACGCGTTTCATAAGTGGAGTTTTGTCGGGATATTTCCAACAAGTCGTGTTGTTTTGCATCGTAACTCAATCGCTTTTGCAATCTATTGGTTTTCAATATGTTGCAAAACCGGCCTATTTACGACTCAAAAGCGGCCGAGTTACGACCCAAAAGTTGCCTACTTTTGAGTCGAAAGTGGCCTACTTTCCATCCAAAAGTTGCCGGGTTATGAAAACAAAGGGTGCAAACCGCTGCCTTTTGTCTGATTATTTCCAAATGAAACGATGCCAAATATTCTCGGGCGAGCGGTGATGCGGCGTCTACTAAGCCTTCCTTGTCCCCTGATGCTTAGGCTTCGTTTACTACTATCGTGCCCTGCGCCGGAGCTTTGCCTCGCTGCCTGTAGTAGGCGCTGCGTCATTGCTGCGCCCGAAGGAATAGCGTGCGATTGGGCTTGCTGCTCCTTATTGAACTTCTCGGGCGGGATAGCCTCGCAATCCGGCAAAACTAATTTTTAGAACCCACCTAAACGGAAGATTCCAAAAAAATCGCTTTGATGGGATAAATTAATGTAATAATCCGGCAAAAACAGCGTTATAGTATACGTGTTGAAGAAACGTTTATATACCGTACTTCTGCTGTTGCTTACCGTAGCCATGAGGGTTGCGGCGCAATACGACCCGTCGTTCTCCCACTACTGGGCGATGGAGCCGTCGTATAATCCTGCCGCAGTGGGCAAGGAGGCCAAGATAAACGTTGTGGGTGCCTACGCCATGACGCTCACGGGCTTTGAAAACAATCCGCGCACGATGTATTTCGGAGGAGACCTGCCGTTTCTGTTTCTGAAAAACTATCACGGTGTGGGCGCACAGTTCATCAACGACGAAATCGGACTGTTCTCCCACAAGAAGTTTGCCGTGCAGTATGCCTACAAACACAAGCTGTTTGGCGGCATGATGAGCGCAGGTCTGCAAGTGGGATTCCTCAGCGAGGCGTTCGACGGCTCAAAGGTAGACACCGAAACGCCCAACGACCCCGCCTTTCCGACGTCGTCCGTAACCGGAACGGGGTTTGACCTCGGTTTCGGACTGTACTACACCCACCGGAGCTGGTATGCAGGAGCGTCGATGCAGCACCTCAACTCCCCGACCATTGAGATGGGCGAGACACAGAGTTTCAAGATTGATCCCACATATTATTTGACGGGAGGATACAATATAAGACTAAGAAATCCGTTTCTAACAATACACCCGTCGATGCTTGCGAGAACCGACGGCACGGCCTATAGGGTGGACGTATCAGCACGCGTGAAGTACACCAACGACAAGAAGATGCTCTACTTGGGCGCGGGATACAGCCCTACAAACTCGGCAACGGTCATGGTGGGAGGCAACTTCCACGGCATCTGTATAGGCTACAGCTACGAGATTTACACATCGGCCATCAGTTTCGGCAACGGAAGCCACGAACTCTTCATCGGCTATCAGACCGACATGAACCTGACAAAAAAAGGAAGAAACAAACATAAGAGCGTGAGGTTTCTCTGACACTGCGGCCGTCAAGACCGCACAGTCTGCGGGACACACTCACAGAAAGCGCAATATGAAAATGAAGAACATCACATCAACAGTCTGCCTGTTGCCGCTCGTGCTGCTCCTTGCAGCCTGTTTCGGCGGCAAGGCATCCATGTCGTCGGGCGGAGAAGTGACAGGTGCGGGCGGAAAAGCGTTCGCCGAACCGTCACCTTACGGCATGACACTGATAAAGCGCGGCCACCTGCGCATGGGACTCTCCGAACAGGACTCGCTGTGGGGTCGGCAGACAGCCACAAAGGACATCTCCGTGGAAGGCTTCTGGATGGACGAGAGGGAAATAACCAACTCGCAGTATCGCCAGTTTGTCAACTACGTGCGCGACTCCATCATCCGCGAGCGGCTGGCCGACCCGGCCTACGGCGGCGACGAGACCTATAAGATAGAGGAAGACAAAAACGGCGACCCCGTCACTCCTCACCTGAACTGGAAGAAGCCTCTGCCGCGCAAACCCAACGAGGACGAGCAGCGCGCCATGGAGAGTGTGTACACCACCAATCCCGTGACGGGCGAGAAAATGCTCGACGCCAGTCAGCTCAACTATCGCTACGAGATTTACGACTACGCCGAGGCAGCCCTGCGCAAGTACCGCACCAATCCCGAGGAGCGAAACCTCAACACCGACATCGCGGCCGACCCAAACCAGCAGGTGTGGATATCCAAGGACACTGCCTATATTGACGATGAGGGACGCATAGTGCGCCAGACCATCAACCGTCAGCGCACCGGGCCTTGGGACTTCCTTAATACCTATATAATAAATATCTATCCCGACACGACGTGCTGGGTCAACGATTTCCCCAATGCTGACAACGAACGCTACCTGCGACTATACTTCAGCAATCCGGCATACAATGACTATCCCGTGGTTGGAGTGACTTGGGAACAGGCCAATGCGTTCTGCGCCTGGCGCACAAACTTCCTTTTGAGGGGTCTTGGCCCTTCGGCACGCTTCGTGCAACGCTACCGCCTGCCCACCGAAGCCGAATGGGAGTATGCCGCAAGGGGCAAGGACCAGAATGAGTTTCCGTGGGAACAGGCTGACGCCGTGAACGGAAACGGCTGCTACTTTGCCAACTTCAAGCCCGACAACGGCAACTACACCAAGGACGGCAACCTAATCACGAGCAAGACCGGCATCTATCAGGCCAACAGCAACGGCCTCTACGACATGGCTGGCAACGTGGCCGAGTGGACAAGTACCGTGTATACCGAGGCCGGAGTGGAGGCCATGAACGACATCAACCCCGAACTGAAGTACAACGCGGCCAAGGAAGACCCTTACAGACTGAAGAAAAAGAGCGTCAGAGGCGGTTCGTGGAAGGACCCGGAGTCGTACATACGCTCCGCATGGCGTTCCTATGAATACCAAAACCAGCCGCGCTCGTACATCGGATTCAGGTGCGTGCGCAGTCTGGCCAATACATCAAGCGAAAAATACAAGAAATCAAAGAAGTAAGAATATGTCAGAGTACAGCAAATACAACGTGATATACCGTCTGCAAAAGTGGCTCGACAGTGTGCCCGGACAGACGTTTCTTAACTACGCATACAGCTGGGGTGCGTCGATTGTGATATTCGGAACGCTGTGTAAACTCACCCACTTGCCGGGAGCCAACTTCTGGTTGTATCTCGGAATGGGTACGGAGGTTGTCATATTCTTCATCTCCGCTTTCGACCGTCCGTTCGACAAAACCGCCGACGGCAAGGACTTGCCCACTCATGTGGTTGACGAGGAAGCTGCAACGGCCGGGGAAGACGGCGCAGAACCGACGGTTGCCGCTCCCCAGGTGGTCGGCGTTCCCTCAGGAGGCACTATCATCTTTGGTGGCGGAGGCATAGCCTCTCATGGCGCAGCCGCACAGGGAGAAGCTCCGGCTGCCGCACAGGGAGACGGCCAGCAAGTGGCTGCCGGTGGCGAAGGCTTTGTGCCGACAGCCGCAACGGCCATTCCTGCTGGTGGCACGGCTTGGATTCAGCAACAGCAAGAGGTGTCGCCGGAGATGGAAGAGGCCACAAGCAGCTATGTGGAGGAACTGAAGAAACTCACCGAAACACTCTCCAAGGTGTCGGAACAGAGCCAGCGACTCACTCGCGACTCGGAAGAAATGGAGAACCTCAACCGCACTCTCACCGGCATCTGCAAGGTCTACGAGATGCAGCTTAAGGGTGCAAGTGCGCAGATAGGCACCATCGACCAGATAAACGAACAGTCGCGCCGCATGGCAGAGCAGATTGCGGAACTCAACAAGATATATGCCCGCATGATAGAGGCCATGACCGTCAACATGAGAGGCGCGGCTCCGCTCAGTCCTGGTCAGGTTTAGCAGACAACAATCGGCACCTGAACGCCTTGAAACAACGTCGGAAGAATCGTGAAACAACGTCTGACGGCATTGCAGCAAGCGCATGAAGGTTCTGGAAGCAACAAAAGAAAGACTCTGAAATGGCAATAAAGAAAAGACCGGTGTCGCCCCGCCAGAAGATGATCAACCTGATGTATGTCGTCTTGATGGCAATGCTTGCGCTGAACGTCTCGACAGAGGTGCTCAACGGCTTCTCCATCGTGGAGGAAAGCCTCAGTCGCACCACTGAAAACTCGGCAAAGGAGAACCAGGTCATATACGACAACTTCTCGGAACAGCTGAAGTCCAACCCCGCGAAAGTGCAGGCGTGGTTCGACAAGGCGCAGCAAGTGAAGCGCATGAGCGACTCTCTCTATAACTTTGCCGGCGAGTTGAAGACGGCGATAGTGAGGGAGGCCGACGGTGAGGACGGCGACGTGAAGAACATCAAGTCGAAGGAAAACCTTGAAGCGGCCAGCCAGGTGATGCTTGCGCCCGGACGGGGCAAGGGCAAAAAGCTGTTTGACGCCATCAACTCGTTCCGCCAGCGCATACTGACCATGATTTCCGACCCGACACAAAGGTCAATCATCAGCAGTAACCTGTCCACCCAGTTGCCCAAAGACGCTGTGGCGATGGGCAAAAACTGGCAGGAATATATGTTCGAGAATATGCCTGTGGCTGCTGCGGTGACGCTTCTGTCCAAGTTGCAGAGCGATGTGCGCTATGCCGAAGGCGAGGTGCTGCACACGCTTGTGGCCAACATCGACATGAAGGACATCCGTGTGAACTCGCTCAACGCTTTCGTCATACCCAACTCGCAGACCATCGTGCGCGGCGACAAGTTCTCGGCTCGCATCGTCATGGCTGCCGTCGACACCACTCAGGTGCCCGACATATATATAGGTAACCGTAAGGTCAGTCTGAACAACGGTCTTTATGAAACCGTCTGCGGACGCACCGGCGACTTCACTCTCGGCGGCTACATAGAGATGGTCAACGGAAGTGGGGAGCGCATACGCCGCGACTTCTCACAGAAGTACACTGTTGTAGACCCGAGCGCAACCGTTTCGGCCGACCTTATGAATATGCTCTATGCCGGCTACAGCAACCCCATAAGTGTGAGTGTGCCCGGAGTGCCGCTCAACAAGGTGCAGGCCACAATGTCGGGAGGAACGTTGCAGCCCGTAGGCCCAGGCCGTTATGTGGCACGACCGACTGCCGTGGGCAAGGATGTGACCATCACCGTCACCTCAACCAACACAGGACGGCCACAGCAGATGGGACAGTTTACTTTCCGCGTGCGCAAGTTGCCCGACCCGACACCATACATAGCGATGAAAGACGAGCAGGGCAATCCGTCCAGATATAAGGGCGGAGCGTTTGCCAAGGCGAGTCTGCTGGCTGCAAACGGTATCGGAGCGGCCATCGACGACGGCATCCTCGACATCGGTTTCCGTGTGCAGGGCTTTGAAACGGTGTTCTTCGACAATATGGGAAATGCCGTGCCGATGACAAGCGACGGCGATTCGTTCTCGGCACGCCAGAAAGAAACCTTTAGAAAGCTCTCGCGCAACAAGCGGTTCTACATCTCGCGCATAACTGCAGTGGGGCCTGACGGCATACAGCGCAAACTCAACACCTCTATGGAGGTCATAGTGAAGTAGGCTTCCTGCTGGGTTTCAGAGCAGCCGTCTGGCGGTTGCGAAGCGAACTAACGACAAGACAACAATGACAAACATACAATATATGAAAAGACTTCTGTCAGTATTCATCATAGTGCTCGTAGCCTTTACTGCCGCAGCGCAGCCAAAGGCTCGTCGCAACACCACCGCACGCAGCGGACAGCAGACCAGCAACTCGTCGTCACAGATGACACAGCGCGCACGACTGATGTTCCCTACAGCCATAGACATGCCTGAAGACGTGGTGTGGAGGCGCGACATATACCGCGAAGTAGACCTCATGCAGTCGGCAAACGCCGGACTGTACTATCCGGTGGAGCCTGTGGATAAGGAGATGAACCTGTTTACGTATATCTTCAAATTGGCCTTGAACAACTATATCCCCGTATACGAATACCGTCTGGACGGCAACGAGGTGTTCAGCGACTCGTCTAAGGTGAAGATGAAGACCATTCTCGACAACTTCCATATCTTCTATGAAACGAAGGACGGCAAGATACGTGTGGACAACAGCGACATACCGTCGGCAGAGGTGAAGATGTACTATCTGAAGGAGTGCGCCTACTACAACCAGGCCAACTCCACGTTCAGCCGCAAGGTTCTCGCACTGTGTCCTGTGATGCTGCGCGACGACGATTTCGGTGGAGCTGCGTCGAAGTATCCGTTGTTCTGGGTGAAGTATAGCGACCTCGAACCGTATCTTAGTCGCCAGACGGTGATGACGAGCGACCTGAACAACGCCGCAACCATGAGTCTTGACGATTATTTCACGCTCAACAAGTATTCTGGAAAGATATACAAGACCAACAATATGCTTGGCCGCACGCTCGCGCAATACTGTCCTACCGACTCGGCTATGGCCAAAGAGCAGAAGAGAATAGAGCAGGAACTGGCTGCATTTGAGAAGAATATCTTTGGCAGTCAGGAGCGTAAGGACTCGCTCGACAGCATTGCAAAGCTTGATCCCAAGGCTGCAAAGGCAGCAGCAAAGGCCGCGCGCAAGGCCAATAAGCGCAGTCGCTCGACTGTGAGCAAGAAAAGCAGTGGCGGAAGCAAGGTGTCAAGTTCGTCGGCTGCAAGGGTTACTGTGCGGCGCCAGCGTCACTGATGTATTACTGGACAAGGTGCTTTTGGCACCGAGTCCGGCTAATTTGTGACGGAAGTACGGCTTGGTGCGGTCATGAACCATGGTAAAACGTGTGTTTTGTGGAAGTTATTCTTTGAACATTACTAAACAACGCATACGAAACATTTTAAACAGTTATATATATGAAGAAAATTTTTACTTCACTCGCTTTTGCGGCAGCGATGTTCGCCGCAGTGCCCTCACAGGCGCAGGTCAAGTTCGGTCTCAAGGGCGGTTACAACGTCACCGACATGAGTCTTAGCACGGATGTAATCAAGAAGTCAAACCAGACAGGCTTCTTCGTTGGCCCTACCGCTAAATTCACTCTGCCCGTAGTCGGTCTTGGCATCGACGCTGCAATCCTTTACGACCAGCGTGAAGCTAAGATGGAGAACACGATTAACGCCGAGACAACTACCGTTTCGGAGAAGAACATCAACATTCCCATCAACGTGCGCTACAGTGTAGGCGTAGGCAGCTTGGCAAGCGTATACCTCGCAGCAGGTCCGCAGTTCGGTTTCAATGTCGGCGGAAAGAACTACAACTGGGGCGACATGGCCAACTATGAACTCAAGAAGTCTAACTTCAGCATCAACGTCGGTGCAGGCGTTTCGCTCATCAACCACATTGAAATAGGTTGCACCTACAACATCGCTTGCGGAAAGACTGGTGAGCTGACAACAATTGACACTGCTACAGCTTCAAATGTCGTGACAACTGCTGTCAAGACCAACCGCACCAACGCTTGGCAGGTTTATGCCGCATACTATTTCTAAAGAATCGTTTCAGATTCCGCCTGAAGTCTGCGGCTCCCATACGGAAGTTCTCTAAGTAATGTGAAAGTTATTCTTTGAACATTACTAAGGCTTCTGAAACAACAATCAAACAGGAGGCAAACGCTGAGTATTATCAGTGGTTTGCCTCTTGTCCTGTATGCTCGGCATGAGCATTGTCTAACGGGTGCAAGTCCCGAGTAAGCCCTAATAGCGGGAATTACATAGCCAAGAGCAAGGGTGTTCATCGTGAGGTGAAATCTGAAAGAAGCTGGCGGCAAACATCTGGCCTAACGGACAGAAACTTCATACAAG
>CAVGKZ010000041.1:0-10043 GCA_963630025.1 bacterium | reverse complement strand
GCATAGGCCGCGCCCTGAAAGGGCAACTACCCATAGCCCAGGGCAACGCCCTGGGTATTGAAGGCCAAAAGCTAACTTGCGCCCTGTAAGGGCAACTGCATGAACCACAAAGGAAATGCAACGTGCTCAAACAAAAGTGACTGCCCTTACAGGGCGCACCAAAAGGGTTCCGTGAAATCCAAACCCAGGGTGCCGTCGCTCTGCTAACGCATCGCTCCTCTGCCCTGGGCTATGCGCAACTGCCCTTTCAGGGCGCAGAAGTATGCAAGGAAGGCTTAGTAGGCGCTGCGTCCGATGAAAAAGCCTAACGGGCAAGGGGTTGTGCAAAGAAGATTCTAAGACCATTTGGACGGGCGCTGCGAGGACGCAGCGCCTACTAAGGCAGTGAGGCAAAGCTCTTGGGCAAAAAAACTTAGTGAGACAGAGCGTCCTTTGGCAAAATCCAGTGCATAGGCCGCGCCCTGAAAGGGCAACTACCCATAGCCCAGGGCAACGCCCTGGGTATTGAAGGCCAAAAGCTAACTTGCGCCCTGTAAGGGCAACTGCATGAACCACAAAGGAAATGCAACGTGCTCAAACAAAAGTGACTGCCCTTACAGGGCGCACCAAAAGGGTTCCGTGAAATCCAAACCCAGGGTGCCGTCGCTCTGCTAACGCATCGCTCCTCTGCCCTGGGCTATGCGCAACTGCCCTTTCAGGGCGCAGAAGTATGCAAGGAAGGCTTAGTAGGCGCTGCGTCACCGCTGCGCCCGACAAAAAAGCCTAACGGACAAGGACTTGCGAAAAGAAGATTCTAAGCTTGTTTATACGGGCGCAACGAGGACGCAGCGCCTACTATAGGCAGTGAGGCAAAGCACTTGGGCATAGGGAAGGCGACGAAGAACAGCCAGTCTTTACTCTTCCTGACACACATTATATAATTATAAGCAACTATGAAACCAATAAACATTGCGGCCATAGACATTGGCTCAAACGGAGCACGACTGCTCATAAAACGATTCGACCCGGAAGCCACCACGGAAGAGGGGCGGATAAAGAAACTGATGTTCATAAGAGTGCCTCTACGACTCGGTAAGGACGTGTTTACGCTCGGAAAGATTTCAAAGGAGCGCGAACGGATGATGATGCACATGATGAAGGGGTTTAAGCAGTTTATGAAACTGCACGATGTGGAGCAATACCGTGCCTGCGCCACTTCGGCCATGCGTGACGCGGAGAACGGCAAGAAAGTGATGGGCAAGATTGAAGAGCAGACGGGCATCAGACTCGACATAATAAAGGGTCAGGAGGAAGCTCAGCTGCTGGTGAACAACCTTGTGGAGAAGACGGACTCCAACGAGGGCAACTTTGCCTATATCGACGTGGGCGGTGGTTCGACGGAGGTGTCGCTCATACACGACGGGCACCTGGCGGAAAGCATGTCGTACAACATCGGTACGCTACGTCTCATATCGGGAAGGGTGAGCGCAGAGACGGAGAAGGCGTTCCGCGAAAACCTATCGCGCTACGCCCAGCAGTACGGCAACATAAGGATAATAGGTTCGGGCGGCAACATAAACAAACTGAACAAGTTGGCTAAGCACAAGAGCGACAGCAAGCACTTGGCGCACGAGGAACTGAAACGACTCTACGACACGATGAAGCCAATGAGCATTGAGGAGAGGCAAATGAAGTTCGGGCTGAAGGACGACCGTGCCGACGTAATCATTCCCGCTGCCGAAATCTTTTTACACGCCTGCGAATATCTGCAATGCGACACGATTATCGTGCCGAACATATCCCTGGCCGACTCTATCGTGGACGGGATATATAAGGGAGTGAAGAGCAGCTTTCGGAGCGAAGAGTGAAGAATAAGGCTGCGCAAAGTATGAAGGCTTAGTAGCTTTATTCTTCACTCTTCGTTCTTCACTTATTAAGTTTTTATTCCGTAACTTTGCATCCGGCCGTCGGCAACTTGTGTCGACGGCAACAGGAATAGAAACTCTACAAGAACACGGATGTTTGACTTTACAGAAGACGAAATACAACGCTACAGCAGACACATTCTGCTGAAAGAGATTGGTGTGGAGGGACAGGAACGCATACGCCAGGGACGGGTGCTCGTGGTGGGTGCGGGCGGTCTCGGTTCGCCGGTGCTGATGTATCTCGCAGCCGCAGGCGTGGGGACGATAGGCGTGGTGGACGGCGACGTGGTGGATGCGTCAAACCTGCAACGGCAGATAATGCACTTCACGGCTGACATTGGACGGATCAAGGTGGAGTCGGCGCAGGAAAAGGCGAAAGAGATAAACCCGAACGTAAAGGTGGAACGGCATGACGCATTTTTGCATGCCGACAACGCCGCCGACATCATCAACAGATATGACTTCGTTGTGGACGCGACGGACAACTTCGCGTGCAAATTTCTTATCAACGACGCGTGCGTGATGGCAGGAAAGGCTTTCTCGCACGCTGGAGTGTTGCGCTTTGAGGGACAGACGTTCACTCACGTTCCGGGCGCGGCGTGCTACCGTTGTCTGTTCAAGGAGCCACCGCCAGCAGATGCCGTGCCCACTTGCGCACAGGCAGGAGTGCTCGGTGCTGTGGTGGGAGTGTTGGGTTCAATACAAGCCACTGAGGTGTTGAAATACCTGACAGGCACCGGACAGCTGCTGACCAACAGACTCCTCACGTTTAACGCCCTGACAATGGACTTCCGCACCGTGAACATACGGCGCGACAACAACTGTGCGGTGTGCGGCGACAAGCCCACGATAACCACTCTGGAGGAATATGACGTTCCTTCGTGCATGATACGAACGAACGGAGATGACACATGCAGCAAATGAAAACTACTATTACAATGGAGGGGAACACAAGCAAAAAGAAACTGTCGCTGATAGCGTTCAGCGGCGACTTTGACCGTCTGACGGCGGTATTCACACTTGCCACGGGTGCCGCCGCAATGGGTTACGAGGTGAACATATTCTTCACATTTTGGGGACTTGATGCCATAAAACAGAAACGCGGCAGGGCTTTTGTCGGCGGCGGCTTCATGGCGAAGATGTTCGGATGGATGATGGGAGGACTCAGCGTGACCCCGACAAGCCGTTTCAACTTTCTCGGAATAGGCCCACGGTTGTTCAGATACATGATGCGCAAGAACAATGTTGCCACGCTTGAGGAACTCGTGGAGGCAGCTCACCAGTTGGGAGTGAACATGTATGCCTGCGAAATGGCCATGCACGTGCTCGGACTGAAACAAAGCGACTTCATCAAGGAGGTAAAAGACACGCTCGGCGTGGCCACGTTCCTGGAAATATCCGAAGGCGGAAGAACGATGTTCATATAAAGGAAGTGAAGAACGAAGAGTGAAGAATAAGGCTGCGCAAAGTATGAAGGCTTAGTAGGCGCTGCGTCACCGTTGCGCCTACTACAGGCAATGAGGCATAGCTCTGGTACAGCGCCAACTAAGCCTTCACACTGCGACAAGGGAGGAACAAGAACCCCTACCCTACCCGTGCGCAGCATTCGTCATTTTGCATAAGCGATTCTTCACCATTCGGTCTTCTCTTTAATACCAAAATACAACATTATGAAATACGAATTAGACATAACAAACGAGCACTGTCCGATGACACTCGTGAGAACTAAGTTGCAACTGGCAAAGATGGACAAGGGCGACACGCTCGAAGTGACGCTGACAGAAGGGGAACCACTGAGAAACATACCAAAAAGCGTGGAAGAACAGGGCTTCAAGGTGCTCGCCGTGGAACACATAGAGGGCGACAAGCACAAGGTGGTAATAGAAAAATGATGGACACACGACGGTTTTGAAAGGCATAAAGACAACTTCATTGAAGAAATGAAGTATATTTGCACTCCGCAACGGGTCGATGCCCTGTCGGGGCGCAAAGATGGCTGAACATCATACCAAAGAATAACGAAGAATCATATTAATGAAAAAACTCATTTTATTCATTTGCATCCTTGCCACATGCCTGCCTTCTAAGGCTGTGCTCAAGGAAAAGAACCTTGCGTCAACGCTTTCGGTGCTTTGCGCCGAGCTGGAAAGCAACTACAAAGAGCAGAAGCAGAACATGGCCCGCTACAGTTCGCGCAGCAATGCCCAGCACGAACAGATGGTGTCAATGATGCAGAAGAGCGACCAGATTGCCTTGATGCTATACTCGCAGAAGCAGGACTACACGTTTGACATGACATACGCTTGCCACGAGGCTACCGACCTGTATCGCAAGTTCAGCAAGCGACGTCTGCCATACGACCAGATTATATCGCGCATCAACACGGAAGTGGCGAGATATGACGCTCTGATAAAGTCGCTGCGCAACATTCCGCCAGGACTCGACCGACCGGCTATGGCGCCCGGCGACAGTGCAAACAAGCCTCAGCCACAGGGGAAGAGCCAGCCGTTTATGCTCGACAAGCACGGTCAGGCCGACCGCATGGCCTGTCTGCGCTACGCCACCGCTCTGCGCAACAATCTGGTGGAGATGCGCGCCAACCTCATGAAGGACAACGAGCACTACAAGATGGTGAGCGAGAAACTGAAGAAGATGAACGACTATGCCATGCAACGCTACAACGTGATACAGCACAGCATATTCGTGAACGGCGACGACAACTATCTGGAGATTCTCGGAGCTTTGCCGAGAGCCTTCCACGAGGCAAAGGCTGACTTCAGCAGCAAGTATGAGCCGGAACAAGTGCACACGGCCGACGGCAAGAAACGCCCGGTGCCGTCGCAGTGGCGCGGTCCGATTGTGTTCGGACTGTCGATGTTTATATTCATCTACATCATCATAGCCGGACTGCTGAGCAACGTGATTGTGCGCTGGATTGTGCCAAAGCGCTTCCGCACAGAGGAGTTCATGAAGAAGAAGGTGTGTCTGATACTTGCCGCAGCGATGATAATCTTCGCCGTTTCAGTGATGATTGCGCGCACGTTCATGTATCACAACTTCTTCCTGATGGCCTCAAAGCTGCTCATTGAGTATGCATGGCTGCTGGCCGCCATATTCGTGTCGCTGCTGATACGTCTGACCGGCGACCAGATAAAGAGCGGTTTCCGCATATACACGCCCATTATGCTCATGTCGTTTATCGTGATATCGTTCCGCATAATGTTCATTCCCAACAGCACCGTGCAGCTCATATTCCCTCCGATACTGCTGCTGTTCACGCTGTGGCAATGGAACGTGATATCGCGCCACAACGACAACATACCGCGCTACGACATATTCTACACATGGATCTCGCTCCTGATAATGATTGTGTCGACCGCATCGGCTTGGTACGGCTACACGCTGCTCTCGGTGCAGGTGCTCATCTGGTGGATGTTCCAGCTAAGCTGCATACAGACCATCACCTGCATATACGATATGCTCGCAGCATACGAGGAGAAGTATCTCGACAAAAAAATATACCGCGCAAAACTTGAGGCGCAGACCAAGACCAAGCGCAAGAACGACAAGCAAGACAAGAGCCGACCGGCGACGCCAAAGGTGAACATCACATACTCCGACCATGCCCCGTATATCAACGTGACATGGTTCTTCGACCTCATTTCCATGGCCGCAGTACCAATATTGGGAGTGTTCTCGGTGATGCTGTCTATATGGTGGGCATCGAGTGTGTTTGACTTGACCGAAACGGTGTTCAACCTCATCGTGACCAACTTCATCAACGTGCCGGGCATTGTGGAGTTGTCAATAGCGAAGATGGTGGCAGTGCTGTCGATGTTCTTCCTCTTCAGATACTTCAACTATCTCATAAAATCCGTTTACCACAAGTATCGCAAGCCAAAAGTGATGGTAAACGGCAAGCCGAACTTCACCCTTGCAAACAACATCATAGCCATCAGCGTGTGGGGACTCTATGCGATAATATCCATCAAGATGCTCAAGATACCGTCGACCGCCATCTCGGTAATCTCCGCAGGACTCGCCACTGGTGTCGGTTTCGCCATGAAGGACTTGCTGGAGAACTTCTTCTACGGCATCTCGCTTATGACAGGACGTGTGCGCGTTGGCGACTACATAGAGTGTGACGGCATCAGGGGAAAGGTGGACAGCATCACATATCAGTCGACCCAGGTGCTGACAGCCGACGGATGCGTGATAGCATTCCTAAACAGTTCGCTCTTCAACAAGAACTTCAAGAACATCACCAAGAACCACTCATACGAAATGGTGAAAGTGCCTGTGGGTGTGGCCTACGGAGCAAACGTGGAAGAGGTGAGAACGATGCTCGTGGACACCGTGCAGTCGCTCATGTGCAAGTCGCGCGACGGACGCGACATCATCAGTCAGAAGAAGCCTATCGACGTGGTGTTTGACGATTTCGGCGACAACAGCGTAAACCTCTTTGTAACCTTCTGGGTGCTCGTGGAGGAGAAATTCGGCATGACCGGACGTGTAAAAGAGGCAATATACAACACGCTCAACGCCCACAACATCGAGATTCCGTTCCCGCAGCGCGACGTATACATCCGCTCCATGGTGGTTCCAAAGCCGGCAATCACAGTGCAACCGGACACAGAAACGGCAAAATAAGATTAGGAAACACATATATAAAAACATTTATGGAAAAAAGAAAAGTAGCTCTCATCACAGGTATCACAGGTCAGGACGGCTCATATCTGGCCGAACTGCTGTTGGAAAAAGGTTATGATGTGCACGGCACAATCCGTCGCTCGTCTACCGACTACCGTGAACGTATCGCACACCTGGAAGGACAACCAAGTTTTCACCTCCACTATGCCGACCTCGGCGACTCAATGAGTATCATTCAGGTGATGAACAAGGTGAAGCCGACAGAGGTATACAACCTCGCAGCACAGAGTCATGTGCAGGTGAGTTTCGACTCTCCGGAGTTCACGGCCGACGTAGACGCTACGGGCGTGCTCCGCATACTGGAGGCTATACGCCAGTGCGGACTGGAGAAGACGTGCCGAATGTATCAGGCTTCAACCTCGGAACTTTACGGAAAGGTGGAGGAAGTGCCGCAGAACGAGAACACTCCGTTCCACCCCTACTCTCCTTACGCTGTGGCAAAACAGTACGGCTTCTGGATTGTGAAGGAATATCGCGAGGCTTACAATATGTTCTGCTGCTCGGGTATTCTCTTCAACCACGAGAGTGAACGCCGAGGCGAAACTTTCGTAACCCGCAAGATAACTTTGGCCGCTGCCCGTATCAAGCAGGGCAAACAGGACAAGCTCTATCTCGGCAACCTCGATTCGCTCCGCGACTGGGGCTACGCAAAGGACTACGTGGAGTGCATGTGGCTCATTCTCCAGGCTGAAAAGCCGGAGGATTTCGTCATTGCCACCGGCAAACAGCATTCCGTAAGGGAGTTTGCCCAGTTGGCTTTCCACTACGTTGGTATCGAACTGAAGTGGGAAGGCAAGGAAGAAAACGAGAAGGGCATCTGTGTGGAGGGTCCAGAGGAACTCATCGGCAAGACTCTCGTGGAGGTATCGCCCGACTTCTACCGACCGACAGACGTGGTAAACCTCTGGGGCGACCCGACAAAGGCAAAAGCAAAACTCAACTGGAACCCCAACACAACGTCGTTTGAAGACCTCGTCAATATAATGGTAGAGAGCGACATGGCCAAGGTGGCTGCCGAAGAGGCCGGCCAGAAAGTGAGATGCAACCTCGCTGAATATCTCGAAAAAGGAATAGTCAAGTAAATTTTTATTGTCAAGAATTAGAGAATTATAGAATTCAACTATACCGTTAAATGAATTGGTGAGAATACTAGAAAGCTTTGGTTTGACAATGTCTAGCTTTCTTGTAATTCTTATACTTCAAAAAAACGGAAAAGGAATTCTTCAATTCTATAATTCTTGACAAGAAAAAACGCAGATATGTCATTAAGCAAAGATTCTAAGATTTATATTGCTGGGCATCACGGTCTCGTAGGCTCGGCCATCTGGAACAACCTCAAGCAGAGGGGATACAACAACTTGATTGGGCGTTCGCACAAAGAGCTTGACTTGACCGACCAATATCAAGTGGAGAAGTTTTTTGATGAAGAGAAGCCAGACGCCGTGGTTTTGGCCGCTGCTTTCGTGGGCGGCATCATGGCAAACTCGCTCTATCGTGCCGACTTCATCATGCAGAACATGAAGATGCAGTGCAATGTCATCAGTAACGCCTACTCTCATGGAGTGAAAAAACTACTCTTCCTGGGCAGCACCTGCATCTATCCCAAGGATGCACCACAGCCGATGAGCGAGGATGTGCTGCTGACATCTCCGCTGGAATACACCAACGAGGAGTATGCCATTGCCAAAATTGCCGGACTGAAGATGTGTGAGAGCTACAACCTGCAGTATGGAACGAACTACATCGCAGTAATGCCTACCAACCTATATGGCCCTAACGACAACTTCCACTTGGAAAACAGCCACGTGATGCCGGCCATGATGCGCAAAATTTATCTCGCCAAGCTCATCCACGACGGTGACTGGCACTCGATTGAGGTGGATATGAACAAGCGTCCCATCAACCCGACCGACAAGTTGCGCGCCATCATCGGAGAAGGAAATGTGGACGGCAACAACCCTCACGAGCGCATCCTAAAAGCTCTGGAGTTCTACGGTATCTATGACAACAAGGTGGTACTTTGGGGCACAGGAACTCCTCTCCGCGAGTTTCTGTGGAGCGAAGATATGGCAGACGCCAGTGTTCACGTGCTTCTCAATGTGGACTTCAAGGACATCATCGGCATTGAGAAGTATTCGTCGGTGTTCTACGGTGCAAAGGTAGACGGTGCCGTTGACCGCAACAACTCCGAAGGTCGCGGTGGAGCAATCCCATCGTTGGGCGAAATACGCAACTGCCACATCAACGTTGGTACAGGCAAGGAATTGACCATCCGTGAACTCTCTGAACTTGTGCGCAAGGCAGTAGGTTTCGAGGGAACAATCGAGTTTGACTCCACCAAGCCCGACGGCACACCTCGCAAGCTCATCTCTGTAGACAAGCTTCACCGCTTGGGATGGAGCCACAAGGTGGAGATAGAAGACGGCGTGAAGAAACTCTACGACTGGTATCAAGAGAGCTTGAAATAAAGCGCCATTTTAAGGTAGGTTCTATAAATTACCGCCTTAATACAGAAGAACAGGTATAGGAAGTCTATGATTTTACTTCCTATACCTGTTTTTTACCTCGACTTCTGCCGATGGAAAGGCAAGCCCATTGCCTCCATCCGTAGGCGGCGCATAATGGAGTTCTCACTGCTACATAACTCAGTTGGCAAAGTATCTTAGGATAGTTGCCCAAGTAACTTAACTTACTTGGCGATGTATCTTAAGATACTTTTTTTCATGCCCTTTTGTGAAGTGGGCTTCATTGGCTAAGGCAATAGGCTTCATCTGCGATTGGAGGCGGCTTCGATGACCGATGAAGCCTATAGCAGTGGGCAGAGGAATCGAGTTTGTTATGCCTTTAAAGTACTAAAATCGGGTGCAACCTGAAAGAAATTGAAAAAAACGCAATGCTTTTGGCAATTATCTCCACATTTATTCGTTATTGTCAAAGTAAAATTGTATTTTTTGTAGGCAAATAAAGTTAAGACAAATGGCAAACAAAGACATCAATCGCATCAAACTGGTTTTGGTTGAAAATAAAAGAACGGCAAAATGGCTTGCAGATGAGCTAAAGAAAGACCCTGCAACCGTAAGCAAATGGTGTACCAATACTTCACAACCAAGTCTGGAGACGCTTACAAAGATTGCGGAACTATTGGATGTTGACGTTCGGACTCTGATTGTACAGACCAAGAAAAGCCGAATAGAAATAGAAGCGGAAAAACTTCTCAACATTCCATCGAACGATTAAAGCATTATACGATATGGAGCTTCCAAAACAGATAAACAACATCAACGAACGTGTGGCGGACGACCTTAAATCAAGGTTGTCTGCTCATAGTCGTGTGTCTATTGCTGCCGCTTCATTCTCCATCTATGCTTTCGAGGCGTTGAAGAAAGAGCTGGAGCAAGTGGAGGAACTCCGTTTCATCTTCACATCGCC
>CAVGKZ010000040.1:0-46431 GCA_963630025.1 bacterium | reverse complement strand
CAAACATGGCACAAAGGTAGGCGTTTTTATGCTTGCGTCACCCTAAGTCACCCAATTTAAACACCTAAATCACTGATTTTCAATATGCGCTATGTGATGGCGCAAAAAAGTGATGAAGTCAGGGCGTAAAAATCGCTCGTTTTCGGATTAAAATTCATACATTTGCATGATTAATATAATGTTATTTTTCGTATGGAATACAAAGAGACAGCAATCAAAGGTGTGTATATAATAGAGCCGCGCGTGTTTAACGATGCACGTGGATACTTCTTTGAGGCATGGAAGAAGGGTGAGTTTGAAGAGAAAATCGGCAAAATCGAGTTTGTCCAGGACAACGAGTCTAAATCAAGCTACGGCGTTTTGCGCGGACTACACTATCAGAAAGGTGAGTTTTCTCAGGCAAAACTGGTGCGCGTGATAAAGGGCAAGGTGTATGACGTGGCCGTAGACCTGCGCAAGAGCAGTCCGACGTTCGGCAAATACGTTGGCGTGGAACTGAGCGAAGACAACAAACGTCAGTTCTTCATTCCGCGCGGCTTTGCCCACGGTTTCGTTGTGATGAGCGAAGAGGCGATATTTACATACAAGGTGGACAATATCTATGCACCGCAGCATGAGGCAAGCATACGTTTCGACGATGCCAGCCTTGGCATCGAGTGGCCTGTTGACTCCAAAGACGTGCTCACGAGCGAGAAAGACCTGAAGGGGGGCTCGCTCGAAGAGGCCGAGGTATTTGACAATATGTAAAGGGTGGTTCTATAAATTGCCACCGTAAATTTGTTTAATGTTGGGTGATTTATGTTTTGTCATCTTGTGATCTCTTTTCGGTCCAATCTGTCTGTTCATTCGGTCGTATAGCTTGCGCTTTCCTTCACTCACAGACACATTGTCCATGAAAATAGACTCACAATCTGCCAAAGCTAATTTATAGAACCACCCTAAACACTGCGGAACTGAGAGCTTGGGAATAGCTCCGAGAACAAAAACAAACAGAACTTGAAGCGATGAACATTGCAATCGTAGGAACAGGATATGTGGGACTCGTGTCTGGCACTTGCTTTGCCGATACTGGTGCCGTAGTGACTTGCGTTGACGTTGACGCGGCAAAGATAGAACGGCTACAGAAGGGCGAGATACCCATCTACGAACCAGGACTGGACGAACTGGTGGTGAAAAACGTGAAAGCCGGAAGACTGAAGTTCACCACCGACCTTGCCAAGGTGCTCAATGAACAGGAAATTGTGTTCTCCGCAGTTGGTACGCCGCCCGACGAAGACGGCAGCGCCGACCTGAAATATGTGCTGCAGGTGGCCAAGACAATAGGCGAAAACCTCAATCGCTATCTCGTGGTTGTGACTAAGAGCACCGTACCCGTAGGCACTGCACGCAAGGTGAGGAGTACTATCCAAGCCGAACTTGACCGCCGTGGCGTGGACATCAATTTTGATGTGGCCAGCAATCCGGAGTTTCTCAAGGAGGGAAACGCCATAAAGGACTTCATGTCGCCCGACCGCGTAGTGGTTGGAGTGGAGAGTGAACAGGCCAAGAAGGTGTTGACCAAGTTGTACAAGCCATTCTTGCTGAACAATTTTCGCGTGATTTTCATGGACATCCCATCGGCCGAAATGACCAAATATGCCGCCAACTCCATGCTTGCCACACGTATCTCGTTTATGAACGACATAGCCAACTTGTGCGAGAAGGTGGGTGCCGACGTGAATATGGTCAGGGCTGGTATAGGTTCCGACACGCGCATCGGTCGCAAATTCCTGTATGCTGGTTGTGGTTACGGTGGTTCGTGCTTCCCCAAAGACGTGAAAGCCCTCATAAAGACAGCCGACAGCAACGGCTATTCAATGGAAGTGCTGAAGGCTGTGGAGCGTGTCAACGAGAAGCAAAAGGGCATTCTCTTTGAAAAACTCTGCAAAATATATCCGCAGAACAGTCTGAAAGGCAAGACGATTGCCCTTTGGGGACTGTCATTCAAGCCGGAAACCGACGACATGAGGGAGAGTACGGCCTTGGTGATGATACGTCTGCTCTTGGAAGCTGGCTGCACAGTGAGAGCCTACGATCCCGTGGCGATGGACGAATGTCGCCGCCGTATAGGTGGCGCGGTTACTTACTGCAACGATATGTACGACGCAGCGCTCAACGCCGACGCTCTGCTGTTGCTCACGGAGTGGAAAGAGTTCCGTTTGCCCACATGGGGCGTGATAAAGAAAGCCATGTCGCACCCTATAGTCATAGACGGACGCAACATATTCGATGCCGACGAACTGAAAGAATACGGCTTTGAGTACCACTGCATCGGCAAATGAGGCATTTTTGAAATGATAGCAACCGCATTGAAAAGACGGGTTCTGTGGATGGTGTTGGCAGTTGCCGTGTCGCTGTTTGCCGCTTGCAAAGGCAAAAGCGGTGACATTGCCAACACTACCGAGAACAAAGAGGCAAAGAAATCGCTGCAAGGCATATGGGTAGACAGCGACACAGGCGACGTTACCTTTAAGATTGACGGCGACAGCATACTCTATCCCGACTCCACAAGCCAGTCAGCACCGTTCAAAATCATGGGAGACACGCTCGTTATCGGCAGCAACGGCAAGTATCTGATAGTGAAGCAATCCTCGCAGATATTATGGTTTGAAAACCCGAACGACGATGTGGTTAAACTCAACAAGAGCAATGATCCAGACGACGCACTCGTCTTTAAGCGCGAAAACAAGCGTGCCGTGCCTACAACCACGCAAGTGGTGAAGAAAGACACCGTGGTTATGTATGCCGGAGAGCGTTACCACTGCTACATAGTGACCAATCCGACACGCTACAAGGTGGTGAACACTACCTACAATGCCGACGGCGTGGCCATTGACAATGTGTATTATGACAATATAATGCACATCAGCATCTACAAAGGCAGCGAGAAACTGTATTCAAGAGACATCAACAAACGGATGTACTCAAGGTTTGTTCCTAAGCAAATACTTTCACAATCCATCTTGACCGGCATGGAGTTTGTCAAAGCCGACAGTCGTGGTTTCCACTTCAACACCACTATCTGTATCCCCGACGATGCCAGTTGCTATATGCTTGACACATACGTATCGCTGAAAGGGCAGCTCGCAATGGAACTGATAGAGTACTGATTGGTGAAAGGGTAGTGGGGAAAAGTCCTACGAGTATACATAGAAAGTTATAAGAGCAAGCGCATAAAGGCACTGAAAGGGGTGGCTTTATGTGCTTGATTGTTTAATGATAGTAAAAAACACATACTAATTTGTTTTTACCGTCACTTAGAATGGAGCCACTGTTCCTCCGTCACTGTCTGCGTATCTGCGCAGCAAATCCTGCACGAAAGAGGCGCAAGCCATCACGTTGTCACAGTTTCCGTCGTAGCCGTTGATAACTATCAAGGTGCGAGTGGTGTCGAGACCTATCTTCGTGCGTTCGTTGTCACTCGTGGGAGTGCCCACACCACCTTGTCCGTCGCGATAGACAGGCAACCCGGCAATGTTTATCATGCCGCGTCCGATGCCTTCGTAGGGTTCGCCTTCCTTTCCCACGCCGAGAGAAATGACGTCTCCAACAAACTTGTCGGCATCAAAGCCACCTATGCTGTAGCCGAACTTGATGCTCGCAAGGTTTATCAGGTCTACGAGTGTATCTATCTGATACAGCTCCTTGCCCTGAAGCATACGTCTGATTAGGGCTTCTGATGACGGACGGTAGCGGCTGGGGTCCTTTCCGCAGCGTTTATACACTGTGCGTGTGGCCGCTATGCCTGGCAGCAGTTTCAGTGTTTCGGTGCTCAGCGTGCGGCGATACTCCTCGCCAAGAGCGTTTATTTCATTCCACAACGGTTCGCAGTACTCCGTGTTTCTTACGTTCGCCTCTACTGCCGCACCGACAAAGTCTGGGCAAACGTGATCAATCTCGTCTGTTACTACAATGTTCATAACTATTTCCTGTTTGTGTCTATGTCGCGTTCTGTTTGTGCTTTATGCTATATTCCAGTGTATCTCCGACTTGCAAAGACCTTACTCAAGCATTGCAAGGAACGTGTTTTCATCGATTATCTGCACGCCCAACTTCTCCGCTTTCTGCAACTTGGCAGGTCCCATGTTGTCGCCGGCGAGTATGAACGAGGTCTTTGAACTGATGCTTCCCACGTTTTTGCCGCCGTTGCGTTCTATCATTTCTTTGTATTCGTCGCGGCTGTGCTTCTGGAAAACACCGCTTATGACTATTGATTTTCCTTTGAGTTTGTCGCCTGCCTCCTGCATCTGCTCCTCCGACAGTTGCATCTGCAGACCGTAACTGCGCAACCTTGCCACCGTTTCCGCGTTTGTCGGGTTGTGGAAATAGGTGATAACACTTTTGGCAATAACCTCTCCAACTCCGTCAACCTCCATCAAGTCATGCAAGTTGGCATTGGCCAAAGCGTCCATCGACTTGAAATGTCTCGCAAGAAGCTTTGCCGAAGTTTCGCCTACGAAACGTATGCCGAGAGCAAACACTACACGTTCAAACGGAACGTTGCGCGAGTCGGCAATGCCCTGCACAATCTTTCGCGCCGAGCGTTCGCGGCTTCCGTCGCCGTTGATTTGCTGAACGGTTATGTCATACAGGTCGGCGGCGTTGCGTATCAGTCCCCTGCGGTAATATTCGTCAACGGTTTCCGGGCCGATACTGTCTATGTTCATGGCCTTGCGCGATATGAAATGTTCTATTCTGCCCTTTATCTGCGGCGGACACCCTGTGTCGTTGGGACAGTAGTGGGCGGCTTCACCCTCGTAGCGCACCAGCTCGGATCCGCACTCCGGGCAAAGGGTGATGAACTGTACGGGCTTTGCGTCTGGCAAACGACCGCTTACGTCCACGCCAACTATCTTCGGGATGATTTCGCCTCCCTTTTCCACATAAACGTAGTCGCCTTCGTGGAGGTCGAAACTGCGTATGAAATCCTCGTTGTTGAGTGTCGCACGCTTCACTACAGTTCCAGCCAGTTGCACGGGTTCCATGTTTGCCACAGGAGTAACAGCTCCGGTGCGTCCCACCTGAAAGGTAACTTTCTCCAAACGAGTGCGTTCACGCTCTGCTTTGAACTTATACGCAATGGCCCAGCGCGGACTCTTGGCCGTATAGCCCAAAGCCCGTTGCTGTCGCAGACTGTTTACCTTCAGCACTATGCCGTCAGTAGCCACGGGAAGGTTCTTCCGCTCCGTGTCCCAATGGGAGATATAGTCATAGATGTCTTGAAGTGACTTTGCCTTTGCCATGCCTTCGCTTATCTTGAAGCCCCACTGTCGCGCCGTTTCAAGGTTTTCGTAGTGACCGGTGCAGGGCAATTCGTCGCCCAACAGATAATATAGGTAAGCGTCGAGACCACGTTCAGCCACCAAAGCCGAGCTTTTGCTCTTCAAGGTGCCACTGGCCGCGTTGCGAGGATTGGCGAACAAGGGTTCTTCAGCTGCTTCGCGCTCGGCGTTGAGTCGCTCAAACACCTTCCACGGCATTAGTATCTCGCCGCGAATCTCGAACTCGTTGGGATACCCCGTGCCAGGAAGCACCAGAGGTATGCTGCGTATGGTGCGCACATTGGCCGTAACGTCGTCGCCATGCACACCGTCACCACGGGTGACGCCCCTTGTCAACTTTCCGTCCACATAAGTCAGACTGATTGAGAGTCCGTCGTACTTCAGTTCGCAGCACACTTCAAACTCCTCTCCCTTCAGTCCGCGCTTCACGCTGTCGTACCAGTCGGCCACGTCCTGCTCGTTGTAAGTGTTGGCAAGCGAAAGCATGGGATATTTGTGGGTCACTTGCTGAAACTCGCCGCCTAAGTCGCTGCCCACACGTTGCGTGGGAGAGTTCGGATCGGCCAATTCCGGGTGTGCCGCCTCCAGACTTTGCAGTTCGTGCATCATCGTGTCGAACTCCATGTCGCTGATGGTTGGCTGGTTGAGCACATAGTACTTATAGTTGTGTTCGTGCAATTCGCGCCGAAGCTGCTCAATGCGCTGTTTATCGTCCATTGTCATTCTGATTTCGTTTTCTGCATACAAAAATAAGAAAAACGAGCGACACGGCAACGCAGTCTGACTTCTTTTGACCCGCAATCAGTGAACTTTCCCCGAAAGACATGGCGTAAGTAATTTTCAAAGAATAACTTCCACAAGTTTGCAGATGTACATTCTATAGTCTTTGATGCCCTGTCTTTTTGTCGTTTTTGCGACTTCTTTTCAGTCACATAGCCCGCTATGCTCCTTCAAAGAAGCCGGCAAAACCGCCTAAAAATACAGGACAAACTTGAGGAACTTATTCTTTGAACATTACTAAAAGTAGCTTCGCATACACCATGAAAACAATCGTTCAAAAAGATTGTACCAATCTTTGCCAAAGATTGCATACATTTTCGGCAAAAATCATATCAATCTTTGGCAAAAATAGGTTCTTGGAGTTAAATGCGCGGGATGCCATTACCATTCTGGCCTCTTCGAGGCTATTCCAAACGCTGTTCCTTATATGGACAAATCTTGTCCACGCATTTATCTTTTACAATATTTATAACTAAACTATTCTGTATATAATTGCTATAAGTTTGTGTATAAAAAAGAAAAAGTCTACCTTTGCAAGATATACAAAGGAAATGGATTCTTGTCATGGACACGCAAAGAAGTGTCCGGAGACCAACAAAATTACAAAAGTAGCATACGCAACTACCTTTAAACTAAATAAAAACACTAAAGCAATGAAAAAAAACAGTTTGCTGGCAGTGGCCGCAATGCTGCCCCTGATGACGTGGGCGCAGACGTTTGACTTTGACATGACAAAGCAACAACCAAAGTACACCGACGAGACCGGGTATGGCTACGATGTTTTGCCAGCACCAACGAAGAAGAGTACCGAACCGTTCTACTTCTCAGTAAAAGTGCCGGACGGCAACTACAAGGTGAAGGTGACGCTCGGCGGAAAGAAAGCCGCCAACACTACCGTCAGGGCTGAGAGTCGCCGACTGATGGTGGAAAACGTGGATACGAAGAAAGGCAAGACGGCCACATACGAGTTTGTGGTGAGCAAGCGTTCGCCTAAGATTGATGACAAGACCCGTGTGCGCATAAAGGATCGCGAGAAGGACTATCTCAACTGGGACGACAAGCTCACTCTGGAATTCAACGGAACGGCTCCCGAGGTGAAGAGCATACACATAGAGCGCGACGACAAGTGTCCCACGATATATCTGTGCGGCAACTCTACCGTGACCGACCAGAACAATGAGCCTTGGGCAAGCTGGGGACAGATGATTCCCCGGTGGTTTGACGGCAACGTGGCCATAGCCAACCATGCCGAAAGTGGACTCACCGCAGGCTCGTTCTTGGCGCAGAACCGTCTGGACAAGATTATGTCTACGCTGAAAGAGGGCGACTACGTGTTCTGCGAGTTCGGCCACAACGACCAAAAAGAGAAGGGTGTTGGCAAGGGTGCATGGTATCACTTCTCGGTAAACCTTAAGAAGTTTGTTGATGAGGTGCGCTCAAAAGGGGCTACGATAATATTCTGCACGCCCACACAACGCCGCCGCTTTGACGACAGCAAGAAGACGATTGTGGAGACCCACGGCGACTTCCCTGCTGCTATGGAGGCCGTTGCTGCAAGAGAGAACGTGCCTGTTATAGACTTGCACCAAATGACACGCGAATTTTTCCAAGCCCTTGGCTACGAAGATAGTAAGCGTGCGTTGGTACACTATGCCGCCAACACGTTCCCCGGACAGACAAGGGAGCTGGCCGACAACACCCACTTCAACCCCTATGGAGCATACGAGGTGGCAAAGATGGTGGTGATGGGCATGAAGAAACTGAATCTGCCTGTGGTGAAAAACCTGCGTCCGGACTTCAAAGACTTCGACCCAAACAAGCCAGACGACTGGCGCACGTTCAAATGGGCACCGGCAAAGAATGCCAATTTGGTTAAGCCCGACGGCAATTGATAGTCGACGATTGCTGTGAACATATATATTAAGGTATAACAATGAACAGAAAACATATAGCATTGGCCATGCTCATGGCCATGATGGCTGCTGGAGAGGCGGCTGCGCAGAGCTGGCCAACACCGGCTCCAGAGGCAAAGGCGGGCACCCGATGGTGGTGGCTCGGTTCGGCAGTCAACGAGGGCGACTTGAGATGGAATCTCGGGGAATACTCCAAAGTTGGTATTGGCGCAGTGGAGATAACCCCCATATACGGTGTACAGAACAACGAGAAGAACGAACTTAGTTTCCTTTCCACACCGTGGATGAACGCCCTTAAGTTCGTTGAAGGCGAGGGAGTGAGCGACAGCATACTCGTTGACATGAACTGCGGCACGGGATGGCCTTTTGGTGGCCCTGACGTTTCGGTCAGTGACGCTGCGGCAAAGCTCGTGCTTACCGATGTCAAGACCACGGGTAAGGAACTGCGCAATGGTGTTGACGTGAGTGTAAAGGATGCGAAGGAAAAACCTTTCGCCACACTTAGCCGCGTGATGGCCTATGCCGACGACGGCACAGTGACCGACCTTACGGCAATGACCGATGCAACGGGAAAAGTCACGTGGAAGAAAGCCCCTAAGAAACAGAGCTTCCGACTGATGGCCATCTACTGCTCGCGCACACGCCAAAAGGTGAAGAGAGCAGCTCCCGGAGGCGAGGGCTATGTGCTCGACCACTTCGACCGCAATGCCGTGGGGCGTTATCTCGCCCATTTCGACGAGGCATTCAAGAGTAGCGGCGTGGCCTATCCCCACACATTCTTCAACGACTCTTATGAGGTGTATGGAGCCAACTGGACCCCTACACTGCTTGAGGAATTTGCCAAACGGCGTGGCTACAAGCTCGAAGAGCATCTGCCCGAACTGCTCGGCGACGTTGACGACGGCAACAAGGTGTTGAGCGACTACCGCGAAACGCTGGGCGAGATGCTGCTGGAGAACTTCACCGAGCAGTGGACAGCGTGGGCGCACAGTCACGGCGTGAAGACGCGCAATCAGGCTCACGGTTCACCAGCCAACCTTATAGACGTATATTCGGCTGTTGACATACCCGAGATAGAGGGCTTCGGCCTCTCCGAATTCGGAATAAAGGGCTTGCGCCGCGACACAGGCTACACTCGCAAGAACGATTCTGACGTGTCCATGCTCAAGTACGCCTCGTCGGCAGCCCACATCAACGGCCACACTCTGGCCAGCAGCGAGACGTTCACCTGGCTCACGGAGCACTTCCGCACCTCGTTCTCGCAATGCAAGCCCGACCTCGACCTTATGTTCTCGTGTGGCGTGAACAATGTTTACTTCCACGGCACGGCCTATTCGCCCAAGAACGACCAGTGGCCGGGATGGAAGTTCTACGCCTCAATAGACATGAGCCCAACAAACAGCATCTGGCGTGACGCACCTTATTTCACCAAATACATTGAGCGTTGCCAGAGCTTCTTGCAGATGGGGCAGCCCGACAACGACTTCCTCGTGTTCCTGCCCGTGAGGGATATGTGGCGCCAACGCTATGGCAAGGGCGAAAAGTCGCTGCTCATGCAGTTTGACATACACTCTATGAAGAAAAAGGCTCCGGAGTTTATCAAAGAGGTGATGGCCATAGACCAAGCCGGTTTCGACTGCGACTATATCAGCGAGAAATATCTGCTCGGCACCACATTCACCAACGGCAAGTTGCAGACGGCTGGCGGCACGCGCTATAGTGCTCTCGTCATACCGGGCAGCGGACTGATGACCGATGCCGCAAAGGCGCACGTTGAGGCTCTGAAAGCCCAGGGTGCAAAAGTTATCTATGGTGCAAACACCGATGAACTCAACAAAGCAGCGAAGCCGGAAGCCATGCGTATCGGTCACGGTTTGCGAGTGTTGCGACGCAAGAACGACACCGGCTACCACTATTTTATAGCCAATCTGTCGCCCAACGATATTGACCAGCGCTTGCCCCTTGCCGTTGAGGCTAAGGACGCACGATGGTTCAACCCTCTGAATGGCGAAATCTATAAGGCCGACCTCAATGCCGAGGGCTTGAATGTAGCCTTGAGAAGCGGTGAGTCGATGATACTTCAGACCTACAACAGCGAGCTTGCCGACGATGGCGTTGCGCGCAAACAGTCTACGGGAGTGGAGAAGAATCTTAACGGAAAGTGGACTCTCAACTTTGTGGAGAGTGCTCCGAATGTTAGTGCAACATTCAATCTTGACTCTTTGCAGACGTGGGAGACGCTTGCCGACGACTCTGTTAAGGTGACGATGGGAACGGGTGCATACACCACAACGGTAAACCTTACCAAGGCCGAGGCGGCAGCTGAATGGCGCATTGACCTTGGCGACGTGAGGGAAAGTGCCCGCGTGTATGTCAACGGCAAACTGATTGGTTGCGCTTGGTCGGTGCCTTACGTGCTCGACTGCGGCAAAGCGTTCAAACCGGGCAAGAACATCGTTCGCATAGAAGTGACCAACCTGCCGGCCAACCGCATTGCTTCGCTCGACCGACAGGGCGTGAAGTGGCGCAAGTTCAAGGAGATAAACTTTGCCAACATCAGCTACAAGAAGTCTGACTTCTCCGACTGGTCGCCTGTTAAGAGCGGACTCAACTCAAGTGTGAAGCTGATACGGTTGAAATAAAATGGCATTAACAATCTGTCAAGACAATATTAAGACGAAAGGAAAATGCTTTTACGGTAGCTCGTAAAACAGACACTGACCCTCTTCAGCGATAACGGCTGGAGAGGGACAGTCTATACCAACATGATAAATAAACGATAACAAAAACATAATACAAATGGAAAGGAAAATGAATACCCCCCCCATTACACATCAGAGAAGGAGGAGAGAAATGGATGCAAGTGATTTCAAACGAAAACAGCTTCGGGCGATTAAAAGGAGAAAACAGATGAAGCGGTTGTCGCTCGTGGCACTGTCTGTCCTGGCAGTGCTCATGTTTGTAGCAGTAGTCGTGGCTTATTTCACCGACTGACCGCACAACAATCAGACCGAAAAGAGACCGCAAGAAGACAAAACTTAAATCACTAAAGGTGGTATTTTTATAGAACCGCCATAAAGGGAAACAAATGAACTATAGGCAACAACTGATTAAAGGCTTAAAGCAAGGCTGCTTGTTTTATGCCTTTTCCACATTATTGATAGCAGTACAATTCGGCAGCTACATAATCGGTAGCAGTATGCTTGACTTCATGGACTTTGAGGGATGGCTCTTTTTCATCACCTCTTGCATAAGTCATGCGTCACAGTTTGCCTTGGTTCCATATCTTCTGGCCACTGTTGTCTTGGCATTCCGCTTGCCCAAGACGGCGGTGGTAGTGCAGATTGTGGGAGTCATCCTGCTTTGCATACTCAATTACCTCAACTCGCAGGTCTATGCCATCTATCATTTCCACATCAACGGATTTGTTCTTAGCATGGTGTTTGGCGAGAGTGCAGGTCAGATTTTCACCTTTGACACTCTTCTATATCTTAAGGAAGCCGGACTGTTCCTCGTCGTGGCTGCTGTTGTAGGCGGCGTGTGGTTTCTGTCCTACCGCCTTTGGCAGAAGAGGCAGAAGGCTTACGCATGGGCGGTGGCCGGCGTGTTCGTTGGCTGTACGCTCTATGCGCATCTCTGGCATATCTATGCGGCCTTCTATCAGCACCAGTCGGTGATGAAGAGTGCCACGCTCTTGCCTTACTATTTCCCAACTACAGCTAGCGGACTGCTGCTCGACTGGGGCTGCAAGCAACCACGAACTGTGAGCGGACTGGATGGTCGGCAGGGTGGGGACGTGCTTTATCCCATACATCCTCTGGAATCGGTAAAGCCGGACACGTTGCCGAATATCGTTGTGATACTGCTCGACTCATGGAATCGCCGTGCCCTTACCGAGGAATGTATGCCCAACACTTATCGGTTTGCCAATGAGAACCAGTGGTTTACCAACCACATGAGTGGCAGCAACGGCACCAGAACAGCTGTGTTTAGCCTCTTTTTCGGTTTGGCAGCCTACTATTGGGAAAGTTTCGAGCCTGCTCATGTGCGTCCGGTTCTGCTTCAACGTATGCAAGAGTTGGGATATGACATCCAGACTTATCCCGCAGCTTCTTGGGCAGATCCGCCATTCGGCAGAGTCATTTTCGGTGGAGTACCGAATATACATACTGAGACAGAAGGTAAGACGGTACTGGAGCGTGACACCCACATTGCCGAGGAGTTCATTGCCGATACCGACAAATATAAGAGAGGGAAGAAACCGTTCTTCTCGTTTCTCTTCTTCGACATGCCGCACAGTTTTGAAATACCTGCGGAAAAGAACACGCGTTTCCAGCCGGCATGGAGGTACGCAGACTATACCAAACTAAGCAACGACATAGACCCGACACCGTTCTGGAATCTGTATCGCAACACCTGCTATCAGGACGACATACTTCTTGGCCGGATATTCGACACTCTGAAGAAACAAGGGATGATGGACAACACCATTGTCATAATCTCAGGCGATCATGGACAGGAGTTCAACGAGAACCATCGCAACTACTGGGGACACAACAGCAATTTCTCTGTTCATCAGATAGGAGTGCCGATGATATGGCACATTCCCGGTCAGCAGCCGCATAAATACGTTCACCGCACCACCCACTATGATGTGGTGCCAACGCTGATGAAGGAGCATTTGGGCGTGAAGAACCAGCTTTCCGACTATTCAATGGGTAAGATAATGACCGACCAGTCGCCTCGTCCTTGGCTTGTGGTGGGCAGCAATCTCAACTACGCTTTCATCATTCAGGGCGACTCCATTCTGGAGAAGGCCGCAGCTGGCGGACTTGATGTCTATGATGCCAAGATGAATCCAGTGAAGAACTACGCTTTTCCTGTCAAGCAGTTTGATAAAGCCGTCAAAGATTTGAACAGGTTCTTCAAGTAGCGCATTTCAGGAAGGATGGCACGCAGCATGGTCAATTCCATTCTGCAAAGGAACTCCTCATTCATAATTGTCTAACTCCGCCAATCGAGAAAAATCACTGACCTCTTAGTTTCATGGTATCCTAAATAACATATATTCTTCGACTACACAGGAAGTAGAAGTGATAAGATTTGGATAAAGAACCGCCAAGTTTCCTTCTATGAAGGAAATGAGTGCGCATTTCTTTCCTAGAAGGAAACTTTGTATTTTCGTCGCCGAATTGCAGAAAACTGCATATTAATAATAAGGTAATACAAGATACATAAAATGGAACTACGCAGCACATTTCAGTCTATCATATCCCTGCATCTCTATCCAAGACGATAGGACGGAATTCCGACAATAGGATAGAAGTGACGGTACTCAAAGGGATGGCTGAAAACAACTTGCCACACATCGTGAGATGAGAAAGCACGAAACCGCCGTATGCCGAACGGCACGTACGGTGGTGTGGGAGGTCGGTAGATGTGAAAGTAGGAGGCAATTGCCTTTTATGATTAGCATTTACCTCCTACCCGATTAGTATTGGTGGTGTGGCAGCGATGTTCCACAGGGACTTATCCGAACAATGCCCTTAGGGCTTCCTCCACCTTGCGCACCGGCACAAGCTCGATGTTCAGCTTCGAGCTGTTGAGGCTTTGCAGATTGTGCTTGGGTATCACCATGTGGGTGAAGCCAAGCTTCTCGGCCTCAGCCACGCGCTGCTCAATGCGGTTCACGGGGCGCACCTCGCCGCTCAGGCCAACCTCGCCAGCCATGCACCAGCCTGGTTCGATGGGCGTGTCAACGTTGCTCGACAGCACGGCGGCTATCACGCTGAGGTCCATGGCAAGGTCGGTGACGCGCAGGCCGCCGGCCATGTTCACGAAAACGTCCTTCTGCATGAGCTTGAAGCCAACACGCTTCTCAAGCACGGCGAGAAGCATGTTGAGCCGTCGCTGGTCGAAACCCGTGGCACTGCGCTGCGGAGTGCCGTAGGCCGCGCTCGACACCAGGGCCTGCGTCTCAACGAGAAACGGCCTCACGCCCTCTATCGCCGAGCTGATGGCCACGCCGCTCAGCCCTTCGTGGTCTTGCGTGAGGAGCAGTTCCGAGGGGTTGTCCACCTGTCGCAGTCCGGTCTGCTGCATCTCGTATATGCCCAGCTCCGAGGTGCTTCCGAAGCGGTTCTTTATGCTGCGCAGTATGCGGTACATGTAGTGCTGGTCGCCCTCAAACTGTATGACCGTGTCGACGATGTGCTCTAGAATCTTTGGTCCGGCCAGTGTGCCTTCCTTGTTGATGTGGCCGATGAGCACCACGGGTATGCCGCTCGTCTTGGCGAAGCGCAGCAGCGCGCTGGCGCACTCCCTAACCTGCACTATGCTTCCTGGACTGGAGTCAACCTCCTCGGTGGAAATGGTCTGTATCGAGTCGATTATCACGATGTCGGGCTGCGTGTCCTTGATGTGGGCGAAGATGTGCTCAAGCGACGTCTCGCACAGAATCAGGCACGACTCGTTGTCGGGGTGGCTTATGCGGTTGGCGCGCATCTTCAGCTGGTGTGCGCTTTCCTCGCCGCTGACGTATAGTATACGCTTTTCGGGCATGCGCAGTATGGTCTGTAGCGTGAGCGTGCTCTTGCCGATGCCCGGTTCGCCGCCTATGAGAATGATGGAGCCAGGCACGAGTCCGCCGCCGAGCACGCGGTTCAGTTCGCCGTCGTGCATGTCGATGCGTGCCTCGTCGGTGGCGCTTATGTCGCGCAGCGGCATGGGCTTGTTCTTGTCGGCTATGGCCGAGCGCACGCTTATGGCCGCCGACTTGGCGGCTTGCGTGGCGGTGTCGCCCTGCACGCGTATCTCCTTGAACGTGTTCCACTGCCCGCAGCTGGGGCATTTGCCTATCCATTTGGGCGACTCCTGCCCGCAGTTGTCGCACACATATGCTATCTTGTCCTTTGCCATTGTCGAGTGATTTGTTGTTTGTTGGCGTGTGGCATGGCGGTTGCGCCAAACCGCCATGCCTGTACCATACTTTCTAAAGCCGCTTCAGCAGCAGGCAGTCGATGTTGGGCACGAGCGTTAGCCGGCTGTATATCCGCACCTTGTTGTAGCCCTTGCGCAGTTTTACGTTGAACGTCGCGCTTTTCAGTTCCGCCGTGTCGCTTGCCGCCTCGGTGCCAGTGTAGTGTTGTCCGGCTCGGCTGCCGTTTACGTCAATCATCATGTTGAGCCTTGGCGATTGCGCATACACAATGGTCAGAGCGTATTCGCCCCCATTGTCGCTCCACACGTCGCTCCATGTGGCGTCGTTGTCGTCGCTGCCGCCAATGTTGGCTATGCCCATGCCGCCGCTTGCGCCGGCCATCTCCACGTATTGTGCTGGCTTCTTGCGCTTGCCGAGGTCGTCGAAGCGGCCGAGATATGCCCATTCAGCCTCATAGCGTGTGGGTTCGGTGCGCTTGGTGGCCGTCAGCCGCAGGGCCTTTGTGGCGTGGGCAGGCACCTCGGCCACGAGCGCCCCCTGTCGCGCCACCTTGATGTCTTCGTGCTTGATGAGGTCTCTCGCCTTGACCTTGCCTCCAAGCTCAAGCTCGGCCATGGGCACGCTGAACGTTATGGCAGAGTCAGACGGATTGTAGAGAGCCACGGCGCGCACAAGTCCGTGGCGCTCCTCAATGTCCTTCACCAACACATAGCCCTCGCCCTGGCGAATGGCCACGCGGGCCTGGAGTCCCAGGCGGTCTTGGTTGACGGCTATCAGCTCCTCGTTCTTTATCAGCGCGAGCGAGTTGCCCTTTAGCGAGTTGAGGTCGCAGCCAATGAGCAGCGGCGAACTCATCATGCACCACATGGCCATGTGGGTCTCCTCCTCGTTGGGCTTCAGTCCGCGCCCCATCTCCAGCATGTCCATGTCGTTGTAGTGGCCGTCGGCGGCATAGGCCGAGAGATACATGTTCTTAGCGATGATGTTCTTTATCGAACTCCACCTTGGCCTGATGTCGCTGCTTATGCGCCACGACGTGGCCATGCTCTTGGCCCACGTTCCGGGAAACGCCCAGCGGCAGATGTTTATCGACACGGGGCGGCCAGCCTCACGCTTTATGGCACTGCATATGGTGGCATAGCGCTTCTGCTCCTCAAGGTCGAGCCATGTGCCGGCTCCACAGTAGTCAATCTTTATGAAGTCGTAGCCCCACTCCTTGAAGTACAGTCGCGCGTCCTGCTCCTCGTGACCATACAGTCCTGCGCCGAAGCCGTTCTCGTCGTTGTCGTACTTGGAGCCGCAGGTGTTGGCTCCGGCATCGGAGTATATGCCGGCCTTCAGACCGAGACCGTGTATGTGGTCGGCCACGCACTTCATTCCCCTTGGGAAGCGTTGTGGGTGGGGGTGCATCAGCCCTGTGGAGTCGCGCCACCCGAAGAAGCCGTCGTCGATGTTTATGTGGTTGTAGCCAAGTTTGTCGAGGCCGAGCCTAACCATTGCGTCGGCCTGCGAGCAAATTAGCGAGTCGCTGATGTTCACGTGGTAAGTGTTCCATGAACTCCATCCCATTACGGGTGTGCTTACCTGTGCCGTGGCCAGTTGGCTTATGGCCAGTGCCGCTGCGAGCAGTGTCGCTTTTGCGTTTTTCCTCTTCATAGTTTTCGTTTGTTGTTAGTAGAAATGTGTTGTCGTGAAAATAGCGGTTGCGGCTGCGATTGCATGGAGCCGCCTTGTGTGTGGACGCGCATTGTCGCCGCGCCGCATCCAACAAAAAAGCCCGACGCTTGCCGGGTGTGTGGGGTGGGGAAGTCTTTCCTCCACAGGAAGAGTGGGCTTAGTCCTCTCTGCTCATGAACGCCACCACGGCGCTCAGTTCGCTGTCGAGGTAGTAAGTGTCGGCATATTGCTTGCCGTTGTTCTTGTAGGTGGCCCTTATGAACACGGTGCTTGTGCTGGCCTTGTCGGTGTCGTAGCTGATGTTGGCCTTGTATTGCTTGGCCATGGTCTTGGCCGACTGGCGCAGCGCATTCACTGCCGAGTCGGTGATGTGGCGCGTGGAGTCCATGCCCTCGAAGTGCAGCTGGTCGAGCGAGGCCGGACTCTTCAGGTTGGCCTCCATGAAGCCCTTCACGGTCTGCTCGGCACTGTGCTGCCGTCCGCACGAGGCGAACGGCAGCGCGATGGCCGCGCATATGATAATGTGTTTTATGGATGTCATCACTTCTTGGGAGTGTTCTTCAGCACTTCGATCAGATGGTTCCACACCATCTCCACCGTTGGTATGTGTAGTTTCTCGTCGGGAGTGTGTACGTTGCGCAGCGTTGGGCCAAACGACACCATGTCCATGTTGGGATAACGCTCGGAGAACAGTCCGCACTCCAGTCCGGCGTGGATGCCCTTCACCACGGGGTCCTTGCCAAACAGCTTCTTGTAGGTGTCCACCACAATCTTTGTCAACTGGCTGTTGGGGTTCATCTTCCATGCCGGGTAGCCGTCGTTCTGGTGTATCGTTGCTCCGGCAAGCTCAAACGCCGCCTTCACCGTGTTGCACTCGTTCTCAAGGTTGCTCATGACGTTGCTGCGCTGCGAGGCCACCACCGTTATGGTGTCGTCGGCGGTCACGATGCTGGCAATGTTGCTCGACGTCTCAACGAGCCAAGCCAAGTCTTCGTCCTGGCACATGGCGTAGATGCCGTTGTCAACGGCCTGTATGGCGCGGATGAAGTTTTGCGCCACGCCCTTCTCGATGACCTTGGCCGCGTCGGCGCTCTCCATGGCAAACACCATCTCGGTGTCGGTCACGTGGAACTCGTCCTCCACCTCGCTTGCAAACACGTTCCAGTCGGCCTTCACGCTCTCCTTCTCCTCGTTGGGCACGGCCACCACAAACACGCCGTCGCGTGGTATGGCGTTGTGCATCTTGCCCGAGTTGAACTCCACGAGGCGCAGATCGCCGCACTTGTTCATCTCCTTATAGAGGAAGCGTCCGAGTATCTTTATGGCGTTGGCGCGCTTCTTCTCGATGTCGTCGCCCGAGTGGCCGCCCTTGAGTCCCTTTATCGACCCACGCAGGAAGAAGTAGCCCTGGGGCGCGTCTTCCCTCGAAAAAGTGAATGTGGCTGTGGTGGTCTTGCCTCCGGCGCACGACACGAATATCTGCCCTTCGTCCTCGCTGTCGAGGTTTATGAGCATGTCGCCGCCCATGAATCCGGCCTTCATGCCGTTGGCTCCCGTGAGCTGCGTCTCCTCGTCGACGGTGAACACGCACTCTATCGGGCCGTGCTCAATGTCGTCGGCCTCAAGCATGGCCAGCTCCATGGCCACTCCGATGCCGTCGTCGGCGCCCAGTGTGGTGCCCTCGGCGGTGAGCCATTCTCCATCGATGTGGGTGCGTATGGGGTCGTTGTAGAAGTCGAAGTCAACATCGACGAGCTTGTCGCACACCATGTCCATGTGGCTTTGCAGTATCACCGTCTTGCGGTCTTCCATGCCCGGCGTGGCCGCCTTCTTTATCAGCACGTTGCCTGTCTCGTCGACCTTGGTCTCCAGATTGTGCTCCTTGCCCCAGTTGGCGAGGTATTCTATCATTCTCTGCTCGTGCTTCGATGGGCGCGGTATCTTGTTTATCTCTGCAAACTGTGCGAAAACACTCGCTGGTTTTAAGTTACTTTTATTCATATTTCAGTCATTTTTTAAGGTCCAATTAATTAATTTCCACTACCTTTGTAACCGCAAAGTTACAGTATATGGTTGAGATATTTCTTCTGAGCGCGTTAATTATTGCAATATCCATGGCATTTCTTTGTGTCAAACTGATTGTCCTCAAAGACGGACGTTTCACTTCTCAGCACATACACGACAGTAAAGCCATGAAGCGCAAAGGCATCGGTTGCGTACTGGAGCAAGACCGTGATGCGCAGCGCAACGCCGGCTTTGCCATAGCCGAATCAGAAAGAAATGAACAAGACAGAAAGAAATCATAAAACAACAACATACACGATGAAAAGAAACACCATTGTCACTGCCGTAAGCATTGCGGCATTGTCAGTTTGCACGCTTGTGTCGTGCAACAATTCAAGTCCCAAGATGGACGAACAGCCTTCAGCCGACAAGAATGCCACAGCTACAACAGGCATGAAGATTGCCTATGTGGAGGTCGATTCGCTCATGTCGCAGTATAAGTTCTGCAAGGATTATTCGCTTATACTTCAGAAAAAGAGCAACAATGCGCGCAACACACTGACCCAAAAAGGCAAGCAGTTGCAGGCTGCTGCAGCCAACTTTCAGCAGAAGGTGCAGAACAACGGCTTTGCAAGTCGCGAGCAGGCCGCAAGCGTGCAGGCCGCCATCCAGCGCCAGGAGCAAGACTTGCAGGAGCTGCAAAACCGCCTCGGCTCGGAGCTTGACGCCGAGACGGCCAAGTACAACGCCGCCCTGCGCGACTCTCTGCGCAACTTTCTCAAGGACTACAACAAGACCAAGAAGTATGATCTCATCATTTCTAAGGCTGGCGACAACATCCTTTATGCTGACACCAAGCATGACATCACCAAGGATGTAATCAATGGTCTCAACAAACGCTACAAGTCTACTGTAAAGAAAGACAAGTAAGTAATGTTCAAATCGAGTAGGAGGTAAACACGAAAGTAGGAGATAAACACCTATGATTAGTGTTTACCTCCTACTCGATTTTATGCAATCCATGCTATCTGTACGGGCGCAGCGTGGACGCACGCGCCTACTAAGGCTGCATTGTGCACGACACCTTTGTCATTTTCCAAAAATATTGTTCTCAAGTTTAGGATTTTCAAATCTGTAGAGACTAAGGTTAAGCTGCTCGGTTCCATGTTTCCCGAAAAGTACAATTTGACGGAAAAAACTTTCTCATAGAGACCTGACAACTTACTGGTCTACTCGGAAACCAGATTGCACTATTCCAAATATTTTTGTTGGGCTTTCTTTGAGGGGCATAACGTGGACGCAGCACCTACTACAGGCTTCCACAAGAGCAAGAGAAAAGAACTTTATTCATAATTGATTAGTTTTGCCAACCGAGAAAATCTGCTGACCCAGGATTTTGACAGAACAGGTAAATGTTCTGTTAAATCGATAAAACGGTGTAACAGTCAGCGTTAAATAAAACAAAAGTTGGGGAAAAGAGGGGGCTATGCTTTTGGACGCAAGGCCTTTTGCCGTAAATTTGCATCTGACATTAATATATAAGGCCGCAAGGCCGTGGGGGTGCCCGGACGTTTGTCCGGGCTGAGATTATACCCGTAACACCTGATTCGGATAATGCCGGCGTAGGGATTACTCGTTTTATTTCCGTAGCACACGCTGCCATAGGTCAGTTTTGAACTATGGTAAGCATGGAAAAGACCCCTGCATTTCATAAACATAAACAAACGATCAAAACCATCAGAACGTATGGAAAAACTGATTATTGCAGGCAAGGAATTTGAGTCCCGGCTGTTTCTCGGCACGGGCAAGTTCAGTTCAAACACAGTAATGGCTGAGGCTATAGCGGCTTCGGGCACACAAATGGTCACCATGGCCATGAAGCGCATCAGCCTTGGTGACAAGGACGATGACATGCTCGCCCACATAGCAAAGCCGGGCATACAGCTGTTGCCCAACACTTCCGGCACGCGCAACGCAGAGGAGGCAGTCTTTGCCGCCAAGATGGCTCGCGAAGCTTTTGGTACAAGTTGGCTCAAGTTGGAGATACATCCCGACCCACGCTATCTGTTGCCCGATCCGATAGAGACCCTCAAGGCTACCGAGGCGTTGGTGAAAGAAGGTTTTACGGTGCTGCCCTATTGTCAGGCTGACCCTGTGTTGTGCAAACGACTGGCCGAGGCTGGAGCAGCAACGGTGATGCCGCTGGCCGCCCCCATAGGAACAAACATGGGACTGCGCACACGCGACTTCCTTAGTATAATAATAGACGAGGCATCAGTGCCAGTAGTGGTTGACGCCGGAATAGGCTCGCCCGGCGACGCCGCAGCGGCAATGGAGATGGGAGCATCGGCGGTGCTCGTCAACACGGCCATATCCGTGGCCGGCGACCCTGTGGCTATGGCCAAGGCATTCCGTAAGGCTGTAGAAGCAGGGCGCGAGGCTTACGAGGCCGGACTGCCCTCACAGTCGGCCAACCTTGAGGCCGAGGCAAGTTCGCCACTGACAGCATTTCTGAACTAACCAAAGTGCACAGGCAAATGAAAGTGAAGATAAACAATACACTCACCGACACAACGGCTGTCACAGTGGCAGATTTGGCCGTAGAGCAAGAGTTGCCCGAAAAGGGTGTTGCCGTAGCGGTGAACAACGATATGGTGCCGCGTACAGAGTGGAGCACACGCAAGTTGTGCGAAGGTGACGACATCGTTATACTGAAAGCCTTTTGCGGAGGATAACAGTTTCGCCAAGGGCATATATTATAAGAAAGGAAAGAAATGTTTGCAGACGAAATAAGAAAGATAGACTGGGACGAGACTACAGCCCAGATAATGGCCAAGACCGATGCCGATGTGCGTCGCGCTCTGGCCAAGAGCCACTGCGACGTGGACGACTTCATGGCAATGGTGTCGCCGGCAGCCGAGAAGTATCTGGAGCCAATGGCGCGGCTCAGCAGGATGTACACACGCGAGAAGTTTGGAAAAACCATCAACATGTTCATCCCAATATACATAACAAACTCGTGCGCCAACTCGTGCGTATACTGTGGTTTCCACGTGCAGAACAAGATGGCGCGCACCATACTCACCGAAGAGGAGATTGTGCGCGAGTATGAGGCCATAAAGAAGCTTGCGCCGTTCGACAACCTGCTCATCCTCACTGGCGAGAACCCGGCCAAGGCTGGAGTTGACTACATAGCCCGTGCGCTCGATTTGGCCAAGCCATACTTCAACAACCTCCAGATAGAGGTGATGCCGCTGGCCACGGAAGACTACGCAGAACTGCGCCACCACGGTCTCAACGGAGTGATATGCTTCCAGGAGACATACAACGAGGCTCGCTACAAGGTTTACCACCCAAGAGGACCGAAATCGAACTACGAATGGCGGCTCAACGGCTACGACCGCATGGGTATGGCCGGCGTACACAAGATTGGCATGGGCGCGCTCATCGGTCTTGAAGACTGGCGCACCGAGGTTGTCATGATGGCTTACCATCTGCGCTACCTTGAGAAGACATACTGGCGCACGCAGTACAGCGTGAATTTCCCGCGTATGCGCAAGGCCGAGAACGGCGGCTTCCAGCCCAACGTGGAGATGACAGACAGAGAGCTGGCACAGGTGACGTTTGCCATGCGTATCTTCGACCACGACGTAGACATATCGTATTCTACACGCGAGACGGCAGAGGTGCGCAACAATATGGCTACACTCGGAGTGACAACCATGAGTGCCGAGAGCCACACCGACCCGGGAGGCTACTGCTGCTACCCCAACGCTTTGGCACAGTTTGACGTGAGCGACGAGCGCACCGCCAAGCAGGTGGAGGCTGACCTGAAGCGCATAGGCATGGAACCTGTGTGGAAGAACTGGGACGCTTGCTTCGACAAACTGACGCAGACTGCCTAAGAACAAGTTGACGCAACGGTCTGAACTTTCTGCAAGGAACGGCAGACCGATAACCTTGACCGTATAACAGACATGAAGAGATACCCAACAGCGCTCACCATAGCCGGCAGCGACAGCTGCGGAGGGGCAGGCATTCAGGCCGACATCAAGACGATGTCGGCTCTGGGGTGCTATGCTGCGTCGGCTATAACGGCCATAACGGCGCAGAACACTCTCGGCGTTGCAGCGATAGAGGCAGTAAGCCCGGAGGTAGTGGCTGCGCAGATACGGGCAGTGATGGACGATATACGTCCTGCGGCAGCCAAGATAGGCATGGTGAATGACCGTGACACGATAAAGGCCATTGCGTCTACGCTCGGCAAGTATGCCATTGGCAACCTCGTGGTAGACCCCGTAATGGTTTCAACGAGCGGTTCACGCCTCATGCAACCCGATGCTGTGGAAATATTCCGTCACGAACTAATGCCGATATGTACACTTCTAACTCCCAACCTGCCTGAGGCCGAAGTCTTGTCGGGCATACACATATATAATGTGGCCGACTGCGACAAGGCGGCAAGGATTATTGCGCAAGGGTGCGGCGGATATGTGCTCATTAAGGGTGGCCACGCCGATAGCGGCAGTCAGAAGCAGGACAGACTGTATGGCAAAGACGGACTGTTGGTCGGCACTTTTGCCGCCAAGACTGTGGACACACGCAACACCCACGGCACGGGTTGTACCCTGTCGGCGGCCATAACGGCACTGTTGGCTCGCGGACTATCCATGCCGGAAGCCATCGGTCAGGCGAAGGACTATGTGTCGGCCGCTATCGCTGCAGGTGCTGATGTGAGCATTGGACAGGGACACGGGCCGGTAAACCATTTCTTCAATCCGCAAAAACTGATACCTACGGACAACGAACAAGCATGAAACAGATACAATTCATAACCCACCGCAACGACCGCTACGGCTATGTTGACGGCGCACGCATGGCTCTTGAGGGCGGATGCAAATGGATTCAACTGCGTATGAAGGGTGCTTCCGACGAGGAAGTGGCTGAGGCTGCGGCACAGATACAGGCGTCATGCCGTGAGCATGAGGCCGTATTCCTGCTGGACGACCGCGTGGAACTGGCTAAAAAGTTGAAGGCTGACGGCGTACACCTTGGCAAAAACGATATGCCTGTAAGTGAGGCGCGCCAAGTGCTCGGTGAGGAATTTATCATCGGCGGCACGGCCAACACGTTTGAAGACATCCAGCGGCTGGCGAGTCAAGGCGCAGACTATATAGGTTGCGGTCCGTTCCGCTTCACCACCACCAAGGAGAAGTTGGCTCCCGTGCTTGGACTTGAAGGCTACCGCCGCATCGTAGAGCAGATGGAGGCCAAAGGTGTCAGTCTGCCCATTGTGGCTATCGGTGGTATAACCTTCGACGACATTCCCGCTATCATGCAGACTGGAGTGGACGGCATTGCCATAAGCGGTGCCATTCTCAACGCCGCCGACCCGGTGGAGGAAATGCGGCGCATGCTTAACGCTTAATGCACAGTGCTTAATGACAGAAAGACGAACTTAAAACATTTATACACGACTATGAACAACAACATCAAGATTACATACCCCTCTTCTGAAAAGGTTTACATGGAGGGAAAACTGTATCCGGAACTGCGTGTGGGTATGCGCAAGGTACGCCTTACGCCATCGGTGAACGTGGTCGACGGCAAGAAAGTGATGGAAGACAATGCCCCTGTATATATCTACGACACAAGCGGCGCATACAGCGACCCCAACGTTGAGATAGACCTCAGCAAGGGACTGCCCAAGCTGCGCCAGCCGTGGATTGACTCACGGAAAGAGGGCGAGACACAGATGGCATTGGCAAAGCGTGGCGTTGTCACTCAGGAGATGGAGTATGTGGCCATACGTGAGAACATGAACTGTGCGGAGCTTGGCATCGACACACACATCACTCCTGAGTTTGTACGCGACGAAGTAGCGGCAGGGCGTGCCGTCATTCCGGCCAACATCAACCATCCCGAGAGTGAACCGATGATTATCGGCACCAACTTCCTCGTGAAGATTAACACCAACATCGGCAACTCTGCCACAACATCCGGCATAGACGAAGAGGTGGAGAAGGCAGTGTGGAGCTGCAAGTGGGGCGGCGACACGCTTATGGATTTGTCTACCGGCAAGAACATCCACGAGACCCGCGAGTGGATACTTCGCAACTGCCCCGTACCTGTTGGCACTGTGCCCATGTACCAGGCTTTCGAAAAGGTAAATGGCAAGGCCGAAGCTCTTACTTGGGAGATATTCCGCGACACGCTCATCGAGCAGTGCGAGCAGGGTGTTGACTACTTCACGATACACTGCGGCATCAGGCTGAAGAACGTTCCTCTGTCGCAAGGCCGACTGACGGGTATGGTGAGCCGTGGCGGCAGCATCATATCAAAGTGGTGCATGGTGCACAAGAAGGAGAGTTTCCTCTATGAACACTTTGACGACATCTGCGACATCTGTGCCAAATACGACGTGGCAATATCACTTGGCGACGGTCTCCGTCCAGGCAGCACCCACGATGCCAACGACGCAGCCCAGTTTGCCGAGCTTGACACTATGGGCGAACTTGTGGAGAGAGCGTGGGAGAAGAATGTGCAGGCATTCATCGAAGGTCCAGGCCACGTGCCTATGCACAAGATTAAGGCAAACATGGAGCGGCAGATAGACAAGTGCCACGGTGCACCGTTCTACACTCTTGGCCCGCTTGTCACCGACATTGCTCCCGGTTACGACCACATAACCAGTGCCATCGGTGCGGCCATGATAGGCTGGTATGGCACTGCCATGCTCTGTTACGTCACGCCCAAGGAGCACCTTGCACTGCCCGACAAGGACGATGTGCGCACGGGAGTGGTGACATACAAGATAGCAGCCCACGCCGCAGACCTCGCCAAGGGACATCCTGGAGCCACCATCCGCGACAACGCTTTGAGCAAGGCTCGCTATGAGTTCCGCTGGAAAGACCAGTTTAACCTTGCGCTCGACCCTGAGCGTGCTCTCGAATACTACAAGACAAGCAACAAGACCGAGGGTGAGTTCTGCACCATGTGCGGGCCAAACTTCTGCGCCGCGCGCATTAGCCACTCGCTCAAGGACTGCGACAAGTAGGTCTTCAGCGTATGAACACACAATGGTGAAAGAATAAGCTGGTGTGATTAGCCATATCATGCCAGCTTATTCTTTTTCTGCCAACCAAGATACCCTTTGCCAATGAAGTTTATCGTCATCACAGAACCTGAGTTTCTGCCCAACGAGGCGGAGCTGATAGAGAGACTGTTCGATGCCGGACTTGACACCTTGCACTTGCGCAAGCCCGATTCCAAAGCCGAAGACTGTGCTGCTCTGCTTGACAAACTGCCCGGCAGCGTGCGCCGACATACCGTTATCCATGACCACTTCGGTCTCTGCGCGAACTATGGCTTGCAGGGAGTACACCTTAACCGTCGCAATCCACAACCTCCGGCCATGTGCGGCGATATCACCGTGTCGGCTTCCTGCCACAGTATCGCCGAGGCGGCAAACCGCAACCCCGAACTTGACTACTTGACGCTAAGCCCCGTGTTCGATAGCATATCGAAACGTGGCTACTGCGCGGCCTACACCGATGCTCAACTGGCCGAAGCAGCCAATAGCGGCATCATAGACAGTAGAGTCATAGCCCTCGGCGGCGTTACCTTAGACCGCATAGCGCAACTGCGGCAGTGGCACTTCGGCGGAGCCGCTTTTCTCGGCGACGTGTGGAACAAAGCCGTTTGCGGCACCAGTTTCGATGCCTACGCCAGGCAATTGAGGCGGGAACTTGACCGTCAATAATACTCTTTTTTGGGGCATAAACAACCCTCCCGAGAAAAGAACCCTGAAAACTGTAAGCAAAACCATTGTTTTTGCTTACAATATCTTCTGTATGGAATATTATCAAACGATACTGTAAGCAAAAATATGTGTTATGGTTTCGGACTGTAAACGGCATATTTAGCACTCGTAAACGGCATGTTTACGAGTGCTAAATGGCACGTTTACGGGTCGTAAATGGCATAGTTATTTTTGTAAGTGCCATAGTTGTTTTCGTAAAAAGGTGTATTTTGCGAAAACAACTATGGCATTTGCAACTCTCCAGCGGCTCAATTTTGCTCGCTTAAGAGGTTGTCTGCGCAGAAATGGAAATAGTCTTTAAGGACTTGAGTGTCCGTTTCAGCGTCCGTGACCACCTCAAGGAGCATCGGGCGCGAGGCTTCCCGTGTGAGCAGAGCCACCATTCCCATCTGCATTTCGGTCATGTTTTTGGCTCTGATGTAGCCTATGTCGTTTTGTGTGCAGATGCCTTGCGCGTTGGAAGTGTGCGCGGCGGCTATGTAACCGTGTGCAGCCGGACTGTCGGACAGTCCTTTCAGCTGGCGGAATATGCCGCCCTCGCCGTTGTTGAGCAGCAGTATGCGCAGGTTGCCCTTCAGGTTTGTGTTCCACAAGGCGTTCTGGTCATAGAAGAAACTGAGGTCGCCGATGACGCAAAACACGCGGTCGTCGGTGGCCAAGGAGAATCCGGCGGCGGTGGAAAGACTCCCTTCGATGCCGTTCACACCACGGTTGCACCACACGTAGTGGTTGGCGTAGATGTTGGCGAGCCGCACGGCAGTGCTGTTGGCGTAGTGGATATGCAGCGGATAGTCCATGTCTTCCAGCTGCTCTTCAAAGTATTTCACCGCCGCCATCTGCGAATACTTCGGGCTGAAGTTGTCGGCAATATTGCAGGCTTTGGCCAAAGCGTTGTTCCAAAGTTTGTGGAACTCGGTTCTGCTCATGGCGGTTTCCGATGGAGTGGGGGATGTTTCGCTCCCGTCTGGCGTGTCGGTTGCGGCGGCCAAAGCGGTGAGGATGCCGTTGAGATGGCCGTCGCCGCTGTATTCAATCACGTGGGTTAGCGACATCAGCGGGTCGGCCAGCACTCCGGCATCGGGCGTTAGCATCCACGTTTCGGCCTGCGACTGGCGCAGAAACCGCCGCGTGCGCTTGCTGACAATCGTGTCTCCGATGTACAAAACGAAGTCGGGAATATACTCTTTGGCTGTACCGATGCAGTAGAGAGCCTCGTCGAAGTGAGCCGTTCCGCAACCTATGCTCAGCGGTTCGCTGATTACGACAAACTTGTCGGCGAGTTTTCTTGCCGTGTTGTCGCTTATGGTGTTTGGGGGCATTTGTCCAATGACAATCATCGGTCTGTTTGACTGTTGCACGGCGGCTGTTAGCGGAGAGGGAGTCACGGTCGACGGCACCGTCGGCACACGCTTTATCGTCCGTTCCTGTGGCAGTTCGGCCGTGTTGAAGTTGAACAAAGGTTCCGTTATCGGCACGTTGATGTGTACCGGAGCACCGCTGCGGCAAGTGGAGAGATACAGAGCCTCATTGACAAGGCGGTTGCAGTGCCACCGCTCTGTCGGGTCGTGGGGTTCTGGAAGATTCACTGCCTTGCGCACAAAGCTGCTAAGCGCACCTGGTTGTGGCATTGTCTGTCCGTCGAGCTGGCCTATCCATGCCGCAGGGCGGTCGGCTGACACTACGATTAGCGGCACATGGCGATAGAAAGCCTCGGCCACAGCCGGTGCGACATTGAGCAGTGCGGAGCCGGAAGTGACGCACACTACCACAGGACGGCCTGTTTGCAAGGCCAATCCCAAGGCGTAGAACCCCGCAGACCGCTCGTCGGTGACGGGAAAACAGTCTATCTGCTTGCACTCATTGAGGTTGTGAACTATCGGTGCGTTGCGGCTGCCGGGGCAAACCACGGCCTTTTCCACACCGTGAGCCACGAGTAGAGCCGTGAGTATGTTTACGTTGTCTTTGTCAGAATACATCCTTTTCGCTTCTTTCTGTATGGTTGTTGCTTAGCAGCTGTCGCACCGGCTATTCGTTTCCGCCGTGTTGCATATCGGTTTCCAGTCCGATGACGCTGCCCATTGTATCCATTTTCGCCTCTGTTTCGAGCCATTCGGCAGTCTCGGTGCTGGCATCCACGAGTCCTCCGCCGGCATATAGTCGGTACTGGTGGTCTTGTATCTCCATGCAACGCAGCGAGACGCACAGATTGGTAAGCCCGTCTGCGTCTATCGGCCCGATGAGTCCGCTGTAATAACGGCGCGGCGTGGTCTCGTTGTCCAATATGAATTGTAGCGCCGAGCGTTTTGGCAGACCGCACACAGCGGGCGTCGGGTGGAGAGCATCGAGCAAGTTGCCGAGCTGTTTCGTATGGTTCAGGGTGAAAGAAAAGTCGCTCCGCAGGTGAACAAGGTTGCCCGCTCTGACCGTATATGGGCCTTTCTCAGTCACATTGGCGGCAAACGGGGCTATGCTTTCGGCTATGTACGATGCTACAAACCGCTGTTCGCGTATGTTTTTCGCGCTCCAGTCGATGCCTTTGTCGTTGCTCTCGCCCATGGAAACGGGTGGATTGTCAAACGACAGTTGGTCGTCAGACAGAGACATTGTGCCGGCCAAAGCCATCGTTTCCCACAGTCCGCACTCGCCTTTCAGTAGTATTTCTGGCGTAGCCGTAAGCCATGTGCCACTGCGGGCGGTGCTCACGAGGGCGACAAACATACGCGGATACATCTGGCAAGCACGTGAAAAGAGTTGTAGGAGCGACGGTTTTGACACTGCAACGGCTGTGGCGCACCTCGAAAGCACTATCTTCTGGAAGTTTCCGGCGAGTATTTGCGAGTGGAAACGTTGGAAATCGGCGGCATAGACCGTGCGGTCAGCCTCAGTAAGAATGGCTCGGGGAGTTATATCGGTGCAGTCAGGCAGTTCGGAAACGGCAATCGATGTTGTCTTGTCGGGGCGTATAAGCAATACGGGGCAGTCAGTTGACGCTGCAAGCGGTGCCACGACGAAGCCCCGGCGGCCGTTCAGACTTGCCAGTGACGGCATTTCTTCAGGCTCGCCGGCTGTCTGCTCCACCTTTATGCAGCGGTCTGACAGCGGCAGGCGGTATATTGCAAAGGCTGTCATCGGGCGTTGCCTCCACTGTCCGGGTGCTTTATGAAGTTGGTGACGCTCACAGTAGCCACCGTGTCGCCTTGTTCGTCAGTAATAGTGACAGTCCAGTTGTGGAGAGTGCGCCCCTTGTGAACCAAATGTGCCACGGCAGTAACGGTGGTTCCCACCTTTGCCGACTTCAAGTGTTGCCCGCTCACGCTGATACCCATGCACTGGCAGTCGGGACAAAGCACTTGCGACCCAGCACCTGCCAGGTTTTCTGCCAAGGCAAGCGATGCTCCGCCGTCCAGGATGCCGTATGGCTGGCATGTACGGCTGTCAACGGGCATCGTGGCGGTACATTCGTCGGCCTCAGGCGTTGAGACAAGCTCAATGCCGAGGGCGGTAATCATGTTGGGGCGCTCGTTTATAATCTTTTTGATAAGCTCTAAATCCATCTTTCACGTTTGCTTTAGATTGCCAAAGGTGACGTTCACGTATAATAAAGGTGAGTTTTGCGGTTTCTAACCGTGACCTTTATATATAATGAATGTGACGTTCAGCCCTTCGTTCCATACTAAATGGCTGACATATACTGTGCGCACATTTCCGCACAGCGTTCACCGTCAACTCCTGCAGACACTATTCCGCCGGCATAACCGGCACCTTCGCCGCAGGGGAAGAGGCCTTCGAGCCGGACGTGCATCAGAGTTTCGTTGCTGCGGAGCACACGTACCGGCGATGAAGTCCTCGTTTCCGCCGCTATCATGGTGGCTTCGTTGGTGAGGAAGCCATGACAAGAACGGCCAAACGTCTTGAACGCCTCCTGCAACCGTTTGGCTACGAATGGCGGAAGCCAGAAATGGAGTGGTGAAGAGATGAGTCCCGGTGCGTAGGAGCTTGCCGGAAGGTCGTAACTCAAACGGCCGTTGACAAAATCGGCCATGCGCTGAGCCGGAGCGGTCTGCTTCATGTTGCCCTGCTGCCAACAGTCGTGTTCTATCTGCTCCTGCCACGTCATCATGCGCAGAGGGTCGTCGCCCTCAATGTCCTCCGGACGCGTCTCAACCACCATTCCACTGTTTGACCATTTGCCACCGCGGTTGCTCGGACTCATGCCGTTGACCACTATTTGCCGGGCGTCTGTGGCCGCAGGGATAACGAATCCGCCCGGACACATGCAGAATGAATATACGCCACGACCCTCTATCTGGGTGACAAACGAATACTCTGCGGCCGGAAGCCACCGTCCGCGCCCTTGCCGGTTGTGGTATTGCATCTGGTCAATCAGTGCTGAGGGGTGCTCAAGACGTACGCCTACGGCCAGTCCCTTGGCCTCTATCTCTATCTTGGCGTTGGCCAGATAGCGGTAAACGTCTCTTGCGGAGTGGCCTGTTGCCAATATTACGGGGCCGGAAAAAGTCAGTTCCCTGCCCGAAGTCAGCTCCGTGGCCTCAATACCAGTCACTTTGTCGCCCTCAACCACGAGCCTTTCCATGCGTGTCTGGTGGTGCACCTCGCCGCCGGAAGCCTGTATGGTATTGCGCATAGCCTCTATCACCTTCGGAAGTTTGTCTGTACCGATGTGCGGATGTGCGTCATACAGTATGGCGAGCGGCGCTCCGTGCTGGCAAAACACGTTGAGTATCTTCTCAGTGTTGCCGCGCTTCTTGCTCCGCGTGTAGAGTTTTCCATCGGAATAAGCCCCTGCGCCGCCCTCACCGAAGCAGTAGTTGCTCTCAGGGTTCACCTTCTGCTCCTTGGTTATGCCGGCCAGGTCGCGCTTGCGCTCCCTTACGTCCTTTCCGCGCTCGATTACCACAGGGCGCAGGCCGAGTTCTATGAGGCGGAGAGCGGCAAACAGTCCGGCGGGACCTTCGCCTACGACCACCACCTGGCGCGCTTCCGACACGTCGCCGTATGTCGTGCGTGCGTAACTGTCGTCCTTCGGCATCTCGTTGATGTAGGTTCTCACCTTCAGGTTGACGTATATCGTGCGGTGGCGTGCGTCTATGCTCTTCCTTATTATACGTATGGCGTTGATGGTGCGCACGTCCAGCCCTTGCATCTCGGCTATATATGCCTTGATACTCTCCTCGTTGGCCGCCGTTTGCGGCAGCACTCTTATGTCAAATTCGCTTGTCATTGTCTGTCCTTGGTTGTTTGTTGGCTCGTCATTCCCTCCTCATATTGATAGCAGCCGATGTCGGGTTTGTCGCCGCGAAGCCGTCCGCGCCGGTCGCTCGGCAGCCAGTAGATTGGCGTGGCGCGCCCGATGGCGGTGGAAAGGCTGTCGAGGCGGAAGTCGTAATAGAGGTTGTCCTCGTCCACAGTCCGGAAATGCGCCTTGCCTTGCACGCTGTCTTTCGGAGTCTCCATCAGCACGTTGTCAAACGGAGCCAGTTTCGTAGAGTCGGTGACGGGCGGAGTGCGCATTATGCAGTTAGCGAAGTAGTAGGCGTAGGCCACGGTTGAGTCCTTGGATTCGCCCATCACCTCATCCTCAGCATAGCCTGTTATGAGCGAGTTGTAGCACACAAAGCCGTACAACGGTATGTTTGCGTTGCTGTTGAAATTGGTAAACCGCAACGCAACTCCCCTGTTGGCGCTGAACGGATAGAACTGTGCGAGTGTGCAATAGACCACTTCCGCCTTGCCTCCCATCACGCAGAGACAGTCGCCGAGCGTGTTTGACAGTTGGCTGTTGTACAGAGCCACGTTGGAATTGGTCGCCACAAGTCCGTAGCCCTTGCAGTTGTGTATGGTGGAATTGCTCAACACGAGGCGGAAAACCGTCGAATCGTAGGCGGCGGAGTCGCACTGTATGCCGTATTCTGCACTGTGTATGTCGGCAAAGTCTATGGTATTGCCCGTGGAAGTGGGGTGCAGACGTATGCCGCGCCACTGTCCGCTTACCCTGTCGTAGGGCAAATAGCTGAACATACGGTCGGTTCGCTCACCACGGAACACTACGTCGCCACCCTCGTCGGCCGAACCTTGTACCTTGAGTCGTCCATACACGTCGATGCCGGCACCGCTCTTGAAGTAGAGTCGGGTGGGAGAGAGCACTGTAAGCGTGGCTGCGCTGTCAACTGAGATGCCTCGGCGCACCAGTACCGGCTTGGTTGAGGCTATGGTCGTGTCGCTCTTTATGGCCAGAGTGTCTATAATCTGTGCGTCCCACGACCATGCGCGCAGCACAACCCTTTGCTCCACGCCGCTCTCAAGGGCAAACACCAGTTCGTCTTGCACCTTCTGTGGTTCTTCCTCGTTGTTCACGGGTGAGGTGAGTTCCACGAACACCCGTATGCTGTCGCCCTTGCGCACCTCGAAATCGTTGGCCACACTGCCGGTAGAGTTGTCCAGATAGATACCGTCCACGTTCACCCGGTATCCGCTCTGGTTGCCTCGTGCGAGCCGCACGGTGCGTATGCGCAGCCCGTCGTCGCCTCGGTTGTACACAAAGAACGTGTGTGTCGACGTGGGCACGGTGCTGAACACCGTGTCGAGGTTTACTGTGTCAGTGGAAAAGGTGAGTCTTGCCGACGAACTCGTTGTGAACGAATCGTCATCGGTGCATGCGGCCATGACAAACGCCGCAGTAACCGCAAAAAAAACGTAAAGCCGTCTTATCATAATTACAGATAAAACGGCTTTACACCTTATTTTATTGTATAGAATGGCTCAATAAATTTCCGCCGCAAGGTCGTACGACACGAATAACCCACCGAACCACCTATAGCCGGCCTATTTCTTGCTACCGAAATAGCGTTCGTACAGGCCGATGAAACCTGCGCAGTGGCGAGCCTCATCCTTGGCCATTTCATGCACAGTGTCGTGGGTTGCGTCCATGCCAGCGGCCTTGGCGTTCTTGGCAATGCGGAATTTGTCCTCGCAAGCACCCTTCTCTGCAGCGATACGTGCTTTCAGGTTGCTCTCGGTGTCCTTTAGAACGTCGCCAAGCAGCTCTGCGAACTTCGATGCGTGCTCTGCTTCCTCTAGCGCATAGCGCTTGTAAGCCTCGGCAATCTCGGGATAGCCCTCGCGGTCAGCCTGTCTGCTCATGGCCAGATACATACCTACCTCGCCGCACTCGCCGTTGAAGTGAGCCTCAAGGTCCTTAATCATCTCTTCTGATGCGCCTTCCTTGCGGGCTGCGCCAAGCACATGCATGGTTGCGAATGAAGCCTGGCCGTCGTCGTTGAGTTCAATGAACTTTGAAGCCGGAGCTTTGCAGATGGGGCACTTCTCTGGTGCTGTTTCGCCTTCGTGGATATAACCACATACGGGGCAGATGAATTTCTTTGTCATAATCAGTGTTTGTTTAGTTTTAACGAGTAATTTGTGATCTCTTTGTCGACTGCAAAGTTAACAAGAAAACGCTAACAAACAAGCATATCTATATGAATTTTTTTCTTGTTTGTATTATTTATAATCCGTATAAGTTTGGTTAAGAGGTTGGAATAGATGACTGTTAAGTCTAAAGAAATGTCGTAGATTGATGTGTATTAATGATATACGATAAGTAAGACGAATATATTTTATTGATGAACCATTGGTTTTTAAGAGAAAATAAATTAATTTAATTCGACAAAGATAAGATTTATAAAATCAAGTAAAAGACTTGTTTTACATATCACCACCATTTCCGTTTCGTAAGTGGCCGAGTTAGCACCTGTAAGTGGCCGAGTTACGGCGCTAACTCGGCCACTTTTGACCCCTAACTCGGCCACTTTTTCAACACATTGTACATCAATATATTACGAAGCATGGTGATTGGGGTGCAAAACCGCGCCTTTTTAGACAGACTTCTTAGATGTATAAGGAAACTGTCGGGACGACAATGAGTTTTTATCCGTATTTTTCGACGGTTTTTCCCGAAAAATCATTTACTTTGCATCTGCTTATTGCTCAATAAAGCGTTTATTTAGCATGACCAAGAAGATTATCCGATGGACGGGATTGGCCATTTTGTTCCCGTTTCTGCTCTTCGCACTGCTGACCGTGCTCTTGTATCTGCCGCCTATTCAGAGGTGGGCTGTGCAAAAGGCGGCTTCATATGCGTCGGAAACGACCGGGATGGACATCTGTATAGACCATGTAGCAATAGGTTTTCCGCTCGAATTGGATCTTGAAGGCTTCAAAATGTTGCAGCCGGGCAGCTCACTGGCGCAGTCGCGTGACACAGTGGCCGACGTGGGCAGCCTTACGGTAGAGGTCAAACTGTTGCCGCTTTTCAGCAAAAAGGTTGTAGTGAACACCCTTGACCTGCGTAATACAAAGTTCGACACAGCTGATTTCGTTGCCTCGGCTCGTGTGAAAGGAAGTCTGAAACGACTGTTTCTCTCGGCTAAAGACATTGATTTAGACAAAGAAACGGTTGATGTAAGCAATGTGTTACTGTCTGACGCACAGATTAATGTAGCTCTACGTGACACCGTTACACCCGACACGTCTACGACAAAAACTAAGTGGAAAATAGACGTGTCGCGACTTGAAGTGAAGAACACCTCCGCCTTCGTCAATATGCCAGGCGATACACTCAACATAAGTACGGGCATGAACCAGTTGACCGTGACCGACGCGCAGATTGACCTGTATGAAGAGTTGTATCGTGTGGGCGCACTGGAGTGGAACGGAGGACGTTTGGCCTACGACAACAACTTTGCGCCACGCATAAAAGGACTTGACTACAACCATATCTCACTGACCGATATCCGCCTCGCCCTCGACTCTGTACTGTATAAGGCACCGCTCACCCAACTGAAGGTGCGCAACTGTGCCTTTAAGGAGAAGAGTGGCATTGCCATAAAGGACATCAGCACGAGTCTGCGGCTCGACTCCACGACTGTAGACCTGCCGTCGCTCAGTCTGCGCACGCCCGACTCCGACATTGAAGCCGAGCTTCGCATGGACCTGAACATTATGGATAGCAGCAATCCTGGCAAGATTTTCCTGCGTCTGAAGTCGTATCTGGGCAAACAGGACGTAATGCTCTTTGCCGGAGGCATGCCACAGCAGTTTGTGCGTAGCTATCCCAACCGCCCCCTGTCGGTCACTTGTTCCATGAATGGCACCATAAAACGCATGGAGATAACCGGTTTCGACGTGGCTCTGCCAACGGCTTTCCAACTGTCAGCCAAGGGTAGGGCTGAAAACATCACCGAAACCGAACGTCTGAAAGCCGATGTGGACTTCAGCGGAAGCACCGGCAACCTCGGTTTTGTCACCTGTTTGTTGCCCTCATCGGTGGCCAAAACGTTCCGCATACCGCAGGGCATGACTATAAAAGGCAACGCCCAGGCCGACGGAAGCCGTTATGCTGCCGACGTAACCGTGCGCGAGGGCAAGGGCACACTGCGTGCCGAGGGAAACATAGACACCAAGTCGATGGCCTACAAGGCCGATGTGGACATAAAGGAGGTGCAGGTGCGCCACTTCATGCCACGGGATTCTATAGGCAGAGTGAGCGGTAGCGTCAGTGCAAAGGGCTGCGGCTTTGACTTTATGGAGCCGAAAAGCCGGATGAACCTTGACCTCAACGTAGCCACAATAGAGTATGGGAGCTGGAAAGCCGACAGGCTCAAGGCTACGGCGGTGCTGAAAGACGGTGTTGGCCATGCCATAATAGACAGTCACAACAGGATACTTGACGGCGTAGTGAACCTTGACGCTCTCGTAAGGGACAAGGCCGTGCAGGCTACACTCAACACAGACATAAGCAACATTGACCTCCACGCACTGCATCTGGCTGAAAATCCGGTAGCTATCGCGCTGTGCTCACGCCTTTATTTCGCCTCCGATTTGAAGCAAGAGTACAAGTTGCAGGGGCTGTTGAACGACCTCACCGTGGCAACAAAGGAGAGGACATACCGCCCGAAGTCGCTTGCTATGGACATCTATACCGGACGCGACACCACATGGGCCAAGGTGTCGAGCGGAAGTCTGCAACTCGACCTTGAAGCGCAGGGCGGCTACGAGCGGTTGATGCGCCAGGGGCAGGACTTGCTGAAGGAACTTGAGGCCCACTACCGCAACAAGGTGATAGACCAAGCCAAGCTCAAGGCTCTGCTTCCCACGGCAAAGGTGAGTTTCGCGTGCGGTGACGACAATCCTCTGGCAAACTTCCTGCGCATGAAAGGCATCATGTTTGACAATGTGAATGTGAACCTTTCCGCCTCTCCGGCCGACGGTCTCAACGGCAAAGGCTTTGTCCATTCGCTCATAGCCGACAGTACCCGCATCGACACCGTGACTTTCTGCATGAAACAAGACTCCACGTCGCTCCACTTCAACGGCAAAGTGCGCAACAACGACCGCAACCCGCAGTTTGTGTTCACCGCTTTGTTCGACGGTGAAATAATCAATAAGGGAGCCGCCGTGTCGTTGCGCTATCTCGACGCAGCAGACAAGTTGGGCGTGTCGCTCGGCGCAAAAGCGGAGATGGTTGACAGTGGCGTGTCGGTTCACTTGGAGCCTTACCACCCGATATTGGGCTACACCAAGTTCAATCTCAATGAAGACAACTACATATTCTTCGGGCGCGACCGGAGAATACAGGCCAAGGTAGACCTCGTGTCGGACGAAGGTACGGGTGTGAAAGTGTCGTCGGAAAACCGGGATGCCGAGATGTTGCAGGACATAACCGTCAGTCTCAACAAGTTTGACCTGGCCAAAATAACCTCCGTGATGCCATACGCACCGCGCATAACCGGACTGCTTAACGGAGACTTCCGCCTGTTGCAGGACAAAAACGAGCGCATCTCGGTGCTGTCTGACCTGCAAGTAGGCGGCATGACCTATGAGAAATGTCCCATCGGCGACCTAAGCAGTGAACTTGTATATCTGCAAAAAGACTCCGCCTCGCACTTCATTGAGGCAAAACTGAACCAGAACGGCAACGATGTGGGCTTGGTTAAGGGTACGTACTACGGTTCCAACGGAGGCTCAATCGATGCCACGGCAACCCTGACACGCCTTCCATTGTCAATCGTCAATGGCTTCATCCCCGACAAACTGTTCGGGCTGGACGGCTATACCGACGGAGAACTGACCGTGAAGGGGGCTGTCGCCGCGCCGCAAATCAACGGTGAACTCTATCTCGACTCGGCCTCGCTGACCAGTGTGCCATACGGTTTGCACCTGCGGATGGACGACGACCCGGTGAGAATCGTGGGCAACAACCTGCTGCTGGAAAACTTTACGCTGTATACACACAACGACAATCCTCTGAATATCTACGGAAACATCGACTTTTCAGACATGAATGCCATGAAGATGTCGCTGCGCATGAGGGCTGAAAACTATCTTCTGATAGACGCAGAGAAGTCAACGAAGTCGGTGGCTTACGGCAAGGCATACGTGAACTTCCTTGGTTATGTCAAGGGAGCGATGGACGACCTTCAGATGAGAGGCAAACTGGATGTGCTCGGAAGCACCAGTATGACGTATATACTGAAGGATTCGCCACTCAGTACCGACGACCAACTGAAGGGACTCGTGACCTTTACCGACTTCCGCGACACTACCCGACAGGCTGGAACAGAACGTCCTGCACTGAGCGGACTGGACATGCAGCTGATGGTAAACATCGAGTCGGGTGCGCGAATCAACTGTGCACTGAACGCCAACGAGTCCAACTATGTCGACGTGGAGGGCGGTGGCGAACTGCGGATGGTCTATTCCGATATGGATGGACTGCAACTTTACGGTCGCTACACGATAAATGACGGTGAAATGAAGTATGCCCTGCCGGTGATACCTCTGAAAACTTTCAAGATAGGACAGGGCAGTTACGTGGAGTTCCGTGGCGACATGATGAATCCGACTCTCAACCTCACGGCTTCTGAACAGGTGAAAAGCCTTGTGTCAAGCAACGGTGGGGCAAGCCGAAGTGTAAAGTTTGACTGCGGCGTGAAGGTGACAAAGACACTGCAGGACATGGGACTGGAGTTCACGCTCGATGCCCCTGAAGACCTCAGCATGAAGAACGAACTTGCCTCGATGAGCGTCGAGCAGCGCGGAAAGCTCGCTGTGTCCATGCTCACCACAGGAATGTATCTGGCAGAAGGCAACACTGGCGGTGTGTCGATGAACAATGCGCTCAACTCATTCCTGCAAAGCGAGATTAACAACATAGCCAGCAGTGCCATGCGCACAGTGGATTTGAGTGTCGGAGTGGACCAAAATGCTGACGCTACGGGCAACACCTATACCGACTACTCGTTCAAATTTGCCAAGCGGCTGTGGAACAATCGTGTGAATTTCGTTATCGGCGGAAAACTGTCAGGGTCTAACAAAACCACAACGACCAAGCAGGACAATACGTTTATAGACAATGTGTCGCTCGAATACCGTCTTGACCAGTCGGCCATGCGCTACGTAAAGCTGTTCTACAACAAGGAGGCACAGGATCTTCTGGAAGATCGCATATCGGAATATGGCGGCGGTTTTGTGTGGCGCAAGAAGATAAACAAGCTGAGTGAACTGTTTAAGTCCAGCAAATCGGACAAAATGCCTGCGATACCGTCACGACAAGACTCAATCAAGCGCAGTGAAGCCAACAACAAAGCACAGTGATGTCAACGGTAAGGCGCAATGAAACTATGAACCAAGGCGCGATGAAGATAGCAAAACGATACTTGCCGGCTGTACTTGCGGCCACACTTCTTGCCGGTTGCTCCACCACAAGCAACCTGCCGGAGGACGAGGTTTTGTACACCGGCATAAAAGAAATAAAGTATACGGACACGTGCAGGACGGAAAACTGGACCGATGTGAGCACCGAAGTTGAGGCTGCGCTGGCCTGTCCGCCCAATGGTTCAATCCTCGGAAGTTCATCGCTGCGCTCCCCGTTGCTGATTGGACTGCGCGTTTACAATAAGTATAATGGCTCGGACGGCAAGTTTGCAAAGTGGATGCTGAACAAATTCGGCAGTGAACCTGTGTTGATAAGCAGCGTAAACCCCGAAGTGCGTTCTCTTGTGGCCACTAATTTACTGAAGGCAAACGGCTTTTTCAATGCGAAAGTAGACTATAAGACATTTCAGAAGGATGGAGAGCGAAAGGCAAAGCTTGGCTATTACGTCACGGCAAACAGCCTGTCGCGCATAGACACCCTGCTGTATCTGGGCTATCCATCCACAGTAGACAGCCTGATAAAGGCTACTTGGGCGGAACGGCTCGTCAAACGCAGCGACCCGTTTGCCGTTTCGCAGCTTGAAGCGGAGCGTACCCGGATAAGCAACCTTATGCGCGAAAACGGCTACTACTACTTTCGTCCGGCCTATTCCTCCTTCACTGCCGACACAGTGTCAGTGCCCGGACGTGTGGAAGTGCACGTTCAGCCCACCGAAGGAGTGCCGTCATCGGCCACACGTCAGTGGTATTTAGGCCGGTTGAGCATCAATATGCGCAAATCCATGGCCGAACAACTCACCGACTCGCTCGTCTACCGCATACTTACGGTGCGCTATTCGGGCAAGAAGCTGCCTATACGTCTGCGTGCGTTGCTGCGCGACATGAAGCTCAGACCGGGACAGTTGTTCCGGCAGAGCACTTACGCGGAGACATCCTCCATAATAAACAGTATGGGACTGTTCTCCATGTCCGACTTCACGTTCACTCCGCGCGACACGACTGCCGCTTGCGACACCTTGGACATGACGTTGAACTGTGTGTTCGACAAGCCTTACGACGTTTCCATTGAAGCTAACTACAAGCTGAAGAGCAACGACCGCACCGGCCCTGGGCTTGTCTTCGGACTAACTAAACGAAATGCGTTTCGCGGAGGCGAGAAGTTGAGCATAAATCTCAAGGGCTCATACGAGTGGCAGACCGGAAAAAAGGTCGGCGGAAACAGTTCCACAATCAATTCATACGAATATGGAGCCGACGTTTCGATAGAGTATCCTCGTCTGGAAACGCCTTTCGGACTCTTCAAGCGCCACCGTTTCAATGCTCCGCCATCCACTTTGTTCTCCCTTTCGGGCGATGTGCTCAACCGTGCCGACTATTTCAAGATGCTCACCGTCACAGGCGCCGTCACATACAAGTTTCAAACCTCGGCCAACTCGCGCCATGAACTAAGTCCGTTCCTGCTCGACTACAATATATTGCAGCGCACTACAGGTACGTTCGACTCCATAATGACCGCCAATCCCGCCATTTATGTGTCGATGCGCAACCAGTTTGTGCCCAAAATCAAGTACACCTACACCTACGCCAGTCCGTCGGGCTATAACAACCCGATTGCCTGGGACATATCCGTCACCGAGTCGGGCAATCTGTTGTCGCTCTTTTATGTCGCTGCCGGCAAGAAATTCAACGATAAGGAAAAGGATCTTTTGGGCAACCCCTTTGCCCAGTTTCTAAAACTGAACACAAGTCTGCGCAAAACCTGGCAGCTGACCAAGAAGTCGCAGCTCGTTGGCCGCGTGGCAGCCGGAATACTCTATGCCTACGGCAACAGTGACCGTGCGCCATACAGCGAACAGTTCTACGTGGGCGGTGCCAACAGCATACGTGCCTTTACAATCCGCAGTATCGGTCCCGGCAAGTATGTCGCCTCATCGTCCAACTATTCTTATCTCGACCAGACGGGTGACATAAAGTTTGAGGCCAACCTCGAATACCGTTTCAACATGTTTGGAAACCTCTACGGTGCAGTATTTCTTGACGCAGGCAACATCTGGCTATTGAAAAAGGATGCAAGCCGACCGGACTCCGAATTCAAACCCGCCACGTTCCTTACGCAGTTGGCCACGGGAACAGGTGCAGGACTTCGCTATGACCTTGACTTCCTTGTGTTGCGCCTTGACCTTGGCGTTGCTCTCCACGTGCCTTACGAGACGGAGAAGAGCGGATACTACAACATACCCAACTTCAAGGACGGTCTCGGTCTGCACTTTGCCATCGGCTATCCGTTCTGATGATATTGCTTATTGGTGCTGATGACATTGCAACAACCCACATTACGCAAAAGGCGACACTCTCCATCACGGAGAATGTCGCCTTTTTGCAAGTGATGAAAGTTAGAAGCGTGTCATAAACTCAATCACCAATTTGTCACGCTCCGAGGCTTTTGCCACGGCTCCTGAACGGTAAAGATACTTTTCGAAGTTGAGCCTTATGTCAGAAATGAAAGGTTTAGACAGGTGGATGGTTGCGCCGCCAGTGATGCGCGAACGCTTATATTCAGTAAGTCCTATTGCTCCGTTGTCCAATGCTTTGCCGTCGCTGTGGTCGCCCATGTAGTCGTAGCGCACGAGCGGCGAAACCATCCTCACAAGTTTGTTCTTGCCCTTTACAGGTATATCCCAGTTGATGAAGCCGTCAAAGGCATCCACATCGTCAAAGGCGTTGTGCGAATAGTGCTTTCTAAGGTATTCAGCCTCTATGTGCAGATTGTGTGCGTGATAGTATGCACCGACATCATACATCATTATGGTGGTAGGCCCCGGTTTTACCTTCTGTGCACTCAGTGTGAGGTTGAAGCCGCCGGGCAGAAACATCTGCGCCTTGGCCGAGAAGTTCACGCTCTTTGTCCAATAGTCTTTCTGGTTGGTCAGTCCCGAACCGTTGAACAGTCCGGCTTCCACAATCATCGGTATCCCGGCGTTGAACGAATATCCCACAGTGGCACCAACATCGCGCACGTTGCCCACTTGCTTGGCTATGAACGAGCGGTTGGCAAAGTACTGCTGGTGGGGCGAGCGGTGAGCGTCGATGGTAAACGGCACTCGCATCTGTCCTATGGTGAAATTGAAGTTGCGCATAGGCTTTATCCTTGTGTATGCGTCGAGCATCTTTATGCTTCCTTCGTCGGAGAGGTCTATCTCTGCCTTGTATTCAACTGCGTCAACCACCTTTCCGCTAAGACTGAACCTTGCGTTTCTCACTTCAAAGCGGCCTTCGCCTTCCTCTGTCTGATACTCATACTTGCCTCGGATTGTTCCGTGTATCTCGGGCTTAAACTCTTGGGCTGCTGCGCTAAGGCACAGTCCAAGTCCCATCATTGTCATTAATGTTTTCACTCTCTTTTGCTTTGTTTATTTCGGCTGCAAAGTTATGAAGCGAGTGTTACAAACGTGTTTCGTTGGTTTTAAGTGGAGGTTAAGAAATGGGCGTTATGGTGCAAACATATAGCTTGTTTCTGATATCTTTCGTGATAAAAGAAAGCACAAAGGATCGTCATGACTTTTTATAGAACCCACCTTCAAAAAAATCATATCAATTTTGGCCAAAAATATATGCAATCTTTGGCCAAAATCGATATAATTTTTTTTGCATTACTTACGTCCTTTTCCTGACTGCAGAACGGCCAAGGGTCGGCAACTCCATGCAGGAGTGCCGACCCTTTGTGTCTGTGGTTCAAGGGCGGTGGTCCCAAACCCTTGCCGCCCCTTGACCGTGGCTTACTCAGCCAGATAGTAGTCGTCGTCAAAGTCTGGTTGGTCGCCTTCGTCTGGTCTGCCGGAGTGCAGAACTTCAGAGTTGCAGAGCATTTGCTGCGGTGCCACCTGTATTACACATATCTGTGGTGCGATATACTGTTGCTTTTTCATGTTGTCGCATTTTTTATTTGATGATTACTTTCATTGTCTTGCCGTCTGTCTTCACGATGTTCAGTCCCTTTTGCAGGCCGTTTGTGCGGCGACCGATGGCATCATAGTATTCGGCTGTGGGGTTGTTGAGCGCATCCACCGCATCAATGGTTTCGATATTCGTTGAACCTCCATCTATCGAGATGTGCAGCTCAGGGGCTGATGTGACACTGATTTCCGACACGATATAGGCGCGGAATGGATTTACCTTTACACCTTTGGCACTATAGTCAGCCACGCTGAAGAACTTGTCTTTGGCTATAAAGTATTCATTGTCGTTGAGAACTTCTCCGACAAATGTTCCTACAAGACGGTTGCCCGAGGTGGCGTTTAGCGGACTGCCCACCACCTTGGCTTCAGGAGTCATGATGCTGATGTCGGACTGAGCGGATTCTTTCTTGCAGATTACCACAGGGGTTCCGGCATCTATCAGACCAGATTCTATCTGACTGAGAACTACACTCTCGGCATCTACGCGCTTGAGCGAGTAGAACAAGCATGTGTTGCCGTCGGCGGTAGCGTCGATGGTGAACGGCAGGCAGAGCGTACCCCATTTGGAAGTCATTGTGCGACTGTATGAGGCGATACCGGCTTGGCACTCTTCGCCTTCGTTCAAAACAAAGGGTTTGCCGTCTTCTATTTTCAGGTTCTCAATGGTGAGAGGGTTGCCTGTGGCTCCAAGGGTGTCGGCACCGTTGGTTCCAACCATCTTTGTAAAGTAGCCTGTGGTGTAGTTGGCATAGCTTTTGTCTGTCTTTGACTCGTCATAGCTTATGGCTCCCTTCAGATTTTGGCATAGCGCGAACATATTTTCTACATTGTCTGCGCATTTGTCAGTGGTGAAACCGTTGCCAACATAGATGGTCTTAAGGGCGTTGCAGCCGTAGAACATCATGTACATCTGCTCAACATTTGCCGTAGAAAAGTGACTAAGGTCTAACGATGTCAGCTGGCTGCACGCCATGAACATCTGGCTCATATCGTTGACGTTCTCTGTATTGAGATACTCCAGTCCCTGTATGCTTTTGAGATGGTAGCCTGTGGCAAACCACTCACAGCACGTTGTAGGATAGTAAGACTTGAAACCTTGGTCAATCACTACCTTTGTGGCCTGGCCATTTTCGTTTATTGCCTCCGCCCATGCTGGATGACCATCGTTGCCTTTGTTCATGTTGTAGTACGCATAGCTGTCTTCGCCAGTCTCGCTTGCCGCGAAACTTTCATCATACTTGAATGTCAATGTCTTGCTGGTTTTGTTGAATTCCACATAAGGCACAGCCTGTATGAGCGAAAACTCTGAAGCCTGTACGGCGTTGCAGCTGGAGGTGCGTATGTCGCTTATCTCCCAACGGAAGTATTCGTATTTGACCGAGGGGAAGCATTTGTATGTGGCGGTCATAAAATTTTCGCCGGTAAGTTTCGAGTCGTCCGTCACTTCGTCTATGAGCGTCCAACCTTCAGTGCTCTCCTTGCTGGTAGGCATATCGTTGCGGCCATAGAGTTTCCATGACTTTGGATTGCGCCCAAGGTTGATTGACTCCGTATCGTCGGCCGTAGTGATGCGATAGCCACATACGCTGACTGGTTTGTTTGTCTGGAAGGTGATGACCAATGGCTTTTTGTCGCTGAATCCGTTAATAAACCACTTGGTAGACGTGTCACCGTCGAAGAGGTTTTTAGGAAGTTGTACGTCGTTATAGCCTGTGTCGCTACAACCGCTTATGACTGTTGCGGATACGGAGGCAGGCTTGAACGTCAGATAGCCCGTATTGTAGTTAGCATAGCTGGTGCCGATGTTGTCAGTGCCATTACACTGGGCTGCACCTTTCAAGTTTGTGCACTGTCCAAACATCTGGTTGTCGTCGTTTTGGCAGTTGACGGTGGTGAAGGTACTGTCCACATAGATGGTCTGGAGTTTTTCACAACCATAGAACATTTGGCTCATATCGGTGACATTGGCCGTGTTGAATTTCGAAAGGTCGAGTTCGGTCAGTTTGTAGCAGTTGTAGAACATTTGACTCATGTCGGTGACATTCTCTGTATTGAGTTTCTCCAGTCCCTGAATGTTCTGGAGATAGTAGCCACCAGCAAACCACTTTCTGCATGTAGTGGGATAATAATTCTTGAAGCCCAGTCCAAACGCTACAGTAGCGACCTGACCTTTTTCGCCCAACCACCATGTCCATGCTGGCGATTCGGCATCGCTCTCCACCTTCTCGTCTATGCCGTAGCACCAATACTCGCCTTCGGTCATCTCGCTTTCGGCGGGCTTTCTGCTATATTTGAAGGTCAATGTTTTGTTGGTGTTGCTCCATTCCACGAAAGGTTCGGCCTGTATGAGCGAAAAGCCGGACGCCTGAACGCAGTCTCCTCCGTCGTTGGAGTTGCGCACGTCGCTTATTTCCCAACGGAAGTACTGGTATGCGGCAGAACCGGCGCAAGAGTATGTGACGGTCGTACACTTGTCGCCCGGAAGCCTGCTGTCATTGCTGACGTAGTCTATGAGTGTCCATCCATCGGTGCCACTTTTGCTGGTAGGTGCATCGTTGCGGCCATAGAGCTTCCATGACTTTGGATTGCGCCCAAGGTTCGTCGACGCTTCGTCGTCGCCCGTAGTGATGCAATAACCACCCACGCTGATGGGTTTGCTTGTTTGAAAGGTAACCACGCATGGCTTTTTCTTCGAGAAGTGGTTCACGTGCCATTTGTTAGAGGTGTCATCATCGAAAAGGCAATCGAGAACCTGCGTATCATAACCTTGTTCGCTACAGTCCGTTAACACCGTATAGGTTATGCCTTGATTCTCGTCACTGTCCTGCGCTTTAATCCCCAGGGGCAAGAGCAGGAGCATAAGCAATGCAGCCATGTAGGAGCATGGCCATGGAACTTTGGTTTGTTTTGTCTTCATATAAAAATATTGATGGAATGTATAACGATTGCTCTATATGTTGTTTTGAATCATGAAGAAACATTTCCCTGTGTTGCAAAATTACACAAAACATGAATATCGAAAATCTCCAACAGAAAACTTTTGTTGATAGAGCATATAAAAATTGTTGTTTTCGCACACTAATTGTTGATAGAGCTATTTCGTTTTGTCGTTTAAGGTGGGTTCTATAAATTAGCTTTGCTGGATTTTGAGACTATTTCCGAGTACATATCGTCAGCGAGTAAGGGAGCAATGCGAGCATTACGACCGAACGAGGTGGCGATATGAACCGAAAAGAGTCCAAAAGACGGCAAAACGTAACCCATGTTGTTTTGTTGTTTGTTA
>CAVGKZ010000039.1:0-53168 GCA_963630025.1 bacterium | reverse complement strand
TGAACCGAAAAGAGTCCAAAAGACGGCAAAACGTAACCCATGTTGTTTTGTTGTCTGTTACGGTGGTAATTTATAGAACCCACCTTTACATTACTAAAAACTTTTTGAGCATAAAAAAGATAGGGCTGAAATCCTCGATTAGATTTCAACCCTCAGAAATATTGCATACATTCTTTGCCAAAGATATACGCAATCTTTGCTGAAAATGTATGCAATTTTTGGCAAAAATCGACACAATCTTTTTGAGGCTGCAGTTTAGTGACGGCAAATATAGGCCGTGAATCATATTAATGGTAATTTATAGTTCTCGCCTTATAAGTTTGCAACTCGCGTTTTTTTCTTTCCCGAGCTTTGCTTCTTTCTTTTGGATAATAGTCGTTTTTTTTACAAGAATATTTCGAGGTTTGGGAAATATGTGGTATTTTTGTGCACGTAAAACAACTATAACATTAATCTAATTAGAGCAAATTTCATAGATCAGAAAACTATGGCAAAAGTAGTAACATTAGGAGAAATCATGCTCCGCCTGTCCTCTCCTGGACAGAAAAGGTTCGTTCAGAGCGACACATTCGACGTGGTTTACGGTGGCGGTGAGGCAAACGTAGCTGTAAGCTGCGCCAACTACGGCCACGATGCATACTTCGTGTCCAAGCTGCCCAAGCACGAGATTGGCCAGTGCGCCGTCAACTCGCTGCGCAAGTTTGGTGTTCACACTGACTTCATAGCCCGCGGTGGCAACCGTGTTGGTATCTATTACCTTGAGACAGGTGCTTCTATGCGTCCCTCAAAGGTGATTTACGACCGCGCCGGCAGCTCTATCGCAGAGGCAGACCCCACGGATTTCGACTTCGACAAGATAATGGAGGGCGCCGACTGGTTCCACTGGAGCGGCATCACACCCGCTATCAGCGACAAGGCAGCCGAACTGACTCGCCTTGCTTGCGAGGCAGCTAAGCGTCACGGCGTTACTGTGTCTGTAGACCTCAACTTCCGCAAGAAACTGTGGACATCTGAGAAGGCACAGAGCATCATGAAACCTCTTATGAAATATGTGGACGTGTGCATCGGCAACGAGGAAGACGCACAGCTCTGCCTCGGCTTCAAGCCGGAGGCCGACGTTGAGGGCGGCAAGACCGACGCTGAGGGCTACTACGGTATATTCAAGGGCATGATGGAAACATTTGGCTTCAAGTATGTCGTTTCCACACTGCGCGAGTCTCTGTCGGCCACACACAATGGCTGGAAGGCCCTTATCTACAACGGCAAGGAGTTCTATCAGAGCAAGCACTACGACATCATGCCTATCATAGACCGCGTCGGTGGTGGCGACTCGTTCTCAGGCGGTCTCATCCACGGTCTGCTCACCTATCCCGACAATCAAGGCCAGGCTTTGGAGTTTGCCGTGGCAGCTTCGGCTCTGAAGCACACCATACCCGGCGACTTCAACATGGTTAGCCGTGAAGAGGTGGAGAACCTCGCTGGTGGCGACGCTTCAGGACGCGTGCAGAGATAACACAAAGAAAACTATGGGTTCTGCAAATCGTCGCGACAAAAGGTCGGCGGTTTGCAGAACTCGCACATATATGAATAGAAAAACAAGCAATGGCAAAGTTTGACAAGATAGCTGTCCTCAACAAGATGGGACAGACAGGAATGGTGCCCGTGTTCTATCACAAGGACGCCGAGATTGCAAAGAAAGTTGTAAAGGCGTGCTACGATGGTGGCGTGCGTGCATTTGAGTTCACCAACCGTGGCGATTTCGCTCACGAGGTGTTCGCCGAGGTGGTGAAGTTCGCCGCCGTTGAGTGCCCTGAAATGGCTCTCGGCGTAGGTTCAATCGTTGACCCTGCCACCGCCGCTCTCTACTTGCAGCTTGGAGCTTGCTTCATTGTAGGCCCGTTGTTCAACCCAGAAATCTCTAAGGTTTGCAACCGTCGCCTCGTACCCTACACCCCCGGTTGCGGAACTGTGTCGGAGGTTGGTGCTGCCCAGGAGACTGGCTGTGACCTCTGCAAGGTATTCCCCGGCGATGTGCTCGGTCCGAAGTTTGTGAAGGGCATGATGGCTCCGGCTCCTTGGTCGAAGCTGATGGTGACAGGCGGCGTTTCGCCCGACGAGGAGAACCTCTCTTCTTGGATCAAGGCTGGCGTTTACTGCGTGGGCATGGGCTCAAAGCTGTTCCCGAAGGACGTGATAGCTGCTGGCAACTGGCAGGCTATAACCGACAAATGCGCCGAGGCTCTTGGCTACATCGCTAAGGCACGCGCCTAAACAAATGCTTACAAAAGGCTTCCTGTGGCTACTTTGCGCGGGAAGCCTTTTGTTTTTATCAGCTTGTTCGCACGAAGGCAATCCGGAAGTGAACAAGTTGAACGACAAGTCTTATGCCTTCCACTACCGAAACCTCGACTCCACAGACACTTATGCGCGCATGGCTTACGCCATGGCCGCAAGCTATAACGGCGGCAAGGCCGAGGCTCTCAACAACATGGCGTTCGCAAGCATGGGGCGAATGGATTATGACAAAGCCCAGCAGCAGCTTGACGAAGCCACCGCCCACACCGACAACAACATCGAACTGCTCATAGCCGAGGTGCAACAGATGCGTCTCTGCCAGAGAATGTCGCGCAACAAGGACTTCTACGACTACCGTGAGCGTGCCGACCGATGCTTGAGGCGCATAAACGAGGAGCGCGACAAACTGCCTGAGCGGCAGAAACGGCGACTGGACTACGCCGAAACGGAATACGCAATAGTCAACTCCACATACTACTATTATGTGGGACTGGAGCGGCAGTCGGCCAATGCGCTCGACAACATGGCCTCCGGTTCTGCCATGCGCAACGACACTGCGCAATATCTCAACTATATATATAATGTAGGAGCGGGAGGCATAATCATGCAAGGCTCACAGGAAGACATCTATCGGCAGGAGTTCGCCCTGTTGCTGAAATGCTTCGTCATGGCAAAGGAGGGTGGCTACACATTCTTTGTGGCCAACTCACTTGAGGCTATGGCTGAACATCTGCTCATACACAAGCAAGGCGAGGCTCTCACTTCAGCTTTCCGGGCATCGTTGCAAGCCATTGCGCCAGACGTAAATGACAGTCTCATGGCAGGATGGATGGCCGAAAACGCCCTTTACTTGTTCAAAGACTATGGCGACATATATCAGATAGCTGGAGCGGAGCGCACTCTCGCATCATGCTACACGGCTATTGGCGACTACCGTTCAGCCCTGATTCATCTGGAACAAGCCTTGTCCGATACACGAACCGAACAGGCTCCAGACCTTGTGGCAAGCATACGCGAACAGTTGAGCGTGGCCTATTCAGCCATAAACGACAAGGTGGCGAGCGACTACAACCGCAATCTGTATCTCGACTTGCAGGAAGAGACACGCCAAGACCGCTCGCTTGAAGCGCGTGCCGATGCGTTGGACCACACCGTGACGCTGCTCAACACGATGATAACGGTCATCCTATTGGCCATAGTCTTGCTCATGTTCTTTCTGTGGCTGTTTGCCCGACTCAACAAACGGCGGCAGAAACGGCATGGAACCGACACTCTGCTTGCGCCACTGCGCCAATGGGAACAGGCCAACGAGCAGTACAAGGCGGAGTTGCGCAAGAGAAGTCTTGAGATAGACGACCTATGTGCGCAAGCCGAACAGCAACGTCAAGTCAACGAATGTGGCAACGTGGACAGACGCGCCAAGGTGTCGTTGGCAAGTGGCATACTACCACTGATTGACCGCATGCGCCACGAGACCGAGCGACTATCTTCTCGCGTCGAAGACGAAAGCGCAAGGGAGGAACGGCGGCAATATATCATGCAGCTTGCGGCCAAGATAGACGAATACAACCGTGTGCTCACGGAGTGGATACAGATGAGTACCGGGCAACTGAGCCTTCACATAGAGACTTTTCCGCTCGCCCCATTGTTCGCCATGGTGGCAAAGAGTGAGGCCAGTTTCCGCATGAAGGGCATCGAACTGGCTGTTGGCGACACCGATGCCGTCGTGAAGGCCGACAAAGTGCTGACCCTCTTCATGCTCAACACTCTTGCAGACAACGCCCGCAAGTTCACTCCGCAAGGCGGCAAGGTAAGCATAGCCGCCGAAAAGCGCGACGGTTACGTGGAAATATCCGTAAGCGACAACGGTTGCGGCATGACTTCGGAGGAGTTGAATGCAGTGTTTGAGCGCAAAATATATAAAGGTCACGGTTTCGGACTGATGAACTGCCGCGGCATAATTGAGAAATACCGCAAGACGAGCCGCCTCTTCAGCGTATGCTCCATTGGGGCAACTTCGGAGAAAGGAAGCGGTAGCCGATTCTTCTTCCGTCTTCCCACAGGAGCGATGAGGGCGATTTTAGCCTTTGTAACGTGCGTCTTGCCCATGCTCTCTACGGCGCAAACCTTGGGCGACACAACGGATCAAATCGCAAATGCAAGGATGTTTCATACAGACGAGGCTAAGGACTATGCCTCCAATGCAGCCCGTTTCGCTGACAGCGCATACTTCTCAAACATCGCCGGGACATACAGCCGGACTGTTCAGTTTGCCGATTCGTGTCTGAAATACCTCAATCTGCAATACCTTACCGCCCATCCCGACAGTCGCATACTGCTGCACAAGCGCGGCAATACCGCACTTACACCGCCCGAAATCAAATGGTTTCACGACAGTGTGCGCGTGGATTTCAGCGTGATACTCGACATCCGCAACGAGACGGCCGTAGCAGCTCTGGCTCTGCACGACTTGCCTTTGTATGAATACAACAACAAAGTCTATACGCAACTGTTCAAGGAACGGTCGGCCGACAACACCTTGGCCGACTACTGCCGGGTGATGCAGCAGTCGCAAGCCAACAAGACCATAGCAATAATGATGTTTCTGTTGGTGTTGTTGCTCGTCTTCCCGGCCTACTACTTCCTCTACTACCGCCACTTGCTCTACCAACGCTTCTGCATGGAGCGCATCGACAAGATAAACGGAATATTGCTCGGCGACCTGCCGCAAGCCGAGAAGCGCAGTCAGATAGTGAAGATTTCCACCGAGGAGTTTCAGGGTGAACTGCAAAACGTGGTGCGCCGCATCATGCAGACCGTTGACAAAGAGGCGGAAGATGACCGCGCAATGGCTGAAAGGATTGAGGAAAAGACGTGCCGACAGCATCAACTGGAGTTTGAGGGCAATCGATACTACGTGAACAACGCGGTGCTCGACAATTGCCTCTCGACGCTCAAGCACGAGACGCTTTACTATCCCAGCCGTATAAATCAACTCGCCGCCGAAGGCGACAAGACCGTAGAAGACCTGAAAGAGACCGTGCGCTACTATCACGACATATACAACACACTGTGCGAACAGGCCGTTGCCCAGGCTCAAACGGTAAGGATGAAGCTGGAAACAATCAAGGCCAGCGACCTTTGCGCCAACGCCGACAATGGGTTGGCGGTGATTGGCAATCGCCAACGCTTGGACTACATGCTGCGAACACTGCGACGCCAACTGCAAAACGCCACGGTTGAGGAGTCGATAACCACACTCGACAGTGACCGTCGCTATGTGTCGCTGACTCTGAAAGCTATATATAAAGGTGGACAAAAAACGCCATCACCCGAAGATATGTTTACTCCAAAGACGGAGAACATACCTTATATAATATGCCGGCAAATCATGCGCGACCACTCCGAAACCACTTCCCTGCGCGGCTGTGGCATGGAAGCTACCGCAAACGAATATACACTGACGGTAAGAATAGTCCTTCCGGGACGCAAACAAGACACACTGGAGATGCAATGGAAAAGTTCAAAGTGATAATAGTAGAGGACGTTCCTCTCGAAATGAAAGGCACCGAGGGCATACTGCGTAGTGACATTCCCGAGGCGGAGGTCATTGGCACAGCCACGTGCGAGAGCGAATACTGGCAGATAGTGAAGCGCGAGACCCCGCAACTCGTGCTGCTCGACCTCGGACTTGGCGGTTCCACCACTGTTGGAGTGGAGGTTTGCCGACATACCAAGGAGCAGTTTCCTGCCGTAAAAGTGCTTATATTCACAGGCGAGGTACTCAACGAACGTCTGTGGGTGGACGCTCTCGATGCCGGAGCCGACGGTATAATACTGAAGTGTGGCGAGATGCTGACGCGCAGTGACGTGCGAAGCGTGATGGAAGGCAAACAACTGGTGTTTAACCAGCCCATACTCCAGCGCATAGTTGACCGATTCAAGGAGTCTATTGGCCGACAGGCAGCCAGTCAGGAGGCGCTCATCGACTATGAGATTGACGAATATGACGAGCGTTTCCTTCGTCATCTTGCTCTCGGCTACACCAAAGAGCAGATTGCGTCGCTGCGTGGAATGCCCTTTGGAGTGAAGAGCCTTGAGAAAAGACAGAGTGAACTGGTGCAGAAACTGTTTCCCGACGGCAACGGAGGCACGCCAGTCAACGCTACACGTCTCGTGGTGAAGGCCATAGAGCTGCATATCATAGACACCGACAACCTTGAGGCCGATGAGGAGTAGGACGCTTGCCCGACTGGTCTTTGCGCTTGCGCTTGCCGAAGTGGTGTTGGTGGCTGCGTCGTGGGTGGCGAGCGTGTTGCTGCCCGACAGTGGTGTGCGCAGTATGCTTACGGGCGAAGGCATACGGTGGTTCATAGCGCAGTTCACGCACGGAGTATTTTCGCCAGTACCGCTGTGGATTATCGTTTGGTCGATGGCTGTGGGCTGCGCTTCAAGTAGTGGCATAGGCAAGGCCGTTGTGCGCAGTCGTCGCCCGTTGCTCTACCGCGAGCGCGCCGCACTCTGCTTCTCCACAGCAATCGTCATTGTGTTCGTCGCTACCATGACTCTGCTCACCGTGTCGCCGCAGGCAGTTCTGTTGAATGCCAACGGCGGTTTGTTTCCCTCTCCGTTCAGTTCGGCCGTCGTTCCCGCTACAGCCTTGTGCGTGTGTGCCGCATCTGTGGTCTATGGCTTTACGGCTGGCAGTATGCAGTCGCTCACCTCCATATACCTATCGTTAGTACGAGGTATGCAAAAGGGTGTCCCTTTGCTGCTTCTATATATCTTATTAATCCAAATATATTATTCTCTCACATTCGTCTTTGGCCAAAACCCCAACTATTAGGTATTGTGCGAACTTGGAATATGCGCTACTTTTGCAACGTCAAAAAGAACAGAAAACCATTAAAGATAGAATAAGAGATGAATAAGACAATTGTTATTTACGGTTCTTCAACAGGCACTTGCCAGGAGCTGGCAGAGAAGATTGCTGGGAAACTGGGCGTTGAAGCAGTCAACGTGCAGTCGCTCGATGCGGACATAGTAAAGGAGAGTACCAACCTTATCCTTGGCACTTCCACCTGGGGAGCAGGCGAGATGCAGGACGACTGGTATGACGGTATAAAGGTGCTGCAAAGCTCTGATTTGGCCGGAAAGACCATAGCCATCTTCGGATGCGGCGACTGTGAGTCGTACGGCGACACTTTCGTGGGCGGCATGGGCGAACTCTACAACGGCATCAAGGATAGCGGAGCAACGTTTGTAGGCCAAGTGGCCACCGATGGCTATACTTTCGATGACAGCGACGCTGTGATTGACGGCGAGTTTATCGGCCTTCCGCTCGACGAAGTGAACGAAGACGACAAGACCGACGAGCGCATAGACAGCTGGATTGCGTCGTTCAAAGATAAACTATAATCCCTCAAACGAGATTCATAAAGTATTTGTTTAGTTTTAATGAGGTAGAGGCTTGCTGTGAAGCAAGTCTCTTTCTTTTTAGAATGTATTGATGGAGTCCCACTGCATCAAGTCTTGACGTATGTAACCTATCTTCCCGTTGACTTTTGTTTTATACCAATCATAGTCGTCATCGCCCGAAACTAGTCCCAGGCATGGATACACATCAGGTATGCCTTCGCCGCTATTGCTTATGCTGCACACTATCGGGCTGCTCTTGCTTGGCGCACGTCGCACATTTACACGCCGCACGTCATCGTCGGCAATGTATATCCATCCCTTGCCTTTCCATGCGTCATACTCCACCTTGCGGCATCCTGCCTTCTTCACGAATACACCGTCCTGCCCCATCACAAAATAGCTGTCGCCGCAGTCGGCTATATAGCGCGTTTCGGTTCCGTCGCTGTCGATGACCACTTCGCCCGATGTCGATGTCCGCTGCGGCGTATCCCACCACGGCGAGTTGATGCTCATGTTGTCCGTTGGACGGAAGTTGCGGCAGTGCCACACAATAGTGTCGCCCTCGGTCATACAGGTATAGATGAATTTGTTGTATGTTTCCGACTTCATGTGGTATATAGGAGTGCCCTTGACCGATGTAAATGGCGCTCCAGTGAACAACGTGTCTACAAGGCAGAAGCCCACCATAGAGTCGTCGGATGTTATCCTTAGCGTGAAGTCGTCCACCTTGCCGTTGGCCCATCTCGTGGCGGGGGTCAGCCAGTACGGAATGGTGAATTTCTCCTGATTGTTGTAGCTCATGCGGTACTTGTAGGTATGGTGAACCACGTTCAGTCCATGCTTGAACGGAGCCTCGAAGCTATATGCGTAGGCATACTCAACCACACTGTCGAGCTTCTGATTATATATGGTATTATCGCCCGCAGGTATTATCGTGTCAGGCACTTCGCCTGCGCCCTTCCATTCCTCCATATTGAGAGGCTTGAAATCGGAGCATAGAAAAGCTCCGTCCTTGATGGCCACCACACTGTTTCCGCACTTCAGCCGCTCACCGTTCATGCTCACCGTGAAGTCCTTTATATGCGGATGCACTCCCCGGCGGTTCAGCGGCTCTTTGTCGCCGTATTGTGCGCTTGCCTCAAAGGCCATCGTCACCGTCTTTGGATTGCCGCCGTTGACAAACTCATAGTATACGTCGACGCGGGCAAAACTGTCTGTGTCTATCGTAATGGTCAGTATCTCCTTCGCTGCCGATATGTCGGTCTCAACTGTCGGCACGAGGAAGTTGCCACTCGTGAAATAAACTCCGTCGTTGGCCTTCACTGTTCCAATACACGCCAACATTATTGTGGCAAGTGTCAATGCTGTTCTTTTCATTATAACCTTTCTCTGGATATGTTTCATACTTCTGCGAAGTTACAACTATTTGTCGGAAAAGCAAGACTCTCTTGCAAATATAGAGCGTGTTGTTTAATGAATATTTGGTACCACAATGGTTGCCAAATCGAAAAAACGTAACTTTACGACATGACAAATTAAAGCATATCATTATGACAATAGTAAGTGCAAGAGATTTTAGAGCTAACCAAGGGAAATATTTCTCTATGGTGAACGCCGGCGAACACGTGATTTTGAAATTCCGTGAAGGCAGTTTCCGTCTGGTGCCAGTAACTGCTTCCGACTCAATTTCAGACGATACTCAAAATGTGGTAGCAGATTTGCGTGGTGCTCTTCGTGAACTGAAAGAAGTCCTCGCCGGCAAGAAACATCCCAATACCCTTGATAATCTGTTAAATGAGTTATAAAAAAATAGTATCGATTTTTGCCAAAGATTGATGCGATTTTTGCCAAAAATGTATGCAATCTTTAGGCGAAACTGATGTGCTCGTTTTTTTACCGCCACTGACTTTCAAATTTGCTTCGTTGATTGACATAGACAAACTGTTCTGAACAATAGGTGAGTCACGATTGGCAAACGGTTGGCAGACAGCTGGATAATGGCTTGCGTTGGCAGCGCAGTTCGATGTGTTGCAGTGTTAAAATAAGACAAATAACGGGCAATACTTTACCAACGTCAAGAAAAAGGAAGTACTTTTGCCACATCAAGACGTAAAGATGAAGAATATGAAAAAGATTGTTCTTAGCATTTGCCTGCTCGTTTGCAGCATAGCTACAGCCCTTGCACAGAGCACGGAGGGACAGAAACAGGCCGAAATCAAGTTTGATAAGACGGTCATCAACTTCGGAAAATTTCCCGAGTCGTCGCCTAAGGTGTCAGGGGTGTTCACATTTACTAATGCGGGAAACGCTCCTCTGATTATCAATCAGGCCGTTGCCAGTTGCGGATGCACCGTGCCCGAATATACAAAGAAGCCGATACAGCCCGGCCAGAAAGGCGAAATCAAGGTGACATACAACGGTACAGGCAAGTTTCCCGGTCCGTTCAAGAAGTCTATCACTGTGCGTACAAACGGCAAGGTGGAGATGACGCGCCTCTATATAGAGGGTGACATGGAGGAAAAGAAGTAGTCTGAAGGCGCACAACTGTGCGCAACGGCTAAACTATCCATACAACCGGACGCAGAATACAATGCGCCCGACAGGATTCGCAAGGAATGGCTTCATGCCACAACATGGTTCTTGTCGGGTGTCTTGTATTCTGCGTCCGATTGTGTTTGTACTTGCCACGCCGCAATGGCCGCTGAAAATATCGCGCGTCAAGAGTGGAAGAACATTCATTTCTCACCACTGTGTCATTCGGAGATTTTTATTACCTTTGCAGATGGACAACAATCTAACTGTAGGGGTACTGTGCCTGTTGCGCAGGTTTGCGGCAATATGGCGTCGGAAACGGCCTTGGATGGAGTTGTTTAAGTGTGTGGAAACTTAACGAAACAATACTTATATGCGTAGAAAACTTATTGCCGTCTTTGCGGCTTTGCTGGTGTCGGTGGCTGCCAACGCCCAGTTTGAGAAAGGAAAGATATATGCTGGTGCGTCGCTTTCGGGACTTGATCTCAGCTACAACGGCGCCAGCAACGGGAGGTTTGCCGTCCAGGCTCATGGCGGATATCTGGTTGACGACAACATGATGATCACCGGACTGGTAGGACTGGCTCGCCAAAACGGCGTGACCGACTTCTCCATAGGGGCTGGCGGCCGCTACTATCTGGTGCAAAACGGCATATATTTCGGCGTGTCGTTGAAGTATGTCAATGAAAGCAGCGTCTATGACGACCTGATGCCTGGTGTTCAGGTGGGCTATGCATTCTTTCTCAACGACAAGATAACCATCGAGCCTGAGCTGTATTACGACCACGCACTGTTCAATTTCAAGGATTACTCCACCGTTGGTTTCCGTCTGGGTTTAGGCGTATATTTCTGACGGACGGCAAATACGGTGCATACAATAACAATATAATAGAAAACAGACAAAATGCTAAGCGTAAACGAATTGGAAGACAAGCTGATTGATCTCGCTTTTGCCGAGGACATAGGCGACGGTGACCACACCACACTCTGCTGCATACCGGCTGACGCCATGGGCAAGTCGCATCTGCTGATAAAGGAAGACGGCATCTTGGCCGGAGTGGAAGTGGCGAAAGAAGTGTTTCGCCGCTTTGACCCCGAAATGCGTGTTGAAGTGAAGATAAACGACGGTGCCGCAGTGAAAAAGGGCGACGTTGCGATGATTGTAGAGGGACGTGTGCGCTCACTGTTGCAGACCGAGCGGCTCATGCTCAACATCATGCAGCGCATGAGCGGTATTGCCACGATGACCAACCGCTATGTCAAGCGGCTTGAAGGCACCGGCACTCGTGTGCTTGACACCCGAAAGACCACTCCGGGCATGCGTATGCTGGAGAAACAGGCAGTGAAGATAGGCGGCGGATGCAACCATCGCATAGGCTTGTTCGACATGATACTGCTCAAGGACAACCACGTGGATTTTGCAGGTGGCATATCCAACGCCATCAACCGTTGCCACGAGTATCTCGAAAAGCACGGTCTGAACCTCAAGATAGAGATTGAAGTGCGCAATTTCGACGAGCTTCAGCAGGTGCTTGACCGTGGAGGAGTGGACAGAATCATGCTTGACAACTTCTCTGTGGCCGACACACGCAAGGCCGTTGAAATCATCAACCATCGCTATGAAACCGAGTCGAGCGGCGGCATAACCTTCGACACGATACGCGACTATGCCGAATGTGGGGTTGATTTCATATCCGTAGGTGCTCTGACCCATTCGGTCAAGGGGCTTGACATGAGCTTCAAGGCATGCTAAGCTTGCTGCTTTCGCTGCTTCTTGCAGTGACTGTCACCTACTCTCCGCCCGTCAGTCACGAGGTGTCTCTGGCCGGAAACTTCGGCGAACCGCGCCCCAACCACTTCCATGGAGGCATCGACGTGAAGACGGACGGGGTGGAGGGCAAACCCATCTACTCCATTGCCGACGGCTATGTGAGCCGTATCACTGTCGGACTGTATGGCTTCGGCAATGCTGTCTATGTGTCCCATCCCGACGGGCGCACCAGCGTCTATTGCCATCTGCGCTCCTTTTCGCCGCGCATAGAGCGGTTGCTGCGCCAATGGCAGTACGCCAATCAATCGTATGTGGCCGATGTGCGGCTCTCTGCCCTTGATTGTCCGGTGGCGAGAGGGCAGTTCATCGCAGTCAGCGGCAACACCGGTGCGAGCCAGGCTCCCCATCTGCATCTTGAAGTGCACGACTCGCGCACCGGAAACCTTCTTGACCCGCTTGATTTCCTCGGCAGCTACGTCAACGACGGCATGGCTCCTATGGCTCATGGCTTTATGGTATATCCCGTGAGTGGCCAGGGCACGTTCAACGGAGGGTCAGGCAAACAGTCGTTCGGATTCGGTTCGCACAACCTCACCCGCCGTTTCACAGCTTGGGGAAAGGTGGGTTTCGGCCTTTGGGCCAACGACTATATGGAGATAACCTACAACCGCTACGGCGTAAGGGAGACCACGCTCAAGGTTGACGGCAAGGTCGTCTTCCAAAGTGTGGTCGACAACATTCCTCAGCAGGCCAGCCGAATGGTCAATTCCTGGGGCGATTACGACCATTATAAGCGTTACGGTGTGTGGTACATGAAGTCTTTTATAGAGCCGGGCAACACCTTGCCGGTGCTCAAAGCAGGTTACAACCGTGGCATAGTTGACTTCAGCGAGCCGCGCGACTACCATTTGGAGTATCTGCTGCGCGACTTCCGTGGCAACACCGCGTCGTATAAGTTCACCGTGACGGCCACTCCATCGCCGCTTCCCAAACCTTCTGCTCACAATCCGCAACGCTTCATGCACTGGAACCGCACCAATGTGTTTTCCTTGCCGGGCATGCAGCTCACCATACCCTACGGCGTGCTGCCCGACGATGTTGAGTTGCATCCCTTGATGCGTCCGTCGGCCGACGGTTTGTCTGCGAAATATTCTTTCCAAGGCCGTTCCTATCCTCTGTTCAATTGGGCTGAGCTGAGTATTGCTGTAAAGAATAAGGTGGCCAAGCCGTCCAAACTATACATAACGGGCGACCAGTTGTCGTCGCAGTTCTGCGGCGGAGTCTATAAGGACGGTTGGGTCACGGGGCGCATCCGTGACCTTGGCGTGGCCTACAGGCTCGACTACGACGACCGTCCGCCAGTGATAAGTCCCGTAGGCCAGTCTTCCTGGAACTCCACGGGCACCATTCGCATCAATCTTTCTGACGTTGGGAGCGGCCTGAAGTCGTACAAAGGTTTCATCGACGGACAGTTCGTGCTCTTCAAACGGGCTGACAAAAGCACCACTGCTGTATGCAAGCTGTCGGAAACGCCCGTTGCGAAGACCGGGAAGACGCATCGCTTGCGCTTCATTGCCACGGACAACTGCGGCAACACTGGCTCTTTCAATGCCGAAGTGCGGTATTAACTACCTAAAGACTAACACACAAACAATATAGAAGTATGAAAAAGACAACATTATTCGCGGCAATGCTGGCGGCAGTGACCTATTCTACGGCCTGCACCAACCTTATTGTCGGCAAGAAAGCCAGCGTTGACGGCTCTGTGATGTGTACTTACAGTGCCGACGACTACGGTATGTTTCAGGGACTGTCGCATTTTCCTGCGGCAAAGCACGCTGCGGGCGATATGCGCCAGGTGTATGACTGGGACACCAATGAGTATCACGGCCAGATACCAGAGGCTCTGGAAACCTACAACGTGGTGGGAAACATCAACGAATATCAGGTTACGGTGGGCGAAACCACGTTCGGCGGACGTGAAGAGATGGTGGACAGCACAGGCATACTGGACTACGGTTCGCTGATAACCATTGCCCTGCAACGTTCACGCACAGCCCGCGAGGCCATAGCCACCATGACCAAACTCGCCGAAACCTACGGCTACAACAGCGAGGGCGAAACCTTTACCATCTGCGACCCCAACGAGGCATGGATAATGGAGATGATGGGCTGCGGAGCCGGTAGCAAGGCCGTTGTATGGGTGGCTGTGCGCATACCAGACGACGCCATTTGCGCCCATGCCAACCAGAGCCGCATACGCACGTTTGACCAGAAGGACAAGCAGAACGTGTTGTTCTCCAAGAACGTAGTCAAGTTCGCGCGTAGCAAAGGCTGGTATTCAGGCAGCGACAAGGACTTCAGTTTCTGCGACACCTATGCCGCTCCTGACTTCGGCGGCCGCCGCTGGTGCGACGCTCGCGTGTGGTCATACTACAACAGGTTCGCCTCTGGCATGGACAAGTATCTGCCTTACGCCGAGGGACGTGCCGACAACGCAGAGCCGATGCCGCTCTGGGTTGTGCCGAACAAAAAACTTGGTGTGAAAGACCTTGAGGCTGCCATGCGCGACCACTATGAGGGCACTCCCTTTGCGCTCGATTCAGACATAGGCGGCGGTCTCTGGCAGATGCCGTATCGTCCCACTCCGCTTGCCTTCAAGCACCGTGGCAAGGAGTATTTCAACGAACGTCCGATATCAACCCAACAGTCTGGTTTTGTATATGTCAGCCAGATGCGCTCGTGGCTGCCGAGAGAGATTGGCGGAGTGCTGTGGTTTGGCAACGACGATGCCAACATGGTGTCGTTCACTCCCGTGTATTGCTGCACTCAAACGGTGCCCGGCTGCTACGATGGTGCCAAGGCCGATGCGCTGACCTTCTCGTTTGACAACGCCTACTGGGTGTGCAACTGGGTGAGCAACATGGTTTATCCTCGCTATAGCCTAATGTTCGGTTCGCTCAAGGAGGTGCGCGACTCGCTCGACAACGCTCTTCTCAAGGCGCAGAGCGGTGTGGAAGCCAAGGCGCAGAGCCTCTACGCAGAGGACAAAGCCAAGGCTGTGGCCTTCCTCAACAGCTATTCATGCGAGAAGGGACAGCAGATGCTAGCACGGTGGAACGCTTTGGCCAAGCATCTCATCGTGAAATACAACGACATGATAGTGAAACCGGAGTCGAAAGGCCGCTTCCTTCGTTCCAAATACGGTCTCGGGGCTAAGGTGGAACGCCCAGGCTACCCCGAAAAGTATGCCGATGAGCTGATAAAGCAGACGGGCGACAAGTATCTCGTGCCGTCGAAAAAGTAGCCTAACGCCTCGTTTGCGGAAAAGTCTCTGAAAACTGTAAGCAAAACGAGGTTGTTTGCTTACAGTGTCTCTTGTGGAGAGGAATTAAAAATGATACTGTAAGCGAAAACAAACGATATTGTTTCGAACTGAAAACGGCCTGTTTACGACTCGTAAACGGGCCGTTTACGATGACTAAATGGCACGTTTAGCACCTGTAAATGGCCCGTTTGTTTTTGTAAGTGCCATGGATGTTTTCGTAAAGGTTGCACTTACGGGAGCTAAAGGTGGCGTTTAGTCGTCGTAAAGCTGCCGTTTGCCACTTGTTGTAAGTGCGCTTTCTTCCGGTTCTTGATAATTATTAGTACTTTTGCCCGTGATTTATGGAGAAGATAATACTGGGTATTGACCCCGGAACCAATATCATGGGCTACGGATTGCTCAAGGTTGTAGACACCAAGGCCGAGATGATGACCATGGGAGTTATTGACCTGCGCCGCTTTCCCGATGCTTACCTCAAGCTGGGACACATCTTTGAGCGCGTGACGGGCATCATCGATGCCTATCTGCCCGACGAGATGGCCATCGAAGCTCCCTTCTTCGGCAAGAACGTGCAGTCGATGCTCAAACTCGGCAGGGCGCAGGGCACTGCCATAGCAGCCGCGATACACCACGGAGTGCCCATTCACGAGTATGCCCCGATGAAGATTAAGCTGGCCATAACGGGCAGCGGACAGGCTTCGAAGGAGCAGGTGGCCGGTATGCTAAAGCGCATATTGAAGATAAAGGACAGCGACATGAGCGACTTTATGGATGCAACCGACGCTCTCGGTGCGGCATACTGCCACTTCATGCAGAGCAGCCGACCGGTTGCCGACACTCACTATCGGGGTTGGAAAGACTTTATAAACAAGAACAAGGACAGAGTATGCGAAAGACAATAAGCATGACAGGGGGCGTGGCGCGGCTCGACGAGTGGCGTTTGGCGGCTCCCGCCGATTTTGAACTGGCCGAGGGCGAACAGCTGGCCATTGTGGGACCTAACGGAGGCGGCAAATCGCTGCTCACAGATATGCTCATAGGCAGGCATCCGTTGGCCGGAGGCGTTATCTCATACGACTTCGGAGCGGGCGCAAAGCCGATGTTTTCAGACAATATCAGGTTCATCGCCTTTCGCGACTCCTACGGCGCGAGCGACGGTACGTACTATTTGCAGCAGCGGTGGAACCAGCAGGAGATTGACAAGGAAACTCCTCTCGTTGGCGAACTGCTCGACAAGGCGTATCGCAGTGCCGGCGACGACACACCCCTGCGCCGTGCCATGAGAGACAGGCTCTACGCACTGTTCAACATGGAGACGCTGCTCGACAAGTACATCATACTGCTCTCCAGCGGCGAACTGCGCAAGTTTCAGATGGCCAAGGCTCTCATGACGGCTCCAAGGGTGCTCGTCATGGACAATCCCTTTATCGGTCTCGACGAGGACACGCGCTTGCAGGTGCGGCAGTTGATGCAGTCGCTGGCTGCCGACGGACTGTTGCAGATAATTCTCGTGCTGTCAAAGAGCGACGACCTGCCCGAGTTTATAACTCATGTGGTTGAGGTGAGCGGCAAAAGGGTGCAACCCAAGGTCACAAGGGAGGCATACATGGCGGCGAGGAAGCCCGTTCCGCCTCATGTTTTGCCCGACGGCAAACGCCAGGCCATACTTGACCTTCCGCACAACACCAAGGACTATGAGGCCGACGAGGTGGTCGGGATGTCGAAAGTGTCCATCGTCTACGGCCAGCGCACCATACTGAAAGCCTTGGACTGGACGGTGCGCAACGGCGAACGGTGGGCTTTGAGCGGACAGAACGGTGCCGGCAAGAGCACACTACTATCGCTCGTGTGCGCCGACAACCCCCAATCCTATGCTTGCGACATAGCCTTGTTTGGCAACAAGCGCGGCAGTGGCGAAACCATCTGGCAGATTAAGAAACACATAGGCTACGTTTCGCCTGAGATGCACCGGGCTTATCAGCGGGATTTGCCGGCCATTCGTGTGGTGGCAAGCGGACTGAAGGACACGGTGGGTCTATACGCCACGCCCACTGCAGAGGAATATGAGGTGTGCAAGTGGTGGATGGACGTGTTCGGACTGGGCGGAAAGGAGAATCGAACCTTTCTGAAACTGTCGAGCGGAGAGCAGAGACTTGTGCTGTTGGCGAGGGCTTTCGTCAAAGACCCCGAACTGCTCATACTCGACGAACCGCTGCACGGACTTGACAATGTGAACCGCCGGTTGGTGAAAGACGTTATAGAGACGTTTTGCCAGCGGCCGAACAAGACCTTGATAATGGTGACGCACTATCGCGAAGAGTGGCCGGCGTGCATAGACCATTCGCTGCAACTGAAGAAGAATGTATAAGGGTCAAACGCCATAAGTTTTGTGACGGGCATTCGTAAAATCGACCTTGACCACAATAAACGCAACGACTATGATGAAGAGAATACTATTGAGCCTGGCCATAATCTTAGGTTTGACCAATATGGCGGCGGCACAGAGCATTTACGATGAGGTGAAAAGCAATGCGCAGACGGCGGTGCAGACTTCAAGCAACGAACTGGTCAAGCAAATCAACCAGTTCAAGCTGGACGCTTTGGACTACCTCTTGATAAAGATGCGCGAGCAGACTCCAGACTCCACAACGGCTTTTCTGGACAAACAAGCATACGCCTTGAACGGCTTTATAGCCTTTTACATCCAGCAAATAGTGAACATGAGCACCATGCCGGAGGCGCAAAAGGTGAAGACTGTGCAGCTGTTCATGGACGCATCCTTGTCCAATCCGCTTTTCAACGACACCGACAAGGAGTTGACGCAGGGCTATTTCGCCAATCCAAACAGTATCACGCGGTTCTCCCTGGACACCGACTGGCGCAGGGCTTTTGCTGCCGTTGTGGCGGAAACGGAAAAGCAGAAAGGCAAGAACTGAAAGCTGTCGTTAGGGTAGGGGTCAGACCTTGAACCTCACGTAAGCCCTGTCGTCAAACGAGTTGTTGCCCTCCATATAGCCCTTTGTGGCCTTGAAGGCACCGATATTGAGCGGGTCTGTGGCCAACTGTCGGGCGAGTGCTTCCTCCGACTCGGCAAGTGTTGGCTTGAGAAAGGGGTAGCCGTCGGTGGCCAGCACTATCGTCCACGGACGGAAGTCGAGCGTCTCTATGCGCACCTTACTCATCGGTATGCTGAAACCGTCAACGACAGCATAGTCAACGTTTTGTCCTTTCATCGTCGAAACGAGTTCCGGCAGTATGGCTTCGCGTGCTTTGTCGTTGGCAAGTAGCTGCCTTTCGGTCATTCCTTCGGCCATCAGCCGTCTTGCAACCTCGGCTCTTTCCTCTGCAATGCGGCTCTCCGACGGTTTGGGATTGTCTATATATCGGTCGCCAATCAGACATTGGCAGTCGCCGATGAGCCACACTTGGCGTTGAAGCCGGCTGAACACGACGCAACTTGCGGTGAGCCGCTCCTCTGGATGAGCCGCCGCACGCTCCAGTTGCGCCTTGCTGTACTTGCTGCGCACGTATTCCGTCACGCCAATGCAGAACTTCCTTGCATCAATGTCCTTTGGAGCGTGGCGGATGTAGTGGCTTATGAGCTTCATACAGTAGCGACCGTTGGTGCGCCAGCGCGATATGCGTGTAGGAGTCTTGCTGGTGCTGCCGTCAATTACGGCCACAAAGTCATCGGTTATGACTATTCCGTCTTCCGTTTTTGCCGTTGGGCTTTTGGGCGTTATACCTTGTTCTATTATCTCCATAGCGTTCCTGTTGTCTCTGTCCTGCGCTTTCGTGCCGACGTTGTCCTGTGGCTTCGTTTTGTTTCCGTCCTTGTTCGTACTGTCTTTGTCCCCTGTTCTCGTGCCGCTTTTGTCCGCTTTCGTATTGCCTTTGGCCTTGTTCGTATTGTCTTTGTCCTTGTTTTGAAGTCGGTTGCGGCCTTGCGCACAGCTCACTGATTAGGTCTGGACGGCCTATGCGGCGCAACGCCTGCTCTATGTTGCGGCGTTCTTCCGGCTTATACCAGAAGAAGAACTGCCTCTGGGCGAGCTTTTCCCTCTGCGACTTGGCACTGAACACCGGCTCAAGCGTGTAGGGGTCGTAGCCGGTGTACCATGTTTCGGTGCTTACCGTCATTGGCGTGGGCGTGAAGTCCTGCACCTGTTCCAAGTGGAAGTCCATCCGTTTGGTCAGTACGGCCAGTTCAGCCATGTCAGCCTCATGGCAACCGGGATGACTGCTTATGAAATAAGGTATAATCTGCTGCTTTAGGTTCTCTTCCCGGTTGATTCGGTCGAAGATACGCTTGAACTCCTGGAACTGACTGAACGGCGGCTTGCGCATAAGTCGCAGCACGGTGTCGCTCGTGTGCTCTGGCGCCACCTTCAAACGGCCGCTCACGTGGCGGCAAATCAGCTCGCGGGTATAGGCCGATGCCGCCTTGTTGTCCGTCTCGTCCTTGCTTCTGTGCAATAGAAGGTCGTAGCGCACACCGCTACCGATGAAACTCTTCTTGATACCCGGCAATGCGTCAACTGCATGATAGACGTCGAGCAGACTGCTGTGGTCGGTATTGAGGTTCGGACATATCTTCGGGCTGATGCAACTCGGCCTCTTGCACCTTTCACACAGGCTGTGGTTGCGCCCGGACATACCGTACATGTTGGCTGACGGCCCTCCAAGGTCGGAGAGATAGCCCTTGAAGTCGGCCATCTGCACCACCTGCTTCACCTCACGCAGTATGCTGTCCTTGGAACGGCACGAGATGAACTTGCCCTGATGGGCGGATATGGTGCAGAAGGCGCAGCCTCCGAAGCACCCTCGGTGGATATTCACCGAGTGTTTAATCATTTCGTAGGCCGGAATACGCTTGCCTTTATACTTTGGATGCGGCAACCGCGTGTATGGCAGGTCGAACGACGCGTCCAGCTCGGCGGTTGTCATGGGCGGATAGGGTGGGTTGACCACGGTATAGAGTCCGTCCACTTCCTGCAATAGCCGTTGAGCGTGCATCTTGTTTGACTCTTCCTCTATGTGACGGAAGTTCTCCGCTTCTGCTTTCTTGTCTCTCAAGCACTCATTATGGCTGTGCAGAACGATGTCGTCCTGCCCGATGCCACCCGGAATGTCCTCCGTTCGCGCCAGGTAGACGGTCTGCGGAATGTCGCGAATCTGCCTTATCTGCATCCCTTGGGCAAGGCGTTGGCTCAGCTCAACTATGGGTTTCTCGCCCATACCATATATGATAAGGTCGGCCTTGCTGTCGCAAAGGATGCACTTGCGCAGACTGTCTTGCCAGTAATCGTAGTGGGTAAGGCGGCGCAACGACGCCTCTATGCCTCCGAGAACGATGGGTACGTCGGGGAAAAGCTCGCGCAGTATCCTCGAATAGACTATGGTGGGATATTCCGGACGCATGTCGTGGCGGCCGTCAGGGCTGTATGCGTCTTCAGAGCGCAGCCGTTTGTTGGCCGTATACTTGTTGACCATCGAGTCCATGCAGCCCGGGGCGATGCCGAAAAAGAGCCTTGGCCGACCCAGTTTCTTGAAGTCACGATAGTCGCCGTGCCAGTCCGGTTGCGGCACAATGGCCACCCGGTAGCCGGCAGCCTCAAGAGTGCGCCCGATAACCGCCGCTCCAAACGACGGATGGTCCACGTATGCGTCTGCTGAAAAGAGGATTACGTCAAGCTCATCCCATCCCCGCAGTTCCGTCTCCTTCTTGGTTGTGGGCAGAAAATCAGTCAGTCTGTACTCCTGTGGGTTCTCCTTCATTGTTGTTGTTACTGTTTTCCCAGTTGATAAACAGCAATACCAATTGCTGAAGTCCGAAGGCTTTCATGTTGGGATGGTATATCACGTCGAGGCAAAGGTCGAGCAAAGCCTTGTCTCTGCCAGCTTCCGATTCGAGAAGTGAACGTATGTTGAGCTTCAGCTTCTCCAGTACGGCCTCGTCAATGTAGCCGTTGCTGTCCACAAGGTTGCGGAACAGACGGTAGTCCTTTATGGTTTGGAGGTGCTGGTCGCCCACTTCAATGCTCCGGGTGCCAGACTGGTTTGATTGAATCTTGTACATAGTATTGTTGTTTAAGAGGTTATCTGTGTCATTTCAATAGGAACTTCAGAAACGAACGCATGATTGCCGAGCGTTTACTCTTGTCCTTGATGCACTCAAACGGTATTCCCATGGCCACGGCCTTGCGGTCTGAGCCGTCGTAGGCGGTGCAGCAGTATTTTCCGTCGGTGTATTTCATGGCGGCAAATGCCGGAGCTACGGGCAGCAGACAGTCTGGCGACGTGGCGGCATAGTGCTCTTCGTTTATCGTGTTGTAGAAAGAAAGGTCAGTTCCCAAGCCAGTTGCGCTGCCGTTGTTGATGCTGTCGGTGCCGTTCCATCGGCATTTGAGCACGTCGGAAAGGAACATCCGTTCGGCATCGGAGGTCATGTCGCTACCGATATACGAACCGCTTACGAAAAGGTTTCCACCGAGTTTCGCATAACTGCGCAACTTCTTCTGCATTGTAGACGAGAAGGTTTTGTAGTATTTTAGGCTGTGTCCGTCGTTACACTCCAACCCGAGAACGAGGTCAATGAGGCGGTATTTGTCCAGTTCCACGCGGCCTTCCTCTACGGCATGGCTCGATGCGCTCGCTATGTTGTAGCCACCTGTGGCGGCTATGGCCTCCGCATGAGTGTGCAGATGGTTCATGTCGTTGCCGGCAACCAGCACTCCCGTCAGTTCGTCACCGCTCCATCCGAGTCCCGTCTCGTCTTCCCGTCCCATTGTCTGGCGGTTGTAGACAGTCTGTCTGCCCACCCAACCGAACGTAGGGCCGAGGGTTATGCCCGGGTCGGCATTCATGTCGAAGCCCTGTTCGCTGGCATTGTCGCGCACGGCAGGGGAAGACAGGCGGTGGAAACCGTCGACCAAGAGGATGTTTCCCTTGGCGTTAGGACAGTACATGGCGCACACTTCTTCTGTGAGGAAGCTCTTTCCGCCTCGGTTTACGGCCGCCACGCGGAAGCCATACAGCACGTTTGGCTCAAGTTTCATGTCGAGACTTGTGGCCGAACGCACATACCGGCCGTTGTCAAACCCGGCCGTGCCGCATCGGGTATACACGATATAGCCCGTTGGACTGGCCGTAGTTTCCTGCGGGTCGTCGGTCTTTTCCCATTCTATCTGCGCCTCGCCCTTGTCGGAAACCTCCACGCGGACGTTGGCAGGAGCCAGCGGCTCCACGATGAAAGGCTTGCCGTGCTGGTCGCAGACGTAGCGCAGAATGGTTTTATATATGGAACGTGCGAACGCAAACTTGAAGTTCGGGTCCTGTCCGTAGCGCATATCCGGGAAGTTTTGGTGCGACATGGTTTCAAGAATCGCACTTGGCACTCCCGGCAAACGCGTCTCCGAGTAGTTGCGGTCCCACAGATAGCGCTTGTTCCAGTTGCCGTACAGACGTTTCATGTCGGCGGTTGTGTTGTCCAGAAGCGCCTTTGCGAAGTCGCGCGAGGCCAACCGCGATATGCCGGCGTTGAGCCTTCCGTCATTGAAGTTGGTGGTGCAGATGGCCAGAGAACCTATCATGCCCACGCCGTCCTTGGCATATCCGGCATCGCTGTGTACCGCCAGCGACAGTTCTATCGGCACCTTGCGCCCTTCTGTTGACGGCATATAGCACGAGCCGCCGCCAAGATGGTTGACCATAAGCGACCTCACGTTGATGTCGTCGGAATAGTCGTCGGTGCCGTTTCGGGTGCTATACACCGAATAGGGCATGCCAGCCCATTGCGCATAGTAGCGTGCTCCCTCAAGACAACGTGGCAGTCCGCTTGTAGAACCGCCTCGCTCTATGTTGCCCATGCCGCCACCGAAGCGCACGGCATCGGTGGTCACGACGCCCTTGTCGCCGCTTTGGTTGGTCACGGTGACGCGGTTGAACTCGTTGCACCCCTTGTCGAAGTCAAACGAACCGAGGTAAACCCATGTGCCGCCGCCCATTTTCTGGTTGACGAGAAACTCGGTTTGCTCCCCTTTGTGCCACACCGTGTAGCGCACGCCGTCGACACTTTTGGGCAAAGTCTGGTAGCTCACGTATACGGCATAGCGACCTTCTGCGGGCAACTGCGGCTGATATGACACCAAGCTGTACTTGCTTTTGCTCGACGTTGTGCGCGCCATGCGTGCCGTACCGGCCGTGAATGGGTTCTCTCCGTCCGTATAATTGCCTGCATGGAGGGCAAATCCCTTGTCTGGAGCGGCAGTCCAGTCGTGTTTTCCGTTGACTTCAATGTAGTGTGTGCCTCGCAGGCGGTCGTCGTTGTCAACGATTACCTCGTTTTTCTGCCAGTCCCTTTCGCGCGGAGAGAACACTATTGCACCCGCATTTTGCAGCATGGGCATCAGGTAGGGCACCACTATCGTCTGTGTAAAGAGGTCTTCGGTGGTGCAAAACAGTTTCGGCCGCTGCCATTTCCATCCCTTTTGCTGGTCGAAATAGCGGCCGTGGCTTGCCCAGAGGGCTATGTGGCGGTTCTGCAGGCCGTGGGTCACGCGGATTGGTTCCGACACATTCCTCACCCAAGGCTCACCCTTATACTCGATGTCTCCCCAGAGTCTTGACTTGTCGGTGTCGTCCGAAAGCCTGTCGGGCACAAGGTCTTCGATGGCCATGCCGTTGGTCATGACCGTCGTCTTGTACTTTCCGTAGGTTTTGGTCAGAGCTTTCTTTACCTTTTTATATATGGTTCGGGTGCTTTTCTCCGTAAACTCCTGTGCGGCAAAGCCTCCGTCGACGGTTATGACCAAGGTCTTGGCCGAGTTGTTGAGCTTGTAGCTGAGTATTCTCGTGGCCTGGTCAAACTCCTGTCCGCTCGGTTTGTAGTTGGCAAAGTATTCCGTCAGCCTCGACATAGCCTTCGACTCCAGTCGGTTCGACTGCGCATTGGCGTGCGCCAACAGCACCGTTGCGGCCACAAGACACAGATATCTTCTCGTTTTGGCAGACATTTTCATAGTTCACCTACAGTGAATTTCTCAGGTTTCTTGCCTTGAAAATCCTTGAAATACAACTTTATTTCGCGCATTTGCGCCTCGATGTCACCGTTGGGGATGATGGTTTTGGTGCACTGTATGCGCTTCTCCTTGTAGTCCACTCCATAGAGCAGTATGGGCAGCTGGGCTTTCAGCGCAATGTAGTAGAACCCCTTTTTCCAGTCGGGGTTCAGCGAGCGAGTTCCCTCCGGCGTTATGCACAGTCGGAAAGAGGCAGACTGCTTGGCCGTTTCGGCGAGATTGTCCGTCATGCTCGTGTGTTTCGAACGCCACACAGGTATGCCTCCCAACCGTTTGAACAGTTTTCCGAGCGGCCCTACGAACCATTCCTTCTTCATGAGGAAGTTGCACGTCAAGCCTTCCGCCACGGAATAGAGTTGTCCGATGACGAAGTCCCAGTTGCTCGTGTGCGGAGCTAAGCATATTATGTATTTGTCCGGATGAGGCTCACTCACCTCTTTCTTCCATCCGAGTTGCTTGTATAACAGCCAAGAGCAGAAAGATTTCCACATGTTTATTATCTGTATAGTATATATTTGAGGGTGGTTCTATAAATTACCACCGTAATTTTGCTTGATGTTGGGTGATTTACGTTTTGTCATCTTGCGGTCTCTTTTCGACCCAATCTGTCTGTTCGTTCAGTCGTATAGCTCGCTATACTCTTTCACTCACAAACAGATTGTCTTCGAAAATAGACTCGCAATCTGCCAAAGCTAATTTATAGAACCACCCTTAAGCGAGAACTGAAATGTCAGCGTTGCCTGGCTTTGAAACCATTCTTGGGCGTATAACACAAAGCCACACGGCAGTAATGCTGGATTACTGCCGTCCGTATTTGATACAACGGCTGCGCAAAGAGGTCAAAAGCCGGACACAAAGTGCCCCGCAGTGCTTGCTTTTCGCTTCAGAAGCGGCAGGTCTTGCCGCCCCGGTTCAGCCGAGATTGTTTATCTGGTCGATGATTTCGCTGACAGAAGCCATAAACTTGTCCTTCACATCCTTGAAATACACCTTTGCTTTCAGCCCGGGTTCGCAGTGCGACATACGGCTTATGTACTCCTTTTCCACCTTGATGATGGAGTGCAACATGGCTTCCACGTCCTTGTCTTCGGGTTTAGCGTAGAGCGACGCGGCGACGCACTCGGCCCAAAGCTCTGTGCAAATCTTGTGAATGTACCGTTTGGTTGTTCTTCTTTTTGGCATGGCGACAATCTCCTTTTTGGTTTTCTCGTTTATGTATGGGATTCTATAACCTGCAAAGCCGATTTGTAGAAACGCCCATATGTTTGGTCAAAGATACGGAAAATATTCGATACGGTATTAAAGTAGTCCGAAATATTTTTGCAAAAAGTGAAACAGTGTGCAAAAGCGTGGCGGCTCTTGCTAGTATGCGGTATATATAATAAGGTGTAGCGAGCCTATTCTTGCATAGCAAATCAGCCGTTTTTCAAGCCGAAAAACACGGCTTTGCAAGTTGTTGATGGCCAATGTGTTAGAAAAGTGGCCGAGTTACGGGTCGTAAGTGGGTCACTTAGCACTCGTAAATGCACCACTTACGGGTCGTAAATGGCCCATTTACGAAGTGTAAGTGGCCGAGTTGCGATTGGGAAGTGCAGGGCTTGCTCTTTTGAACACCATCGTTCATAGCCCGTAAATGGCCTTGGTGTAGTGCTCGTTTCGTTGGAAAAAACATTAAAAGCCCCGGATTTTGACACCGTTAGCCTCTTGTTTTAGGCCATATTTTAGTATTTTTGCACTCACAACAGTAACGGATTGTTTAATTTAATGTAGTAATAAATCACTTTTTTATGGAACAAAGTGCGTTGCAGACAGCACGTATGGCTTACCAGCCAAAGCTGCCAAAGGCTCTCAGAGGGTCGGTTAAGGTGAAGGAGGGTGCTCCGACACAGAGTGTAGACAACCAGGAAGAAATCAAGAAGCTGTTTCCCAACACTTACGGAATGCCCATCATAGAATTTGTGCCGGGCGACGAAGCGTGCAGCAAACCGATGAATGTCGGCGTGATACTCAGCGGCGGTCAGGCTCCCGGTGGACACAACGTGATAACCGGACTGTTCGACCAGTTGAAGAAACTCAACCCTGCCAACCGTCTGTACGGTTTCATTCTCGGCCCCGGCGGACTCGTTGACCACAACTACACGGAGCTTACAGCCGACGTTATCGACAAGTACCGCAACACTGGCGGCTTCGACATCATTGGTTCGGGACGCACCAAGCTGGAGAAAGTGGAGCAGTTTGAGAAGGGATTGGAGATAATCCGCGAGCTTGACATAAAGGCTATCGTCATAATAGGTGGCGACGACTCTAACACTAATGCTTGTGTGTTGGCAGAATACTATGCCGCCAAGAACTATGGCGTGCAGGTGATTGGTTGCCCGAAGACCATCGACGGCGACCTGAAGAACTCGCAGATTGAGACTTCGTTCGGCTTCGACACTGCCACAAAGACCTATTCAGAACTCATCGGTAACATCGAGCGCGACTGCAACTCGGCACGCAAATACTGGCACTTCATCAAGGTGATGGGACGCAGCGCCAGCCACATCGCCCTGGAGTGTGCACTGCAGTGCCAGCCCAACGTGTGCCTCGTGTCTGAAGAGGCTCAGGCCAAGGACATGTCGCTCAACCAGATTGTGGAATACCTGTGCTCTGTAATCGCAAAGCGTGCAGAGGCCGGCAACAACTTCGGAACTGTAATCGTGCCCGAAGGACTTATCGAGTTCATCCCGGCTCTCGGCCGCCTTATCCGCGAACTTGACGACCTCTTGGCCGCCCACGGAGCTGACTATAAGAACCTGGAGAAGGACGCACAGCGCCAGTATATACTCTCTCACCTGTCAGCCGAGAATGCCGCAACCTTCGAGACTCTGCCTGAAGGCGTGGCTCGCCAGTTATCACTCGACCGTGACCCTCACGGAAACGTGCAGGTTTCGCTCATCGAAACAGAGAAGTTGCTCTCCGATATGTGCGAGGCCAAGTTGGCAGAGTGGAAGAAGGAAGGCAAGTATGTGGGCAAGTTTGCAGCCCTGCACCACTTCTTCGGCTACGAAGGACGCTGCGCCGCTCCGTCAAACTTTGACGCTGACTACTGCTACGCCTTGGGTACAAGCGCCGTACAGCTCATTGCCAACGGCAAGACCGGCTATATGGCCATCGTAAAGAACACCACCGCTCCCGCTGAAGAGTGGATTGCTGGTGGAGTGCCAATCACGATGATGATGAACATTGAACGCCGCAACGGTGAGATGAAGCCTGTCATCCGCAAGGCTCTCGTTGAGTTGGACGGCAAACCGTTCCAGGCTTTCGCGGCTGAACGCGAGCGTTGGGCTGAGGAAACGGCCTATATCTATCCGGGACCGATACAGTATTGGGGTCCCTCTGAGGTATGTGACCGTCCTACAAAGACACTTGAGCTTGAGCAGTCGGCAAAATAAACGTCGCAAACGGGCCTCCTCCCACGGGAGGGGGCTTGTTTCGCGTATGCTCCATGCCCTTCCCGGATGGGCATGGTGGTTGGGTGGATTGTGCGCATTGCTCATCTACGTGGCCGTATTCAACTATTTCTTCGTGGAACCGTTCGGGTTTCGGTGGCGCGCCCTTTATGGTGACGCTTCCTACCCGGAGGGCTACGAGATTCATGGCATTGACATAAGCCACCATCAAGGCAAGATTGACTGGGACAAGCTGCGCGCCAACGGCATAATCGGCAAGTGGCCGGTGCGCTTCGTGATGATTAAGGCCACCGAAGGAGCCAGCAACATCGACAGTAATTTTGCCGACAACTTCCACAACGCGCGCGAACACGGTTTCATTCGCGGTGCCTACCACTTCTGGAGCACGCGCTCTACGGGCAGGGCACAGGCCAATCACTTCATCAAAAACGTCAATCTGGAGACGGGCGACCTGCCTCCTGTGCTCGACGTGGAGCACAAAGCCAAGGACCAAAGTCCGGAAGACTTCAAGCAGAGCGTGCTCACATGGCTGCGACTGGTGGAGAAAGAGTATGGAGTGAAGCCGATAATATATACTTACTATAAGTTCAAGACCACCTATCTGGGCGACTCGGTGTTCAATTCCTACCCGTATTGGATTGCCCACTACTATGTTGACAAGGTGGAATACAAGGGAAAATGGAAGTTCTGGCAGCACACTGACTGCGGCAAGTTGCCCGGCATCAACGGCTATGTGGACTTCAACATATACAACGGCAGCTACTATGACCTCCGGAAACTGACCATCGGACGCGGCGAAGAGGAGGAAGACGACGACTATACATTTTAGTAGCGGGCGTGCAAGCGTTTCTTCATTCCGTGCAAGCGGCGGTGTCGCTCCATATTTAGCCCATACTTGGTTTCGCTTTCTCGGAAATTATATCTATTTTTGCATATAGATTAACTGTGCAACTGTTCTGCGGCTCTTTCGCCCAGATTGGTTGTTTGACCCTCAAAGATATGCGGAAATTCGTTTTGTTTCTGTTGATAGCATTGGCCGTTCCTGTTGTTTCCATGACGGGACAGACCTATTCTGCACTGTGGAAACAGGTGGAGGAGGCTGACAGCAAGGACTTGCCGCAGACGAAGATAGGCGTTTTGCAGAAGATAGAGCGCAAGGCAGAAGCAGGAAAAGACTACGGACAACTGCTTAAGGCAAGTCTGTTGAACATGCAGACTGTCACATCGTTATCAGCAGACTCGTTGCGCCCTGCCGTAGAAAGGCTCGAATGCAAAGAGAAGTCGACTTCCGACGTTGTGCTCAAAGCCGTATACAACGCCATACTGTACCGTATCTATCGTGACAATGCCCAGTTGGACGACGGTGCAACGCCGTCGCAGACGGCTGATATCAGCAAGGCCGAAAGCTATAAGGCCAAGGCTATGGCCGATATGGAGCGTCTGGCAACCGTCAAGACCTCGGGCTATGTGCCTTTTGTGGTTAAGGGAAGCGATAGCGGACGACTGTTTGGCGACGACATGTTGAGCGTAATCGGCTACGAAACGGACAACTACAAGCTGCTGGCAGACTACTATCAGAGCATAGGCAACCGCCGTGCGGCCTGTCTCGCAACCATTGAATACGTGAAGACACTGGCTCCGACAAAGGTGGAGCAATATGACAAGTCGGAACAGTTGCATCGTTTTGACTCCATAATCACCGTGTATGGCGACCTTGATGTGGCGGGTGAAGCAGCCGTGGAGCGTTTCCTTTATATGAAAGGGTGCCGTGGCGTGACTGCGGCAGACGAGTCGGCATACATACACTATGCACTTGACCGTTGGGGAAGCTGGGTTCGCTCCAACGAACTGCGCAACGCCGAACGGTCGCTGACCACTCCGCAATACCGTTTCCGCCTGAACAAGGGGCGCGTGATGCCCGGCGAGGAGCAAAAGGTGGCTCTTGAAAACCTGCGGGGACTGAAGTCGCTGACCGTAAAGGTGTATCGCACCGACCTTGACGGCACAACTACATTGAGCCTTTACAACCCGAAAGACTATCAGAAGATAAGCAAAACCGCTACGCTCTTGCCCGAACATACGCAGAAAATAGACTTTGAAGGCAAGGCAGACTATCAACTGTTTAATGATTCGCTTACCCTCGGCGGTTTGCTTCCCGGTGTCTATATGCTTGAAGTGGAGACAGCTCCGGCTACGGAAGTGCGCCGCAGGCTCTATTTCGTGAGCGACATATACGCTGTGGTGCTGCCCATGCCCGGCAACAAAATGCGCTATGCGGTGGTAAGTGCCACAACCGGACAACCGGTAAGCGGCGCTTCGCTGCGGCTTACGTGCAACCGTGGCTACGGCAAGGAGACAAAAACGGTCACGCTTACGTGCAACGGCGAGGGTGAAGCGGTGTATGACTACAGTGACGGTGAACGCCCCGACAGGGTATATGCCTATACCGCAACCGACAAGGCTGCTCCGCAGTTCTACACCTATGGCCGCTACCAGTACTATGGCGACACTAATGCTACGGAAAGAACCGAACTGTTCACCGACAGGGCCATATATCGTCCCGGACAGACGGTACACATGGCGGCTATAGCCTACAGAAACAGTGGCGGAGACAACAACAGTGCAGTGGAGGGACGTGCAGTAAACGTCCGCATCATGGACGCCAACGGCAAGACTGTGGGCGAGAAGATACTGAAGACAGACAAGTATGGCAAGTGTTCAGCCGACTTCCTCCTGCCGCAGAGCTGTCTTTCGGGCGTATATACGCTCTTGGCCGACGGTCGCACGGCCAGCTTCCGTGTGGAAGAGTACAAGCGACCGACGTTTCAGGTGGAGTTTCCCGATGTAAACGAGCGTTACCAGTCGGGCGATACACTCTCCGTCAAGGCTAAGGCTGCCACCTACGCCGGAGTTCCGGTGCAGGGAGCCAAGGTGAAGTATACAGTAAAGAGGCGTGTGGCATACTGGTGGCTCAACTGTTCGCGCTACTGGAGAAAAGCGTTTGACGGACTTCGCAGTGGCGACGAAATGATTTATGAGGGCGAAACAACCACAGCCGACGACGGAACGTTTGCCGTTACTGTGCCGATGGTGCTGCCCGAGGATGCTCACGGCATGCACATGTTCTACAACTTCACCGTGCTGGCCGACGTGACCAACGCTTCCGGCGAGACCCACAACGGCAGTTTGAGTCTGCCACTCGGCACCCGGCCAACTGCTTTCAGTGCGGATTTGGCCGACAAAACGCTTTCCGACAGTCTGAAACAGATAACATTCCACCTGCGCAACGCTGCCGGAAATCCAGTGAACGCTGAGGTTAGATATTATATCGACGATGCTTCACGCGCCAAAACGGGCATGACAGAAAAGCCGTGCGCCATAGGCGGCAAACTCAAGTCGGGCAAACACCGCTTGTTTGCAGTGTGCGAGGGTGATACACTTGTGCAGGACTTTGTAGTCTTCTCGTTGGACGACACTGTGCCCTGCACCGATACAGACGATTGGTTTTATGTGTCCGACGATCGTTTCCCGTCAAACGGACAACCTGTAACGCTGCAGGCAGGTTCGTCAGCCAAGGGATTACACATTATATATATGGTGTCCGCTGGCAACAAATTGATTGAAAGCGGTGCGGTAGACAAGGACTGCGCACTCGTGAACCGCAAGTTCCGCTACAATGACAGCTACGGTGACGCACTGTTGGTTGCGTATGCTTGGGTGAAAAACGGACGGATATACAGTCACACAAAGACGATAGGGCGTCCGCAAAAGGACAAGACGCTGAAACTTTCGTGGTCGTCTTTCCGTGACAGACTTACTCCCGGGCAGTCGGAAGAGTGGACTCTAAAGGTGGAAACGCCCGAAGGCAAACCTGCCGATGCGCAGCTTGTGGCAACGCTATACGACAAATCGCTCGACCAAATCACTTCCCATTCTTGGACTTTCCTGCCTCTCAATAGACTCCGCACACCCAGTACGCAGTGGAGCACGGGGTCTGACATGCCAATATCGGCTGGCGGAACTCAGTCGCGTGACTATCTCACAGAGCGGAAACTGAACCTTAGTCACTTCGATGACGGTCTGTGGCCAAACGGATATGTGTCATGGAATTTTGGCAGAAGGCCGATGCGGCTGAACAGAATGGCGAGCCGTGGTGCTGCGGTCAATCTGCTTTCGGTTGGGCAGGATAGGTCTTTCGTGATGGAAGAGGGAGCTATGGCCAAGACAAGCCTCATGGTCAAAGAGGCTGCGCCGATGGTTGAAACGGAAGATGGAGACAAGAACGAAGGCGGAAACACTGCCGAAGGTGCTGCCGATGTGCAACTTCGGGAGAACATGAACGAGACTGCGCTCTTCCAACCGTCACTGGCTACCGGCAAAGACGGCACGGTGAAAATCCGTTTCACGTTGCCCGAGAGTGTCACAACGTGGCGATTCATGGGACTGGCCCACACGTCCGACCTCTGTTACGGACAGATTGACGCTGAGGTTGTGGCCCAAAAGGACATGATGGTACAGCCTAACGTGCCGCGTTTCTTGCGCATCGGTGATGCGGCAACCATCAAGGCAACGGTGTCGAATACCTCCAATACGGCAATAAACGGTTCGGCCTGTATGGAAATGATTGACCCCGAAACGGAAAAGGTGGTGTATTCGCAGACGGTATCATTCCGTGCCGACAAGGAGAAGACCGCTACGGTTAGTTTCAACTTCACTCCCGACGACAACCAGTCGCTGCTCATTTGCAGGATAACGGCCAAGGGAAACGGCTTTTGTGATGGGGAGCAGCACTACATACCGGTGCTTCCTGACCGGGAGATGGTCACTGTGACCGTGCCGTTCACCCAACATTCAGTGGGAACAAAGACGGTTGACATCGCAAAGCTATTCCCTACGGACACGAAGCAGCAGAAGTTGACTATCGAATATACCAACAACCCTGCTTGGATGGTGGTGCAGACGCTGCCGTCGCTGGGAGTTGCGGAAAGTGGAAATGCCGTTGACCAGTGCGCAGTGCTCTACTCAAACGTCCTTGGCAAGGCTTTGATGGAGCGTTCTCCGAAGATTAAGAATGTTTTCGAGATGTGGAAACATGAGAAAACCGACGGAACATCGCTGACAAGCAGACTATATGCAAACGAAGAACTGAAAGACATTGTGCTCAACGAGACTCCTTGGGTGGCTGATGCCGACAAGGAGACTGAGCAGAAGATACGCTTGGCAGACTTCTTTGACGCTGCGGCAATCAAGGAACGTTGTTCCACTGCCACGGAAAAGCTCCAGTCGCTGCAAAATTCCGACGGGTCATGGAGCTGGTGGCCGGGTATGATGGGCAATACCCATATCACTGCAATCATTACTGAAATGCTTGTGCGACTCAACAGTATGGCCGGACAGCAGGAAATGACTGCGACCATGCTCGACAAAGCCATTGGCTATATGGACAAACAAACGGTAGAGATGGTGGAACGCATGAAGAAAGAGGAGCGGAAAGGTGGCAAACAGACTTTCCCGGGCTTCACTTCGTTGCAGTATCTCTATCTGAAAGCACTGGACAACCGCAAGGAGACGGCATCTGTAAGGTCGGCCTGCGACTATCTGACCGCGCTTCTGATGAAGGAAAACAAGAGTCAGAGCATTCTTGAAAAGGCTCTTTCCGCCGTTGTTTTGGCTAAGCGGGGCTACAAGACGAAGAGTCTGGAGTATGTCCAAAGCCTGAAGGAATATAGCGTATGCACCGAAGAGGCCGGACGATACTACGACACGCAGCGTGCAACATACTCTTGGCGCAACTACAAGATACCTACAGAGGTGGCGGCGATAGAGGCGTTGAGCACCGTAACTCCGTACGATACGTTGACAATAGACGAAATGCGCCGTTGGCTGCTGCACGAAAAGCGTACCCAAATGTGGGACACTCCCATCAATACCGCTAATGCCGTATATGCTTTCCTGCTTGGTCACACCGGCGAACTGGCATCTGGAGAACAACCAACAATCGCCATTGACGGACAAAAGGTGCAGTTGCCGACAGCTACAGCAGGCATCGGCTATGTCAAGACGGCTGTACAGCAACCCTCGGGACGGCAGTTGTTGTTCAAAAAGACTTCTTCCGGCACATCGTGGGGCGGCGTCTACGCCCAATATCTGCAAAAGACAGCTGACATAGAACGGTCGGAAAGTGGCATCAGCGTTAAGCGTGAGTTGCTCCATTCGGGCAGTACACTTCATGTGGGCGACCGGGTAAGGGTGCGCATAACGATTGACTGCGAACGCGATTTCGACTTCGTGCAAGTCGTGGACCGTCGGGCTGCCTGCATGGAACCTGTGAGACAGGTCAGTGGGTATGCCAACGGGGCATACTGTACGCCCAAGGACAATTCAACAAACTATTTCTTTGACTCTATGGCGAAGGGCCGTCACGTGCTCGAAACCGAATACTACATAGACCGAGAGGGCAGGTATGAGACCGGAACGTGTACGGCGTCATGTGCCTATGCACCCGAATACAGGGGCACGGCCCAGAGTCAGACACTGAATGTGGCCGGGACGGAATGACTCCGGCGGCACTTAAGGGTGGTTCTATAAGTTAGCTTTGGCAGGCTGCGAGCCTATTTTCGTGGCGGGTGTGTCTGTGAGCGAAAGAGTATTGCGGGCTATACGACTGAACGAACGGACAGATTGGGCCGAAAAGAGACCACAAGAAGACAAAACGTAAATCACCCAACATTAAACAAAATTACGGTGGTAATTTATAGAACCACCCTTAAACGATACAAAGACAAACGATGGACAGGAAAATATTGACGACTTTGCTGCTGTCACTCGCCGTTCAGGTGGCGACAGCACAGCGGATTACAGTGCAGAAAAAGTCAATCGACTGCGGCAAAACGGCATACAACACACCCGTGACAGCTGAGTTTGAATTGAAGAACAAGGGTTTGCGAAAGTTGAAGATTGAGGATGTGCAGGTCAGTTGCGGGTGTCTTGAGGCGCAATATCCCAAGAACGAGATTTCCGCAGGCGAGAAGTTCACCCTGAAACTGACTTATGACGCCAAGCAACTCGGGCATTTCACAAAGACGGCGCGCATAGTGAGCAATGGCTCCAAGCAGCCTTTATACCTCACAATGAATGGTGTTGTGGTGGAAGAACTCGCTGACTATTCGGGCACTTATCCGTATGTGTTCGGTGACTTGCGCTCAGACAAGAACAATATCGAGTTTGACGATGTGAACAAGGGCGATTTCCCTGTGCAGGAAATACATATCCGCAACATGGGAACATCGCTCCTGCAGCCCAACATCATGCACCTGCCACCGTTCCTCTCGGCTGTTGTCTCGCCCGAATGGTTGCGTCCGGGTCACTCGGGAAAGATTACCGTGAGTCTCAACTCGACCAAACTGCACGACTATGGACTTACGCAGACATCCGTTTATATAGGTAATAAGCTCGGCGACAAGGTGAGCGACAGCAACGAGATACCTGTTTCGGCGGTGCTTCTGCCCAGCTTTGACGGTCAAACCGCTGCCAACAGGAAGTTTGCACCGCAGATGGAGCTGTCTGCGGAGAGCCTTGACATCAACTTTGAGGGCAAGTCGAAGAAGAAAGCCGAGGTGAAGATTGCCAACAAGGGACGCACCGACCTGCAAATATCCTCGTTGCAGATGTTCACAGGCGGTCTTCGCATGACCTTGGGCAAGAGGGTTATAAAGCCAGGAGAGACCACAGAACTGAAGATAACTGCCTATAAGGAAGGTCTTAGCAAGGCACGAAGCAAACCCCGAGTGCTGATGATAACCAACGATCCAGACCATCCGAAAGTCGTAATAAGCATCAACGTCAGATAGAAAGCAATGGAACATCCAGAAAACAATAGCGAATACAAGGGACTTACCGTCAACGAAGGGGTGGCTCAGCCGTCCATCGTTAATCCGTATCTCAAGAAAATGCGGTTTCGCCGGCGTGAGTTGTCGGTGGCAGACATGGTTGAAGGTATTGTCAAGGGCAACACAACGGTGCTGAGTCAGGCCGTTACGCTCGTGGAAAGTGTCAATCCAGACCACCGCCAGAAGGCGCAGGAGGTGATAGAAAAGTGTCTGCCGCACAGCGGGAAGTCCATCCGTGTGGGCATAAGCGGTGTGCCGGGAGCCGGCAAGTCTACTTCCATCGACCAGTTCGGCGTACACTTGCTTAATGAACATGGAGGCAAACTGGCCGTTCTCGCTATCGACCCCAGTTCGGAACGCAGCAAGGGAAGCATCCTCGGCGACAAGACAAGGATGGAAAAACTGGCGCAGCATCCCAATTCGTTCATACGTCCCAGCCCAACGGCCGGCTCTTTGGGAGGCGTGGCCCGCAAGACTCGCGAAACGATAGTGCTCTGCGAGGCTGCTGGCTACGACAAGATTTTCGTGGAAACCGTTGGGGTAGGGCAGAGCGAAACCGCCTGTCACTCCATGGTTGACTTCTTCTTGCTCATACAACTGGCCGGAACGGGCGACGAACTTCAGGGCATAAAGCGCGGTATAATGGAAATCAGCGACGGCATTGTCATCAACAAATGCGACGGAGAGAACGTTGACAAGTGTCACATGGCGGCCACCAACTTCCGCAATGCGCTGCATTTCTTCCCGATGCCCGACAGTGGATGGCGACCGAAGGTGCTATGCTACAGCGGTTTCTACGGCACTGGCATAAAGGAGATATGGGACATGGTGTATGAATACATCGCCTTCGTAAAGGACAATGGCTTTTTTGACTATCGCCGCAGCGAGCAAAACAAGTACTGGATGTACGAGACGATAAACGAAAGTCTGCGCAACAGTTTCTACAACAATGCAGACATCAGCGAAAGACTGTTGGCTGCGGAGCGTGACGTGCTTGCCGGACGCATCAGTTCGTTCGCCGCCGCACGAGACTTGTTGGACAGGTATAAGGAAATAGGACGTTGACGCACTATGCTACAGGTAGAGATTGACAGTGGCAGCGGTTTCTGCTTCGGCGTGACCACGGCCATAAGAAAGGCTGAAGAGGAACTTGCCGCCGGCAACGCCCTGTATTGTCTGGGCGATATAGTGCACAACGGCATGGAGTGTGAACGGTTGCGCCGTATGCAACTGGTCACTATCAACCACGACGACCTGCGCCGGCTGCACAATGTCAAGGTGTTGCTGCGCGCCCACGGTGAGCCTCCCGAGACTTATGAGCTTGCCCGGGAGAACAATATCGACATCATAGATGCCACGTGCCCTGTGGTTTTGCAACTTCAGCGACGCATCAAGAAGCAGTATGATGCCAATCCGGATGCCCAGATAGTAATCTTCGGCAAGAACGGTCATGCTGAAGTGCTCGGCTTGGTGGGGCAAACGCAGAGCAAAGCCATCGTGATAGAGAAGTATGAAGACGTGAAACGGCTCGATTTCGCACGCGACATCTACCTCTATTCGCAGACAACAAAGTCGCTCGACGAGTTTCACCGCATCATCGACTATATCCAGAGCCACATTTCTCCCACGGCCACGTTCCGCAGTTTTGACACTATCTGCCGCCAAGTGGCCAACCGTATGCCCAACATAAGCAGTTTTGCCGCCCGCCACGACCTCATTCTTTTTGTTTGCGGGCGAAAAAGCAGCAACGGAAAGGTTTTGTTCAACGAGTGCTTGAGGGTCAATCCGAATAGTCATCTCATTGAAGGTCCCGACGAAATTGACCGTTCGTGGATTGAAAACGTGTCTACAGTTGGCATCTGCGGAGCCACGAGCACTCCCAAATGGCTCATGGAACAGTGTCGCGATGCGATAGGCAAACTACAATAAACTTCGTTTTTTTGCGTTTTTACTATAGGCGGTCTGAATTTTAGCCTCTGCTATTTTTCGGATTTCGCCTGTAGCAGGCGTTTCGTGTAACGTTATGCTTACGCCGGCTAAAAGGAAAAACAATCAAAAAAGCGATATGCAGAAACTATATATCCTCATGTCTTGCATAGCCATCGTGGTTGCTCTTTACGGTTGCGGGGCAGATGCGCACATGAGAAAGGGCGACAAATTCTACGCGCTCGGCGAGTATCACGATGCCGCCTTGCAATACAAGAAAGCTTATTCGGCCACTGCCGCCAAGGAGCGTGCCACACGTGGACAGCGGGCGGCCAAGATGGCCGACTGCTACAGTCGCATAGGCTATGCCCAAAGAGCCATTGCCGCCTACAACAACACCATTCGCTACAAGCAGGACGATTACCTTACCCATCTGCATCTGGCTCAGCAACTGCTCAAAAACGGCAACTATAAGACTGCGGCCAGTGAGTTCCGGCTTGTGCTCGACTCCATGCCCGACAACAAGTTGGCTCTCGTGGGGCTGCGTTCGGCTGAAATGGCTCCGAAAATGAAAGAAGCTGGCAGCCAATACACCGTAAAGCGTGAGAATTTCTTCAATTCGCGCCGTTCTGAATATTCCCCTATGCTCGCTGGCGACGAGTACGACCAACTCTATTTTACCTCTACACGCAACGATGCTCGTGGTGATGAGTACAGCGGTATCACCGGTGTTAAGAACGGCGACATATTCGTTTCGACAAAGGACGAGAACGGCAAATGGACCAAACCGCAGGTGATTGACACCGAACTCAATACCGACTATGACGAGGGGGCTTGCTCTTTTTCGCCCGACAGTCGTACAATGTATCTCACCCAGTGCACCACAGACCCTTCCTATCCGCGCTTTGCCACGATATGCCGCGCCAGCCGTTCCGATGCCAGTTGGGGCAAGGCTTCTGCTGTGGTCATATCCAAGGACACACTTTCGAGCTATGCCCATCCTGCTGTTTCGCCCGACGGCATGTGGCTCTACTTCGTTTCCGACATGCCTGGAGGACTCGGCGGGTTGGATATCTGGCGCGTGAGACTCTTCAATGGCGGCGACACCGGACCTGTGGAAAACCTTGGAGCACCCATAAACACCGAGGGCGACGAGATGTTTCCCACGTTCCGTCCCAACGGCGACCTCTATTTCTCGTCCGACGGACACCCCGGCATGGGCGGCCTTGACATTTTTATAGCCAAACCCGACACCACTGCCGGCGGCTCTTGGACTATAGAACATCCCGGCTATCCGCTCAACTCTCAGGGCGACGACTTCGGAATGACGTTCGAAGGACTGCACAATCGCGGTTTCTTCTCCTCAAACCGTGGCGACGGCAAGGGTTGGGACCATATCTATAGTTTTGTCAATCCAGAGATAATGCAGACTGTCAAGGGCTGGGTCTACGAACAGGAGGGCTACGAACTGCCGCAAGCTCTTGTCTACATGGTGGGCAACGACGGCACAAACCTGAAGCTGAGCGTCAAGGGCGACGGGTCGTTCACCCAGGAGATAAAACCCGGTGTCGACTATGTTCTGCTCGGCACCTGCAAAGGATTCCTCAACCATAAGGAGCAGTTGCGTGTGGAACCTGTCACCGAGTCCACCGAATACACCCTGCAGTTCCCTCTGGCCTCAATCACTGCGCCGGTGCTCATAGACAACATTTTCTACGATTTCGACAAGGCGACCCTGCGCCCAGAATCGACAACTGCTCTCGACGAACTGGTGAAACTGCTCAACGAGAATCCCAATGTCACCATCGAACTCAGTGCCCACTGCGACTATCGTGGTCCTGATGCCTACAACAAGGTGTTGTCGCAAAAGCGTGCCGAGAGCGTCGTTGCCTATCTCATCGCCCACGGCATAGCCAAGGACCGACTGACTCCCGTTGGCTATGGCAAGGAAAAGCCGAAAACGATACGCAAAAAGCTGACCGAAAAATACAAGTATCTCAAAGAAGGTGACGTTCTCACCGAAGACTTCATTAAGGCTTTGAAACCCGAAAAACAGGAAGAGTGCAACCAACTCAACCGTCGCACCGAGTTCATCGTGCGGCGCACCACCTACGGCATGTTCGACAGTCACGGCAAGCTCACCAATCCGCCCACACCGAAGCTGTCGGCGACATCTGTCACAGAGGACGAGTGGCAGCCTTAAGGCGTTCTCTCCCTTAGCGCAGTTGGAAGACTTAGTAGACGCCGCGTTTTCTCCCTCAGCACAGTCGGAGGCTTAGTAGGCGCCCGTGCTTGTTAGCTGCGCCCCTCAAACCAAAAGCCAAGCAGTCTGTCCCGGGACGCAGCGCCTACTATAGGCAAACCTTAAAAAACTTAATCGAAAAACTGCACGCATTAATTCTTCTTGAAAATCATATCGATTTTGGCCAAAGATTGCATACATTTTCGGCCAAAATCGATATGATTTTTTTAGCTAGGCGCGGCGAGTACATCACCCCCTCCTGTCTTGTGCTTCGAGTACACATTATTATATATAGGGGTGGTAATTTGCAAAACGCCCTTGAAATTATCTCAGGAAAGACTTTTGGTTAAAAAATAATAAACATAGACAATGAAGCGTAGTCTTCTATTTCTAATAGACTGAAAAGTCGTACCTTTGTAGCCAATTTGTACAGTTAACATAAAGTCTAACTTTATTAAAGTAATTATTAAACAGTTATGTCAGAATTAACAAACAACGTCAAGCCATTGGACGACTTCAATTGGGAAGAGTTCGAGAACGGCGCGCAGGCAAATGTCAGCAAAGAAGAACTTGACAAAGCCTACAATGAAACCCTTAACAAAATCTGTGAGCATCAGGTAGTTGAGGGTACGGTAATCTCAGCCGACAAGAAAGAGGTTGTGGTGAACATTGGCTACAAGAGCGATGGCATCATCCCCGCAAGCGAGTTCCGCTACAATCCCGACCTCAAGGTGGGCGACAAGGTGGAAGTTTACGTTGAGAACCAGGAAGACCGCAAGGGTCAGCTCATCCTTTCTCACAAGAAGGCTCGCCTGAGCAAGAGCTGGAGTCAGGTTAACGCCGCTCTCGACAACCAGGAGATTATCCAGGGCTACATCAAGTGCCGCACTAAGGGTGGTATGATTGTTGACATCTTCGGCATTGAAGCATTCTTGCCCGGTAGCCAGATTGACGTTCATCCTATACGTGACTACGACCAGTTCGTAGGCAAGACCATGGAATTCAAGGTGGTTAAGATTAACCAGGAGTTCCGCAATGTGGTTGTTTCTCACAAGGCTCTCATTGAGGCTGAGTTGGAAGCACAGAAGAAAGAAATCATCAGCAAGCTCGAAAAAGGCCAGATTCTTGAGGGTACAGTCAAGAACATCACCTCTTACGGTGTGTTTGTTGACCTCGGTGGCGTTGACGGACTCGTGCACATCACCGACCTGTCTTGGGGACGTGTTGACGATCCGCACAAGGTTGTTGAGCTTGACCAGAAAATCAACGTCGTTATCCTCGATTTCGACGACGAGAAGAAGCGCATAGCTCTCGGTATCAAGCAGCTCACTCCGCACCCATGGGATGCTCTCGACCCGAACCTCAAGGTGGGCGACCACGTGAAGGGTAAGGTTGTTGTCATAGCAGACTACGGCGCATTCGTTGAGATTCAGCCTGGTGTTGAGGGTCTGATTCACGTTTCAGAAATGTCTTGGAGCCAGCACCTGCGTTCTGCACAGGAGTTCCTGAAGGTTGGCGACGAGGTTGAATCAGTAGTTCTGACTCTCGACCGCAACGAGCGCAAGATGAGCCTCGGTATCAAGCAGCTCAAGGAAGACCCATGGGAAACCATCGAGGTTAAGTATCCCGTTGGCAGCAAGCACACTGCAAAGGTTCGCAACTTCACCAACTTCGGTGTGTTCGTTGAACTGGAAGAGGGTGTTGACGGACTCATCCACATCAGCGACCTTTCTTGGACAAAGAAGGTTAAGCATCCTTCAGAGTTCACTCAGGTTGGCGCAAACATCGACGTTATTGTACTTGACATCGACAAGGAAAACCGTCGTTTGAGCCTCGGCCACAAGCAGTTGGAGGAGAATCCTTGGAACGCATTTGAGGAGAAGTACACCGTTGGCAGCATCCACGATGGCAAGATTGTTGAGCTGCTCGACAAGGGCGCTGTGATTTCTTTGGAGAAGGACGTTGAAGGCTTCGCCACTCCTAAGCATCTTGTTAAGCAGGACGGCACTCAGGCCGCTCTTGACGAGGTTCTGCCTTTCAAGGTTATCGAGTTCAACAAGGACAGCAAGCGTATCATCCTTTCACACAGCCGCACATTCGAGGACGCACAGCGTGACGAGAAGAAGGCTGCAAAGAAGGTTCGCGCTAAGAAAGAGGAGGCTGTGAAGATTGACAACCAGCCTGCTTCAACCACCCTTGGCGACATTGACGTGCTTGCACAGTTGAAGGCCAAGATGGAGAGCGGTGAGAAGTAATCGCCAACTGTTAGGTTAGATACAGAAAGTAGGCGAAAACAAACTTTCGATTATAGCTACGGGCGCATCATCCAACGATGATGCGCCCGTTTCCGTATCAGTCGGTGTCGTTTGCGTTACGTCTTTTGCCGTACTATTCGCTCTGAAAAGGTCAATAATACAAAACTTAGTATGTGCTGCGTTTAAAAAACATAACGACTGTCTGTAGTAGGCGCTGCGTCCTCTCAGCGCCCTTCAATACCAAAGCCCAGCAAATATTTTTTTTGGCGCAGGACGCAGCGCCTACTAAGTTTGCTTCAGAATGTGTTCGTCTTTGCACAAACGGTATGGCGATGCATCGCGTCTCCTCTGCGTCCTCGCACCCTTAGCTAAAAAGCACAATGACTGCATTGTCCACGTTTTTAATGGAACATCCACGACTGTGGCTCCAAGTATTGTCAATGCTTTATTACTTTCTTTCCATTCTTTATATATATACCTTTTGGCAGAGAGCTCCAGTCGTTCCCTTTGTTAATGCCTTCCAAGGTATAGAACGGAGAATTGGCGTTGCTGTTGATGCGTATGGTGGTAATGCCGGAGGATTTGCCTCCCTTGAACTTGAAACTGACGATGCCTGTTTCCGTGTCTTCGCTTATTTCGGTCAGCGGTTTGCCCATGCCGCCTCCTGTGTATGTCCATGCAGAGGCTGGCGCGGAATCGTCGGTGAGCGACGTTGTTCCCGATGTGCCGGGGTAGGGGTCGCCGGCGGCTTCAACCTTGTATGTGGCGGTGTCAAACACCTTTCCGTTGTATTTCTCCACAAGGTCTGCGTTGGCAGTGCGTTCCACCTCATTTGAACTTTCACTTATCGTTCTTCCCCTGAAGTATTCGGGCACAAAGATTCCGTCGGCCGCAATCAGCGTCATGCGTGGATGTCCCGCCGTAGAGTTCACCTTGCAACCGCCGAGAGAGAACATTTCGTCAGAGTAGTCTACGTGGCTCACAAGCATGCCGTGACCGAGAATGGATTTGTTCCAGCCTGTTTGCTGCACGTTCTCCACAATATAATACTCGTGCCCTGTCGCGTCGTTGTCGTTGAGTATGCGGTAAGCCTTGCCTCCAGCCGAGAGCGGAGCCAAAGCCACGTCGGCCGGAGCGTCCAGAGTGTCTATCTTCAGCCATCCGAAGCGTTCGCGTTCCCAAGCGGTGTATTCTGTCGGGCGATAGCCGTTGTATGTATATTCGCCGGCATCCATCAAGTCCCAGTAGTCCATGTTTTGGTTTATGCACCTCTCGGCCACGCTTCCCGACTGCGGATACATGTCTGGCAGTCCCATGCAGTGAGAAAACTCGTGGCAGAACAGCCCGATGCCGTTTATCAGCCATCCGTTTTTCTGGTCGGCCGGTGTTCCGTTAAGTTCGTTGTTCACACCGTAGCGGAGCAATTTCTTGCCTCCTACCGACGGTTGTGACGCGAGCGTGCCCGACTTCGGGTGTATGCAGTCGGAAGAGTTGCCAACGATGCTTTGCGAATATCCGGCGTATATTATATATATAAGGTCAACATAACCGTCACCGTTGGCGTCGTATTGCGCAAAAATGCTGTCCTTGTCCAATGCCTTGCACGCATCCACAAACAACAGGTCCATGTTTTCCTGCGACGAAGCCCCGGCTCCATAGTATTTCAGCGGTTGACTTAGCTTGACGGGACCGTATACGTCAAACTTCGGAACGAACATTCCTCCGCTCATGTCCTTGAAGTATCGCGCCACGCTGCCGTAGTTGCGACCTGTGGAAGGGTCGGCATTGCGGTCGAAAAGTTCCTCGGCGTTGAGATATTTGTTGAATGTTTCCGCCGGATTTTCCACCTTGAATGTGCTGTCGCTGAACTCAACGAGCAGCACAGGGACAGCAGGTGTGCCGACGTGTGGCAGCAGTGAGGCGTTGTAGGCCATCGGTTCGCGCTTTATCCTGTTGGCAGTTGAGTTGCCCGACATAGCCTCAAAAAAAGCCGTTTTGTTCTGCTTCCCTATGGCGAGAACCTCCTCCTGTGTCCGCATCTTGGGCGAATGGGCGAGTAGGGTGGTGGGCTTTAGCGTTCCGTCGGCGGCGGTTTCGGCTATGAAGAAATCTGTTCCCTCTTGATAGAGCAAAGCTCCGTCTTCGGACACGAAGTAGCTGAAGTCTTCGTCGCCGAAGGCTGCCACAAGCAGTGTTGTGCCGTCGCTCTGCGTTATGGGAGTCAAACCAGGTTTCATCTTCACTGCCTCGGCCGTGATGCCAGCCAAGAAAAGGATTGAAAGTGTCAGTATTCTTATATCTATTCGCATTGTTTACGTATTGTAGTTTAATATATTGTTGCTAAATATGTTATCGTTGTGTCTTCAAGTGTCGCTATGCAACAGTCAACGCTATTGCCGGTCTTTGTGTATGCCGAAGAAATATTGTTCGCGACGTTTGGTTAGCGGCCCGTGGTTGATGGCGTGGCGCGGACAGTGGTGGTAGCAAGCCAGACAGGCAGTGCATCCGCCGTTGTGCATCCATTCGGGCATGCCGTCTTGGCCGTACCTGATGTTTCCCGTTGGACAAACTTTGGCACAAATGCCGCATTTGGAACATCTTTTTGAATCTACCCCGAACGGCTTGTCGGTAATCAAAACATTGTTGAACACCGCTCCAATCACGTGCGACAGTATCCACGGCATCGGACCATACGTTATTGCCTCTATGCCCTTGCGGCGTTCGCACACGCAAGGCGCAATCAACTGCATCGACCTCTGTGCTTTTTCCAGTTTGAGACATTCACGTTCCAGCGAGTCGGTGTGCATAAACGGTAGGGCTACATAGCTTTCCGGCATTGTCAGGGAGAAACGACTGTCGGTCTTCATTCCTTTTTTAGCCAGACATTTGTCCAACATCGACATTGCCAGTCCTACGCTGTCGCCACAGGTACACAGCGCATAGCAGTAGTGGTTTTGCGGATTGGATATGCTCAGTTGGGCAACAAACCGTCGTACCGCCTTGGGTGGTTGCCATCCGTGCACCGGAAAGCAGAACCCGATACGCTCGTCCGGTTCCAGTTCATAGTGGCTTTCAGCGTTGCTGTCGGCCATGCTGATGAGCCTTTCACCGGTGGCTTCGGCCAATGCCTGTGCCGCCCACCGGGTGTTGCCAGTGCCTGAAAAGAAGAAAATCATACTTTTAGGTTATCATTAATAAGCGGTGTAAAATTATAGTTTTTTCTTTTTTTGTGCAAATATGTAAGTGTATTAGTGTCGATAATCACCGATTATTGATGTGGAAAGCCCGCTTCCACGGGCTTTTAGAGGTTTTCAAAAATATGAAAAGTGAATGTCGTGGTATCAAAATACCCTATTGGAATTTGCGGCATGACGCATTTTTGTATTATATTTGCAGCAAAATAAACGTAATACACTTTTATGGATTGGTTTGTAAATCTATTCACTACTACCGACTCCGTTGCTCACATTGCTATGCTTTATGCCATTGTGATAGCCGGAGGCGTTTTGCTTGGTAAGATAAAGTTCGGAGGAATATCGCTCGGAGTGTCGTTCGTGTTGTTCACTGGCATTCTCGCCGGGCATATCGGTCTGACTGCTCCGGTCAATATCTTGACTTTTCTTCAGGATTTCGGTTTGATACTCTTCGTGTTCATGATTGGTTTGCAGGTGGGTCCCGGCTTTTTCGAGAGCTTCCGAAAGGGCGGAGTCACACTCAACCTCATGTCTGTATGCACGGTGCTGCTTAACATCGCTGTGATGTTTGCCTGCTACTTCATCTTTTTCGATACCAAAGACCCCCACAACCTGCCAATGATGGTGGGTACGCTGTATGGTGCCGTGACCAACACCCCTGGACTTGGAGCTGCCAACGAGGCGCTGGAGAGCGTGTTTGCCAAGGGCGACATACCGCAGATTGCCTCCGGATACGCTTGCGCCTATCCACTCGGTGTGCTTGGCATCATCGGCGCGACGATAGCCATACGCTTCATTTGCCGCATAAACATCAGCAAGGAGGAGAAGCAACTTGAGGCAGAGGAGGCAGAAGACACCCACGTGAAGCCGCACAATATGCATCTCGAAGTGACAAACTCGTATCTCGCAGGACGTTCACTCAAGCAAATACATGACTTCCTCAACCGTGACTTCGTTTGCTCAAGACTGTTGCGCAACGGCCATGTCATAATACCAAAAAGCGACACGGTGTTTGAAACTGGCGACCAGATATTTATCGTGTGCGCAGAGGCCGATGCCGAAGCCATCGTGGCCTTTATCGGACCCGAAATCGAAGTGGCCTGGGAGGAAGTGGACAAGGAACAACCTATGGTGTCGAAGCGCATTCTCGTGACGCGTCCGGCCATCAACGGTAAGACCCTCGGCCAGATGCACTTCTCATCTGTCTATGGAGTAAACGTGACACGTATCACCCGTCAGGGCATGGACCTCTTTGCCAGTACCAATCTCGCCCTGCAAGTGGGCGACAGGGTGATGGTGGTTGGTCCGGAAAACCATGTGAACCGCGTGGCCGACGTGCTCGGAAACTCCATCAAGCGTCTTGACACGCCGAACATAGCCACTATATTTATAGGTATAATAATAGGTATAGTGTTCGGAAGTCTGCCTATCGCCATTCCGGGTATGCCTGTGCCGATGAAACTCGGTATCGCCGGCGGCCCCTTGATTATCGCCATACTCATAGGACGCTACGGCTACAAAGTGCATCTCGTCACCTACACAACCACAAGTGCCAACATGATGCTGCGCGAGATTGGACTTGTGCTCTTTCTTGCCAGTGTCGGCATAAAGGCCGGTGCCGGTTTCTGGGAAACAGTGGTACAGGGCGACGGACTTAAATACGTCTATACTGGCTTTATGATAACAGTGTTGCCCATACTTATAGTTGGAACCATCGCAAGACTGAAGTTCAAGTTCAATTACTTCACTATCATGGGTATGTTGGCAGGTACGTATACCGATCCGCCAGCACTGGCCTACGCCAACCAGACCTGTTCCAAGGAGGCTCCGGCCATTGCCTATTCAACGGTATATCCGCTGAGCATGTTCATGCGCATTCTCACTGCACAACTCATCATTCTGCTTTGCTGCGGCGGACTGTAAATAAAGAACTTATATAAAATAACACTTACACACAACGTTTATGAACAAATTCGGATTGATGTCTGGCCTTTTGTTGTTGTCGGCGTCGGCTTCGTTTGCCCAGATGGAGAAAAGCATAAGGCTCAACGAGGTGCAGACATGCAACACTTCCGGACTGACGGACGAATACGGACGGAGGGAAGCTTGGGTGGAAATAGCCAATATATCCCATTCCACCTACAACATCCGTGGTATGTATATTACCACCGACCGTTCAGTACTCGACAAAAAGATGAGCGTGCCAGAGCGCATAAAGCGCATGCACATCGTGCCAAACGGCGACAGCCGGACCAATTTGAGTGCAAGAAGCCACATCGTGTTCTTCTGTAACAGTAGTCCTGAAAAGGGATCGCTGCATCTCGCCGTGCCGGTAAATTCCGACAACAAGGTGTGGATTGCCCTGTACAATGGCAATGCGGTGAACCTTGTTGACTCTGTAACCGTGCCGGTGTTGGCCGATGGACAGGCTTATGCACGCACCACCGATGGAGCCGAAACGTGGGTTGTTAAGGATAGCAGTAGCGTTACGCCAGGCATATCCAACGACACCGAGGTGAGGGAGTCTAAGGTGGCCAAGCTGAAGCGTACCGACCCTTACGGCATAGGCATAACCGTGCTGTCAATGGGCATCGTGTTCTTCTGCCTCGTTCTGATGTTCCTCTTCTTCCACCTGTTCGGATTGTTCATGCGCCACCGCGAAAAGGCTGCGAAAGTGGCCGGACTGCAACCCCTGAAGGCAGGAGTGAAGACCGTGGAGAAGACTATTGAGATAGGCCATAAGACCAACAATATTCTGCAGGACGGTCTGAAAAGCAAGGGAATAGACCGTGAGATATACATGGCAGTGATAGCTATGGCTCTCAAACAGTATCAAGAGGAGGTGCACGACGTGGAGAGCGGAGTGATAACCATAAAGCCTAAGCACACCGATTGGAACGGCGAGTACATGCAAATGACGCAGTTCCACGAATAAAGTCCTTAGGCTTCAATTCTAAGTGAAGCTACAATACACATTTAAAAAGAACATAACAACAAAGAGCAATATCATGAATAAGTACCAATATAAAGTAAAGGGAGTTGACTACGACGTAGAGATTGAGGACGTGGAAGGCAACATCGCAAAGGTAAATGTGAACGGAATACCGTTTGAAGTGGAGCTGAAACAACCCATTAAGGCAGCTCATACGGTTCACACACCGCACGTGGTCAAGCCCGCTGCGGCTGCGCCAGCACCACAGTCGGCTCCTGTTCAGAAAGAAGAGAAAGCCAAGCCGGCAGTCGGTTCGGGTACTCCGCTGAAGGCTCCGCTGCCTGGAACAATTACTTCTGTCAACGTCAAGCCTGGCGATACCGTAAACGCCGGAGACTCTGTTGTAGTGCTTGAGGCCATGAAGATGCAGAACAACATCGAGGCTGAGAATGGCGGTACTGTAAAGGATGTATTGGTTAAGCCAGGAGACTCCGTGCTCGAAGGTGATACACTGATTGTAATAGCCTGATAAACTATGGAAATAACGAGTTTCATTGCTGAGAACTTCAACGAGTTTCTCACATATACGGGCTTTGCAAATGCCACAGCCGGCAACATAGTGATGATTGTGGTTGGCGCAATCCTCATATATCTTGCCATCAAGAAAGACTTTGAGCCTCTGTTGCTCATTCCAATAGGACTGGGAATCATTCTCGGAAACATCCCGTTCCGTGCAGATGCCGGACTGGAGATAGGACTGTACGAGGACAACTCCGTGCTAAACATCTTCTATCAAGGTGTGCGCCAAGGCTGGTATCCGCCGTTGGTGTTTCTCGGTATAGGTGCCATGACCGACTTCTCTGCGCTCATAGCCAACCCGAAGTTGGTGCTCATAGGAGCTGCTGCACAGTTTGGCATCTTCGGGGCTTACATGGTGGCTCTCGCCTTGGGCTTTGAACCTAATCAGGCAGCCGGTATAGCCATCATCGGTGGTGCCGACGGCCCGACGGCCATCTTCCTTTCGTCAAAGCTGAGTCCCAATCTTATGGGTGCAATAGCCGTGTGTGCTTATTCATACATGGCTCTTGTCCCGCTAATTCAGCCGCCTTTGATGCGTCTCCTCACCACTAAAAAGGAGAGAGTGATACGCATGAAACCGGCACGCCAAGTAAGCCAGACTGAAAAAATACTGTTCCCGATTATCGGATTGTTGCTCACTACATTCATAGTGCCATCGGGACTGCCGTTGCTCGGTATGCTTTTCTTTGGCAACCTGCTCAAGGAAAGCGGCAAGACCACCCGTTTGGCCAAGACAGCCGGGTCGGCTCTCAACGACATCGTGGTGATGCTGCTCGGTCTCACCGTGGGTTGTTCTACCCAGGCCAGCGAGTTCCTTACGCTCAACACCCTATTCATCTTCATCATCGGTGCTTGTGCCTTCATGATAGCCACCGCAAGCGGAGTGCTGTTCGTGAAGTTTATGAACCTGTTCCTGCCGTCCGGAAAGAAACTGAACCCACTGATTGGCAACGCAGGCGTGTCCGCAGTGCCGATGTCTGCCCGTATAAGCAACAATCTCGGACTGGAATATGACCGCCACAACTTCCTTCTCATGCACGCCATGGGACCCAATGTGGCAGGTGTAATCGGCTCTGCCGTAGCGGCAGGAGCACTCTTGGGCTTCTTGTCTTGATCTGAATCCAAGCAGGAAGGGACAGACAAAGGAATGGAAGAAGACACACGCGTCGGGAAGGACGGTTTCGGAATGTTGCGTCCAGCGGCGGATACGACGATGATTGGAGACGCGTTCCGTCCAAAGATAGCGGTGGTAGACCCCAACACATTGGCCGTTATAGGTATGAAATCGATACTGCAAACGGTCATGCCCATGGCAGATGTGGATGCGTTCGGCTCGTTCTCCGAGTTGGAAAATGTTGGTCCCGATAGCTATTTTCACTACTTTGTGGCTACAAACATTGTGTTGCAGCACCGCCAATTCTTCACAGACCACAGACACAAGACCATTGTGCTCACGTTGTCGACCGATGCCGGTACACAACTTAGCGGTTTTCATAGCCTGTGCGTCAACGTTTCCGAGCGTCAACTCGTGAAATCGCTGCTTGCATTGGAGCAGAGCGCACATTCCAATGGGCGCAATTTACCGCCCGTTATGTCCACTTCGATGCGGCAGAACGTGTTGTCTACCCGTGAAATAGAGGTCATGGCACTCGTTGTGCAGGGGCATATCAACAAGGAAATTGCCGACATCCTCAACATTGGTTTGGCAACGGTGATAACGCATCGCCGCAACATCATGGAGAAGTTGGAACTTAAGAGTGTGTCGGCTATGACTGTCTATGCCGTGATGCACGGTTATGTGGACATAAACCGGATATAATCTGAGGACGGTCTTCGGCATTTGCGAGAGGCAGGCTTCAGCATTTGCGAAGACTGATTTTTGCATTTGTGTAGGCGGCCTCCGGCATTTGCAAAGTAGAAAAGACTAATCAACAAAACAAATCAAGAACGAATAACAGAAAGGAAACATGAGAAAGACGATTCTAATGATTATGGCTGTGGCCATAGCGTGCCACGTTTCGGCAGGGAAAAAGAAGCAAGTGCAACTCTTCCCTGACGGTACTCCAATACCCGAATGGTTCAGCGACACCACAAAAGTGGGACTGGAAAAACTCGGCAAACAGTATGTCATAACCGATTATGGTGTGAGCACCGACTCGAATGTGGTGCAGACCAGCGCGATACAGACCGTGATAGACCGTGCGGCAGCGGCAGGAGGCGGTGTCGTGGTGGTGCCCCAAGGCACTTTCCTCAGCGGTTCGCTCTTCTTCAAGCAGGGCGTTAACCTCTATATAGAGAAAGGCGGTGTGCTGAAAGGCAGCGACCGCATACGTGATTTCAAGCTGTTGAAGACCCGTATGGAGGGGCAAACACTGCAATACTTCGCCGCCCTCGTCAATGCCGACAGCATCGACGGCTTCACCATTGCCGGACACGGCACCATTAACGGCAACGGCCACAACTATTGGGAGGAATTCTGGATACGCCGCAAGTACAACCGTCAGTGTACAAACCTTGAGGCCATGCGCCCCAGACTGGTGTATATCTCCAACTCAAAGAACGTTACGGTGCAGGACGTGCGCTTGATAAACAGTCCTTTCTGGACCAACCATCTCTACCGTTGCGAGTATGTGCGCTACCTGGGCTGTCACATCTATGCTCCAACGAGCGGACTCAAGGCTCCGAGTAGCGACGCCATTGATATAGATTTCTGCAAGAATGTGCTTGTCAACCGTTGCTACATGAGTGTCAACGACGACGCTGTGGTGCTGAAAGGCGGCAAGGGAACATGGGCAGACAAAGACCCCGACAACGGTCCTAACATGAATATCATAGTGGAGAACTGCAATTACGGCAGTGTGCACAGTTGTCTTACGCTCGGCAGCGAGTCGCTCCACGACCGCAACATCGTGTTCCGCAACAACACAATGGCCGGTGCAAACCGCATACTCTGGCTGAAAATGCGTCCCGACACGCCGCAACACTATGAGTATGTCAGCCTTGAAAACGTCACAGGCACCTGCACCAGCTTCCTTGTAGTGCGCCCTTGGACCCAGTTTTTCAAACCCGAAGAGCGCAAGGACATGCCCCTTTCGCAGTGCAACAACATCTCTTTCAAGAACGTAAAGGCCACTTGCCGCAACTTCTTCGACGTGGGCAAGTCCGATAAGTACAGTCTTTCTGACTTCTCGTTTGAGAATTGTGACATCAAGGACGAGAAAAAGGCGTTCAATTCTTCTCTGATAACCAACTGCACAGCCAAGAACCTCGTGGTAAACGGGGAAAAGGTGAAGTAACGCTTTGCCGTTGGACTAACACAGACCACGATGAAAGACGAGTTTATATCCATACTGAAGGCCACCAACCGCAAAGGCATAGATGCGGTGGTGGCCTATCTTGAAAAATCTGGTTTCTTTGTAGCTCCCGCTTCTGTCAACCGTCACCTTAGCCACGACGGCGGACTGCTGGAACATTCGCTCAGCGTCTACCGTGCTGCAATGGCACTTCGGCGGCAGATGATTGAGCTTAAACCGGAACTTGAACCGCGTTTGCCTGAAGAAAGCATTGCCATAGCTACGCTGTTGCACGACATTTGCAAGTCAAACATCTACCGCAAGATAACTAAATACCGCAAGGACGAGCAGGGACGTTGGGAACCGTATGACGGTTATGACGTTGACTATAGCCGTTTCCCGTTTGGTCATGGTGAGAAGTCGGTGGTGATGCTGTTGCGTCTCGGTCTGGAACTTACAAACGACGAACTGTTGGCCATACGCTGGCACATGGGGGCGTGGGAGTTGCCTTTCCAAAGCTATGAGTCAAAGAGCAACATCTCTGTGGCGAGCGACGTGCCTCTTGTGTCCATAGTTCAGACTGCCGACTCCCTGTCGGCCCACCTTCTAGAGGCATAAGTGGTGGTAAAAATATGAGCCGTTATGTTAGTAGGCGCTGCCTCCGAGGATGTTTGTTGGGCTTTTGCCTTTTTGGACGCAGCGCCTACTAATTTCTTCATGATGGTTTCTTTTATGTTTTGTGGTGCAAAGATAATGCAAACGAGCGGTAGGAGAACTCGTTCTCAGTTGCCCGAGTGCAGCTTATCTTATGCAAAGATATTGTTTATTGCTTTTTACACAGTTACGAAAGAATCGGCAAAGATTTTACTTTTTGCCGATTCTTTCAATTTAGAGATATGTATGAAAAAGAATTACTCCCGGTACTCCGTAGGGTTCATGCCGAGATTGTGCGCCACATAGCGGCTGAAGTAGGCTGGGGATG
>CAVGKZ010000038.1:0-57939 GCA_963630025.1 bacterium | reverse complement strand
GTAAGTAATGTGAAAAGAATAAGTTCCTCAAGTTTGCCCTGTATTTTTAGGCGGTTTTGCCGGCTTCTTTGAAGGAGCATAGCGGGCTATGTGACTGAAAAGAAGTCGCAAAAACGGCAAAAAGACAGGGCGTAAAAACTACAGGATGTGCATCTGCAAACTTGTGGAAGTTATTCTTTGAACATTACTAAGGCTATTAACGGAGAAGATAAAGTTGTACGGTATCTTCGAAGCCGATATTTGCGGATACAGGCTACCACATGTTTCGCTATGCTTTACATGTGGTTACTGAGGTGCGGCTCTTCAAGGCCATAGTCAGGTACAGGGCGTTTTCAGTTTATTTTCGCTACCTTTGCACCCATCTATGCAGACGTTTCTAAACCGATATTCGTATCATTACAAGTCGCTTTTGTCCTTAGGACTGCCCATCGTTGTAGGACAGTTGGGTACCATCGTGCTCGGTTTCGCCGACACCATCATGGTCGGGCATCACAGCATGGCCGAGTTGGCCGCCGCCAGCTTCGTCAACACGCTTCTCACGCTGTTTGTTGTCTTCGCCTTAGGCTTCTCCTATGGCCTTACGCCCATCGTGGGGCAGCTCTTTGGACGCGGAGAAACCAGTCGCATAGGGGCTGTTGTGCGCAACGGGCTTGCCGCCAACGTGATGCTTGCCGTCATGATTGAGGTGATTCTCATGGCCATCTACGCCAATATAGACCGTCTCGGCCAGCCCGAAGAGTTGCTTCCCTTGATGCGTCCCTATTGGCTTGTCAGTGCCGCCTCACTGCCTTTTGTCTGCGTTTTCAACTGTTTCAAGCAGTTCTACGACGGAATCGGCCACACCAAGATGTCGATGTATGTGCTCATAGGCGGCAATCTTCTCAACATCATTGGCAATTATCTGCTCATCTACGGAGCGTTCGGACTGCCCGAACTCGGTCTGCTGGGCGCAGGGCTGTCCACTCTTTGCTCCCGCGTGGCAATGTGCCTCGCCCTTGTAGTGGTGTTTTTCTTCCTGCACCGCTACGAAGTTCACCGCCGTTCGTTCCTTTCCGGGCGTGTAAACAAGTCCGATTTCCTTCATATAAACGCCATTGCGTGGCCCGTGGCCTTGCAGATGGGTATGGAGACGGCCGCCTTCTCGCTCACGGCAATCCTTGTGGGATGGATAGGCACCACCGCTCTTGCCGCCCACCAGGTGATGCTCACCCTGTCGCAACTGTTCTACATGGTCTACTATGGCATGGCCGCTGCCGTGTCTGTCCGCGTCAGCTATTTTCTCGGGCAGCGCAACTTGCGTGCTGTGAACGATACCGCCAACGCCGGTTTCCACCTCATTTTGCTCACCGCCGTTGTCTTTGCCGTACCGATATTCGCCCTGCGCAACCAGGTTGGATTCCTGTTTACCGACAGTGCCGACGTGTGCCAGCTTGTCGGCCAGGTCATCCCCGTACTCATCGTCTACCAGTTTGGCGACGGTCTCCAGTGCACTTTTTCCAATGCCCTGCGTGGCATGGCCAGTGTGAAGCCCTTGATTTGGATAGCCTTCTTCTCATACTTCGTCGTCTCGCTGCCTCTCAGTTGGCTTCTGGGCATACACCTTGCCCTCGGCCTTGTAGGCGTCTGGATGGCCTTCCCCGTGTGTCTCATGTGCGCCGGAACGCTCTATTACGTCTTCTTCCGCCGTTCCCTGCGGCTCAACGACCATCTTCAGCGAGGCTGATGGCTGCCCGTTGCGAGGTGCGTCGCCGTTGCGACTCCATACCATAAAAATGACTCCATATGGAAATCAACCAACAGACACTCGATTTCATAGCCGCCCGCGCCAACGAGGACGTGCGAAAGCTTGCCCTCAAGGGTGCGCCCGAAGGCGTTGACCTGCCCTTTGCCCTCGACCAGATTGCCGGACGGCAGACGGCGCGCCGCAAACTCCCCTCGTGGAGCGCGCTCGACGGCATTGTCTATCCGCCCCACCTCTCCATGGAGCAGTGTTCCGGCGAGTCGGCAGCTACCTACAAGACCGATGTTGTACGCAGGCTCTTGCCCCAAGGCAGCACTCTTGTCGACCTCACGGGCGGTTTCGGAGTCGATTTTTCCTTTCTTGCCCGACTTTTCCATGAGGCAGTATATGTGGAGCGTCAGGAACATTTGTGTGCCATAGCAGCCCATAATTTCGTTCTGCTGGGACTTTTTCATGCTGGTGTGCAATGTACCGACGGAGCGGAATATCTGCGCTCTATGCGCCCCGTATCGCTTCTCTACGTCGATCCTGCGCGTCGTTCCTCCACAGGCAGCCGCACTTTTGCCATCAGCGACTGCACCCCCGACGTGTCTCTACTGCGCCAAGAACTCGTTTCCAAGGCCGACTATGTTATGGTGAAACTGTCACCCATGCTCGACTGGCGCAAGGCTGTGGCCGACATGGGCGGCCTTGTCAGCGAAGTGCATATTGTGGCTGAGGGTGGCGAGTGCAAGGAGTTGCTGCTCGTTTTGACGGCTTCGTGCGGTGGAGTGGGGCGGTTGTGCTGCGCCAACGACGGTGTGGCGTTCGCCATAGCCGAGGGTTCACCGTCAGACGTTGACCGTTTGTGCCGTCTCGGTTGCGGTTCTGGCGTGACAAAAGCTGATTTTCCCGATGAAAAGTCAGGCGACTCTTCACTTCTATATCTCTACGAACCCGATGCCTCGGTGATGAAATCCGGTTGTTTCGGAGCCGTTGAGAATCGCTTTGGAGTGCGCCAAATCAGTCCCAACAGCCATCTTTTCCTTTCTCATGCCCCCGTCAGCGGCTTCCCTGGCCGTGGTTTTGTGGTGGAAAAAGTGTCGGGTATGAACAAAAAGGAACTGCGCAATACGCTCAAAGACATCACTCAAGCCAACATCACCGTCCGCAATTTTCCCATAGGAGTGACTGAACTGCGGCGCAAACTGCGGCTGTCCGACGGTGGCGACACATATATCTTCGCTACAACCCTTGCCGATTCAGCCCACGTCCTGCTCGTTTGCGCCAAGCTCAATAGCTGACACATATTCACTACAAACGGTTGACGCACCAGCCGTTTGGCCAGTGCGTCAACCGTAAATGTTGTCAGATAGCTTGCTGAAATGCGCGTTTCACGCAGCGCAAGCTATTCACCGCTCTTCGTTGGCTTTGGCTTTCCTTTCAGCCGCCGACCGTTGCTTCTTCATTTTCCGCTCCCCAACAGTTCGCTCGCGTCCTTGCAGAGATAGTCCTTTATGTCCTTGCAGGCGACTTCAAACGACACGAGCCCCAAGGCATAGGGGGTAATCTCGTATTGCTGATAAACGAAGCACAGACTGTCGCCCTCCAGATATGGAGCGTGGACGGGCAGGGGTATCATCCCGTTGGCGGGCAGAATGAGTTGGTCTCTGTAGTTCTTCGCAGTGACGCTCTCGTCGGCAAACTTCAGATAGCTAAGCACGCCCTTTCCCAATATCTTCTGCACTGCTTTCACCTTTGTCGTGTCCACAGTCTGCTCCAGAGGCTTGTTCGCCAGCTTGCTTATGTTCACGCAATATGTCGAGTACGACGGGTGTGCACCGCCAAGATCCACGTATTCCGTAACTCTGTAGGTCACGTACTTCGTGGTTTCGTCGGTCTTGCGGATGTTCAGTTCCAGACTTAGGCTTGGTCGGTCTTCCTCTCCCCAGCCCATTTCCTGCATTGTGCTCTTCTGTGAGTCGCAGAAGTATTTTATGGTTCCTTGGCCGTAGTGGTCCACCATCTGCTGTCCTTTCAGCACGCTTCCCTTATACTTCGGATATTTGCGGGCCACGTCATCCTCCTCTTCGTTGTATGGCAGAAACAGAGCGGCAAGTTCACTGCCAATAAACTCCTTGACGGCGAGCGAGAGGCTGTCCGAACCGTAGGGATAGTCTACGCAGATGAAACATTGGACAGAGGAGTCGTTGCATGCCGAGGAAAAGGACATGCTGTCAACAACCAACGTGTCTTTCCCTATGGCCGCGCTGTCGGTTGCCGTAGAGTCCGCTCCGTTCTTCTGTGCCTTTGACTTGCATCCAGTGGTGGCCAGCACTATGGCTGCCAGGACTACGAATAATGTTGATAATCTTTTCATAATCTGTTATTGAGGTTTTTAGAACTGAAGCTTAGTAGCTTGCCGCTTGCTCCTTGCGTTCCGTGCGGCGCAGAAACAGGTTGGCGAGTATGGCTCCCGACACGTTGTGCCACACGCTGAACACCGCTCCGGGTATGGTTGCGAGCGGATATTGGGCAAAGTGTACCGTGGCGAGCGACGTGGCGAGACCGGAATTCTGCATCCCCACCTCTATTGCCACAGCCTTTCGCTTGGCCATGTTCATCTTCATCAGTTTTGCGGCGGCGTAGCCCAGGGCATAGCCCAGCAGGTTGTGCAGCACGACGATGACCAGTATGAGCAGTCCGCAACCCATCAGCCGTGCGGCGTTGGCGCTCACCACAGCCCCCACAATGGCCACAATGGCCAGCGTGGATACGAGCGGCAGCACGTCGATGGCCTTCTCGGCGAACCTGGAGAAGAAGCGGTTTACTGCAAATCCTATGGCTATGGGCAGCAATACGACCTGTATGATGGAGAGAAACATCGAAAGCATGTTCACGTCCACCGTCTTTCCTGCGTAGGCATAGGTGAGCAGCGGGGTCATCACGGGCGCCAGTATGGTCGAAGCCGACGTTATGCCCACCGACAGTGGCACGTCGCCCTTGGCCAGATAGGTCATCACGTTCGACGAAGTGCCGCCAGGACATGTGCCCACGAGTATCACTCCCACGGCCAACTCGGGCGACAGATTGAACGCTTTGGTTAGCAGAAAGGCCAGCAGCGGCATTATCAGAAACTGTGCCACGGTGCCTATGAGCACCTCTTTGGGGTGGCTGAACAGTATGCGGAAGTCATTTGGCTTGAGCGTCAGCCCCATTCCGAACATCACTATGCCCAACAGGGTGTTGATGTAACTGGTTTTTATGAAACTGACGGCATTGGGGAAAAACAGCGATATCAGAGCCATGACAATGACTATGAGTGCCATGTACTTGCTGAACACCCGTGACAGTCTTCTCAGAAAATTCATTGCTTTGAGGTTTTTTGTAGGGTTCTTGGAGGCTGCCCGCAGTTTCCTTTGTCCCGTCGCGTTTTCAGACTCCCGTTTATTAGTGCTTCTGGTCGGTGCCGTTTTTGTCACTTAAGGTGGGTTCTATAAATTAGCTTTGCTGGATTTTGAGACTATTTTCGAGTACATATCGTCAGCGAGTAAGGGAGAACTCCGTGAAACGCCTGAGCTTTGCGAAGAATGCGAGCATTACGACCGAACGAGGTGGCGATATGAATCGAAAAGAGTCCAAAAGACGGCAAAATGTAACCCATGTTGTTTGTTACGGCGGTAATTTATAGAACCCACCTTAATAAAAAAACCTTGCACACTGTGTCGTATGCAAGGCCTTGTGTTCTTTCGGGTGGGCGCTGAGGGATTCGAACCCCCGACCCTCTGCTTGTAAGGCAGACGCTCTAAACCAACTGAGCTAAGCGCCCTAAGCTTTGTAAGCGGTTGCAAAGGTAAGCACTTTATCTATTCCGTGCAAGCTTTTTCCCGATTATTTTTCGTTTTGGGGCAATTTTTTTTGTTTTTGCGCTTGTTTTCCTCAATTTTCGGCTTGTCCGAGCAGTTTTGTATATGTCTCAATGGCCTTTTCTATTTCCTCGATATATATGTATTCGTTGGCCGAATGTGAGCGTTCCGACATTCCTGGACCAAGTTTCATGGACGGGAACGACATCAGAGCCTGGTCAGACAGGGTAGGGGAACCGAATGGGGTCATGCCCATGGCCACGCAGCGCGCCACCAAAGGATGGTCTGTGGCTATGCCCGACGAACCGAGACGGAACGACCGTGCCTTCATTTCGCTCTTCGTGTGGCCGTTGATTATGTCGAAAGCCTCCTCGTTGGTGTACAGCTCGTTTGTTCTCACGTCTATAACATACTTGCACTCGTCGGGTATCACGTTGTGCTGCGTGCCGGCCTGTATCACCGTGACGCTCATTTTCACCGCTCCGAGCAGCTTGCTGACCTTCTCAAAGCGGTAGTCGCGCAGCCATGCGAGGTCGTCCAGAGCCTCATAGATGGCGTTCACGCCCTCGTTTCTCGCCGCATGACCCGATTTGCCCCGTGCCGTTGCGTCTATCACCATCAGCCCCTTCTCGGCTATGGCGGGCTGCAGTCCAGTGGGTTCGCCCACTATGGCCGCGTCAATGTGCGGCAGCAGCGGCAGCGCCCGGCTTATGCCGTCCTTGCCCGACACCTCCTCTTCGGCCGAAGCGAGGTATATCAGGTTGTAGTCGCGCCCCCTCTGTTTCGTCATTATGCGAAATGTCTGCAGCAGCGAGACCAGTCCGCCGCCGCAGTCGTTGCTGCCCAGACCATACAGTTTGCCGTCCTCCACTGTCGGTTCAAATGGGTCTCTGCTCCACGAACTCACAGGTTTCACCGTGTCTATATGCGCGTTGAGCAGTATCGTCGTGCGCCTTTCGTCATATTCGGGGTCAATCGCCCACACGTTGTTGGCCTCCCTGTGCGGTTCCAGTCCGCACTCTTTCATGTATTCCTCCATCACATCGGCCGCCTTAGTCTCGTCGCGGCTTATGGAGGGAGTGGCTATCAGCTGCTTTAATAGCGCGACAGCCTCGTCGGTATATTGCTTGTAGTCCATCATTCGTTTTTAGGTGGGTTCTATAAATTAGCTTTGTCGGATCTTGAGACCATTGTACGTATGCTATAACTGCGGTTCTTGTTGCCGCCATGCGCTTCAATGTATCCGAACTCTGTGAGTTGGCGCATATAACGTTTGGCAGTTGTGGCGGTATAGCCTAACTTGGAGACAACGATGTCTGTTGTGATCTCCCCTTTATCGGCCATAAACATAAGAATGTCGACCAGTTTATCGGCCAGTGACGGCCTTACCGACCATTTACCGACCATTTCTTCCGTCAAATCCGTTTTGTCGGCCATTCCCTCTGTTATGGAGTCGATGTATTGGTCTATATCTGACTTCTTTGCGAAAATCACCCATTCTTCCATTGCAAAGTTACTCTTTTTTTCGTGTCTTCCGCGAAATGAGCAGATAATGCGCTTGTCATAATTGTCGTTTTAGTCGTTATGCCGGTGTAGAAAGATTGCATACATTTTCGCCAAAAATATATGCAATCTTTGCCGGAAATGTATGCAATCTTTGGTAAAGATCGATACAATCTTTTTGAGCGCCTGTTTTCACGGTTCTTTTCGCATTACCCATTGAGGCGCTCGTGTCGCAACCGTTTGAAAGCGACTTTTATCTCGCCACTTTTATGAACTTTCCGTTCTTCTTGACAATGTATATGCCTTTGCCGGCTGTGCCGTTGGACTTCACTCCCAGCAGGTTGTAGACTGCGCTTGTCTCGCCCTTGTCGGCATTGACACCGCGTATGCCGGAAGCGACGGCGACGTATTCCGTGGTGCAAATCTTCATCGTGGGCGTAAACCGCTTTTTGTCGTAGTCGTATTCGCTCATCGTGAGGTCCTTCTCCTTGTCGCCGTGCGCCGCGTCGTAGGTGTATTCGTAGCGTGTGGCACCGGTCAGTTCCTCCTTGCCCGTCTCGCTGTTGATTCCATACTGCTCGTTGAGCGTCATGTTGCCGTGGGCATCGTAGGTTCCGCTCTCACGACTGTAGTCGGCAAGGTCTGTGCTGTCGAGTTGGTTGTCGCCGGCAGTGTCTTCGTAGTACCTGTATATATGGTCGTAGCTGCCGTAGCTGTCGGTGGTTTCATGGCTTGTCACCGACCTGCTGAGCACATCGGTGTAGTCTATCGTCTCCACATAGTCGTTGCCGTTGTCCCCGTAGGCGATGTTGATGAAACCGAAATCAACCATCTCTCCCGTTGTCGGGTCGTTGTCGGCAATCGTTCCGCTCAGCAGTTTGTTGCCGTAGCTCATCCAGAGGTCGTATTGGTCAACAATCTGACCGTTGGTTTCCTTCCACGTCAGGTTTCTCAGAAACTGTGTTCTGCCCCAACTGCCGTCCTGCTGGAGCTCTTCAAGCTGGAATGTCTCCGCCTTTTTCGTCTCAGCGTTGAACGTGTTTGTGATGCGGAGCGTCTCCTCAAAGTTGCCCATATACGGCACGGCAAGCGAGAGCGAGGTCACATTGTTGTCGGCATTGCGCTCCACAGTGCGGTGAAACGAGTCGTAGTTGGGCTGCCATGCGTCGTTAAGCCATATATACTTGTCTTTCGTCAGAGTGAGCTGTGGGAATACGGGGTCGTAGGTCTGCTCCTTCTTCTCCGAGGGAGTGAAGGTCGCGCCGTTGTCCTCCGACACGCTCGTCGTTTCCGTGGCGAGTTGTCCGTCGGCAGTGTAGGTGCGCTCGGTGCGCAGAAGGCTCTCGCCGTCGTTGTAGTCTATGGTTGTAGGCAGTCCAAGCTCGTTGTAAGTGAATGTGTATGTGCCTGAATTCACCCACCTTCCACTCACATACGTATATTCCGCCTGTGTCTTCGGCATGTATTCCACGGTACTTCCGCTGCGTCTCGGTGATGTTGCCATCGCTTTGAACGCGATTTTTCCGGACTTGACACCCGCTGCGGCGGAAACCGGAGCGGTGTGTATGCGCTTAACCCTTAACTGTTGTGCTTCGGCAGTGTCTGCGCCAGCCAGCAGAGCGGCCAGTGCAATGATCGTAAATCTTTTCATTGGCTATTGTTTTATGTGAATATCATCAAAATTTCATGTTCCAGCATCCTAAAGCCGTGTTGCAAAGTTACTGATTATTTGCCCGTTAGTAGCTAAGCCTATCGGTTTTTCACGTTTGCAAGCCGTTCAAACCGCGATTTATGGCTAATTTTGCAACGCAGTAGGGTGGTAATTTATAGAACCGCTCGGTGAGAGAGAAAAAACGGATATGGAAACCAAGACGGAAGCGATTGTTTTGCGCTCGTTTAAGTACGGTGACACAAAACTGATTGTGGACATGTTCACCCGAAAGGATGGTAGGGTGTCGTTTGCAGTGCCCATTTCCGGACGGGGACGCGGCAAACTGAAGAAGCAATACTTCCAACCGCTGTCGCTGCTCGACGTGGAGTATGACTACCGGCCGAAACTTCAGCTCCAGAAACTGTCGGGAGCCACTATAGGAGTGCCGTTTGCGGACATCCCGTTCAATCCCCCGAAGTTGTCCATATCGCTGTTTTTGGCTGAGTTTCTGTGCCGTGCGCTCAACGGAGAGCGGCAGGGAGAGCCGCTGTATTCATACATTGAGGGCAGTCTCCGGTGGCTTGACGGCAGCAGCGTGGGCATCGCCAACTTCCACCTCGTGTTTCTGATGAGGCTCTCACGCTTCCTTGGCTTCTTCCCCAATCTCGACAACTATAGCGAAGGCGACTGCTTCGACCTGCGCAGTGGCTGCTTTTGCACCCATAGCCCGCTCCATAGCGACTGGCTTTCGCCCGACGACGCACGGCGGATGCGAACCATGATGCGCATGAACTATCAAACCATGCACCTGTTCCGACTGTCACGCGAGGACCGCAACAGACTCCTCGACGTGGCATTGCGCTACTACGGCATACATCTGCCCGACTTTCCACCGCTGAAATCAGTGGATGTGCTTAGGGAAATGTTCGCTTAGGGGGAAGTCCGATTAGGGAATGTTCGGTTTGGAAAAAGTTCAGTTAGGGAAATGTTCGGTTTGGAAAACGAATAAAGGGTGGTTTTATAAATCACCACCCTTTACCTGTTTCTCATCGTCCAAGCCATGCTTCGGGATTGAGCTTTGCCGTTTCGCGGCGCAACTGGAACTGGAGGATATTGTCTTGACCCACACTTCCGAGCACCTGGCGAGCCGAAACCTTCTGGCCTCTGTGTACGCTGACTGACGAAAGGTTGCAATATACCGATATGTAGCTGCCGTGGCGCACCATGACGCCGGTGGTTCCGCCAAGACTGAACACCGCGCTCACCTCGCCGTCAAAGATGCTCCGCGCCTTTGAACCGGGTTGCCCGAGGATGTTTATACCCTTGTTGTCAAGGCGCACATTGGTCAGTCCCTCCACATTATACTGCCCGAAGTGGCTCACTATACGGTAGCCTCCGGTGATGGGCATGGGCAGTCGTCCGCGGTTGCTCTCGAAACTGCCGCTGATACGGCGGTCTTCCGAGTCGAGATTATACACGAGCGAACTCTCCTTTTTCACCTTTTCCACCTCGCGGGCGTGCTTGTTGGCGTCGCTTTCTGCCTTGCGCTCAGCGGCAGCACGCACGTTTTCTGCCTCCTTCAAAGCCCGTTCGGCCTCTCTGCGCTCCTCCGCGTCCTTGTTGGCAGCTGCTCTTGCGGCCGCCTTGGCACGCTCCTCGCGCTCCTTTGCCTCGGCTATGCGACGTGCATTCTCCCTTGCGGCGGCCTCGGCTTCTGCCTTTTTGCGAGCCAACTCGGCAGCACGCTTGCGCGCAGCTTCCGCCTCGGCCTTGCGGCGAGCCTCCGCAGCGGCACGGGCTCGGGCTTTTTCCACCTCAATGGCCACCAAACGGTCTATCTGAGCGTTGATTCGTTCATCCTTTTTGCGCTGCTGCGCTATAATCGACTGTATGGTTTTCTGCTGCTTTTTCAGCGATGTGACCACCTGCTCCTGCTCTGTTTGCTTGCCTTCAAGGTTGCGTCGTTCGCGCTCTCCCTTGTTCAAAAGGGTGCTTTTGTGCTGCTTTGCGGCAGTCAGTTCGGTATGTTTCTTGGTGATTTCGGCCTGTTTGCTCTTGACCATTTCGCCCTGTGCGCGCTGGTAGTTGGCATATTCGCGCACAAAACGCAGGCGACGGAACATTTGGGTAAAGTTTTTAGCACTGAAAATGAACATCAACTGGTTCTGAATGGAACTGTTGTGGTGCATATAGCGCATGGACTTGACAAACTTGTCCTTGCGGTCGTCAAGCTCCGACTGCAGCACATCCAACTGGTTGTTCAGCTGTCCGATGTTGCCGTTGAGGCGGTTTATGTCGTTGCGGATTGTGTCTATGGTGCGGCGTTTGTCGGCTATCTCGGTATTGATGACCATCAGGTTCTGCAAACGCTGCTTCACGTCGCGCTCATTGGTGCGCAATTTCGCTTCCTGTTCCTTGATGTTGCGCTTTATCTGCTCGCTCTGGTTCTTCAAACCCTTTATCGATGCGTTGCCACTGGCGGCGTTTCTTTTCTTCGATGCCGCTTTTGTGCCTTTTTTCGCTGCGGTTGAGGCTTTCTTTGCGGTGGTTGTCTTCTTGCGTTGCGCTGTGCCGGTGTTCTTGTTCACGGCAGTAGCCTTGGCGCGCCGCGTCTGTGAGGCTCGCTGCGCATAGGGCTGCAGGGCAAACAGAAGTAGTATGAGGAGTATTGTTGTCCGCTTCATCGTCATGTGAAAAGGATAATTGAGGGTTGGTCGTTGCGGTGTGATTCTATAAATATCCGCTTAGAGTGAGGACAAACGGCGCAATATGTCGTCAAGAGACACTTTCTTGTATTTGGAACCAATCTCGGTTCGCGTTTCCCAATCGCTGTCGTTGTTGGGATTTGTCAACTGCAAATCGATGGAAACAGGCTTTTTGGACGTTGTAACCGTTATTTTGTTTGATGTAGGAAACTGCTTTTCCTTCAATTTCTTGAACGAACCGTAGGTCCAATCCACACCGATGCGACTCGTTCCAGCAGCTGAGTATGAGCCGGAAAAGTCGGTTATGCAACCGTCAGAACTGTTGGCCGCCCACTTGTAGTGCATATTGCCGTTGTCCAAGCCTATGGTTGCCGACGTTCCGTTGATGCTTGTGTTGTATGATTTCAGCGACTCTTTGCCGACACGCGTATGGTTTGGCAGGAACAACTCGTTCCAAAACAGAGCCTGAAGCGAATAGAAGTTGAGACCGCTTTGGTTCAGGAAGTCTACATCTTTATATTCTGCTTTGATGTACTGCTTGTTTATCCTGTCCATGACCAGCACATAATCCTTGGTAAACTCCATGCGGCCAGCCTCGATTAGTCCGAATGCGGTCAGTTGCAGGCGTATCACGTCGTCGCGCTTCATGCGCAGATTGCCGCCAAGCGACACTTCCTTGTCGCCAAGCGTCGCTTTGAACTTGATTTTCGATGTTATGAATTGGACATCCTGTGCATTGCTCACTACCCGTTGCAGCACTTCCGTCGCCTCCGCAGCGCTTTTGCCTGTTGCAATCTGTCCGTTATCCTTCTGCACCGCAGTCTGTGTCCGGCAGGAAACGGTGGACATTGCCACCACGACCGCTGCCGCAGCCAGGGTCAAAAACCTCTTTGCGCTAATCATTCTCTTATTTGACATATTTCCTTTTCCTTATTTTTCTCGCCAGCGGCTTGTTGTCTGGATCTTTTTTCGCAGCTTCCTGCCACAGTTGGACTGCGCGGTCCACATCGCCGTTCATCGCATAGATGTCGCCGCCGTGTTCAATGATGACAGCACTGCTGTCCGTGTCATACTTCAGAGCCTGGTCTATGTATTTTTTCGCCTCGCCATACCGCTTTTGCAGAAACAGAATCCAGGCGTAAGTGTCAAGATAAGTGGAGTTTTTCGCCTCCGCCTCAACGGTGCGCAGGCTCATTTGTTCGGCTTTGTCGAGCTTTTGTCCCTTTATACTAAGATAGTAAGCGTAGTTGTTGAGGCAACTGATGTTGTCTTCTTTCCATTGCAAGCACGAGTCATAGGCTGCAAAGGCCTCCTTGTCGCGTCCTTTGCTGAAAAGAATGTCGCCCATGACGGCATAGAAATCGGAAACGAGAGTCGGATCACTGCTGTCTGTTATCACGCTGATGCCGTTTTGAAATGCGTCAAGAGCCTTGTCCTCTTCATTCTTCCTGTAGTATGCCATGCCTTGGAAGTAATAAAAGGCCATTTCATCGGGGTTGTATTGGCGTGCGGCACGGCATAGGTCAATCACGCGGTCAAGGTTTTCGTCGCCCCAAGCGTAGTTTACGAGCCGGAAACGTGCGGATGCGTTGTCGGGAGCGATGAGGAGCACCTGCTCAAGCACTGCGGCGATGCTGTCCTTTGGCATCTTCTTTAAGTCCATGTATGCTGCGTACATGAGCGCAAGGTCACAGTCTGGCTGCGGAACGGCAAGAACTTTCTTGAAAAACATTATGATTTTGGTGCTGTCGCCGCCATTTTGCTCGCTTTCGCCGACCTCCTGCCGCAACAGTTCTATGCGTGTTTCTTTGGCAGTCGCCTTGTTGAGCAGAATGGCAAGCGTCATTGAGTCGGCACTGGCGGTGTCTTTCTGTTCCTTGTAGTATGTGCGCATTATCATTTGCGCCCTACTGTTTGTAGGGTCTTCACTCAATACCTTGTTGTATATTGCAAGTGCTTTCTCCCTTTCGCCGTTTCTCATCAGAGCTTCGCCGTAGGCGCACTCGTAGTTAAGGTCGTTAGGATTCTGTTCGGCAAGTTTTCTAACCTCCTCGGTGGCAGCTTTCCTGTCGCCCATCACCTCATATACTCCGCTTTTGGCCAGTGACAGGTTTTCGCTCCTGCCCTCCAGCGTTTCCAGTCGGTCGAATGTCTTTATGGCGTTGGCGTAGTCTTTCTTCTGGATGTACAGCCGTGCGAGCATTTCCAGCGCATCTTCGCGCTCGGTTTCGGTCTTGGCGAGGTTTTCCAGCGCACTTATGGCTTCGTCAGTCTGTCCGTTGCTGATATACGCTTGCACAAGTGTTTCCTGGTAAATATGGTTGAGGGGATTCAGTTCTGCCGCTTTCTTGACGCAGTAGAGCGACTTGTCCTTGTCTTTGAGCATGGAGTAGTACTGCGCAAGATAAAAATAAGTCTCCGGTGCGTCGGGTTTGATGCTTGCGCAATGGCGCAACAACTCAAACGCGGCGGCATCGTTGCCTTGTCCACGCTCCATCATTGCCTCCAGAAAGAGGCAGTCATATTTGCGCTGACCGCTATTGTCTGCACGTGCAACCGTCATTCCGGCCACGGCAAACAGCAGTATGACACTCCAAAACCTACGCATCCGTCACTTCACCCCCGTATGTCCGTATCCGCCATCGCCACGCTCGGTCTCGTCAAGAGCCTCCACTTCGATGAAATCGGCCTTTTCGTGTCGTGCAATGACCATTTGCGCTATTCTTTCGCCGTCGTTAATGACGAAATCTTCGGCCGAGAGATTGATGAGAAGCACCTTTATTTCGCCCCGATAGTCGGCATCTATTGTGCCCGGAGTGTTCAACACCGTCAGTCCGTGCTTCAGTGCCAGTCCGCTCCGGGGTCTCACCTGCGCCTCATAACCTTCGGGCAGGGCGATGAAAAGTCCCGTCCCCACGAGCGTTCTCTCCATTGGATGCAGCACTATCGGTGCGTCTATGTTTGCGCGCAAGTCCACTCCGGCACTCTGCACCGTAGCGTAAGCCGGCAGCGGATGGTGGCTTTTGTTGATTACTCTGATGGTTGTCTTGTCCATTTCCTTACCTTATATTATAGAGTCTGGTTGCATTGTCTCTGAGCCGAGCCGCGTCCGTTGGCTGCAAATGCCGCCAATCCCGTGCCGTCCTTCCTTCCGAACAGCCCATACCCCGCTCGTTTTTTATGTGCAAATTTAACCATTATGCTCGGAAAAGCGTTGTTATTGTGCTTAAAAAGTAAAAAAGGCGCTTAGGCTTCGAGTAGTAAGGAACTGCGTCAGTGTCCCATTCTCGATGTATCAACAGCCTTTACGTTCTTTTTCTTGTAGCCTCCAAACTTGTAGACAACTGCGAATGTCACCGTCGCCCAGTTTGGAGTGAGCTTCATGCGGGGTAGTCTTGATTGCCCTGAACGGAGAGCACAAACAGTGCCGTTGTCAGAACTTTCATGGCATTTCTCAGTAACAGTTGGGCATTATGATGGGGCCGTTGGGCGTTCCTTTCCTCAACAGTTTTTCCATGGCTTCTTGGACTAACGGTCCAACTGGCAGTTCAAAGACCATTTTCTTACCTATTTTCACCGAAGGCGTGACGATCGGTTCTGTTTTCCATTGCCTCTGAAAGGCGTCGTAATATCTTCTTGCACCCAATTTCACTCCCATTTTTCCTCCCTCGTATTTTATCCAACCTCCGTATGAAGATGTTGCAACGAAAGGGAATGTTGCCATTGAGAAATACGGATTGCTATTATATATCGTGCCAAAAGCAGCCAAAGACCAGTGCGGAGAAATCTTGTATTCCAAAATGCCGTTTACGCCCAACTGTGTTGTCGTGCCTAATGTTGCATATTGATTTGCGACGAGTCCTGCCTTTATGCTAAAATTGCCGTTCCGATAATTCAGCATGAAAGCGGCGCTTCTGCTCTTTAACAAGTTGATATATGTGTCTTCGGACGAAACGGCCGACAGTCCCAAATTCCCGACTTCCCATAATTCATTTTCCGACGAGTTATGGGAGTTGGTAAAGTCGTTCTTGTAGTAGAATTCCGTTTCGAGAATAGGCGTTAGCCCTCCTGCAGGCATCGTCATCAAGCCTTGTACTTGGGGCATTACGGGCATTGTCGTATTCACTGCAGAACGAGCAAAAGGCGCGGCAGACTCTTCGTGAAAAGACAGGCTCTTTTGTTCCTTCTCCACGAAGGACTGGGCGCAACAAGTTCCGGCAGCAAAAGACAATGCCGCCAATATGAAACAAACTTTTTCTAATGTCTTGCCGTCCATAATCTCGCCCTTTTATGCCACACTATCGTATAATTGCATCCAAAAGTACAAAAAAAGGACCACAAACGCAAAGTCTTTTATGAGATATTGCGGGCAGAAGCCACGGCTCTTCCGGCAAATAAGCGAAAGATGGATGTGGAGAACGCAACGGAAGAAGTGTATGCGCTGCACAAATGGAATGCCACAGTTGGCGTGTGAGTTTATTCCAACTCCATGCAGGATGACTATGAAACCGTCTAAAATATATGCAAAATGGATGTATTATGAAATAATTTCCATAGTTTTGCAGACGAAAAATATGACAAACACAATGTTTAACCATTTTTATCCAAAAACTATGCGAAACTTTACGTTTGCTTTCTTGGCCGCAGTCGTATGTGGCACAAGTGCCAATGCTCAATCGCTATTGAGCCAAAGACTGTCGGCAACACCGACACCGTTTGTCCATCAGAGCCATGCCGGCAAGGCAGGAACTAACTCAGTCGGTGCTTCAACAGACGGTAAGCGTCAGGCACAAACCTTGTTTGAAACCTTTGCGTCCAACCGTGTCAAGTCGCGTGCTTTTAGCAATGCCGCACAAACGCCAATATGGGCTCCGCGCCACGAAGTGGTCTACGAGCGCAGCTACAAGGGTGGCGACTGGTATCTGACAGAAGACATCACCAACTACTACGACACAACTGGCCGCAATTACGGATTCGTGGGAAGGACAACAGACACGAGTGAAGCGCATCCCTACTATCGCCAAATGACTTACTACGACGAGCAAGGCCGTCGGGTGAAAGTCACCGACGAGGTGTCGGACGATGGCGTGAACTTCACTCCCAACTGGGTCTATACCTACACATACGACCCCGTTGTCGCAAACTTCGTAATCGAAGAGAAGTGTCAGATGTGGAACGGTACGGAATATGTCGACACCCTGGAAGGGGCAGGATTCAAGCAAACCGTTATCGAACGCGATGGTCAAGGCAGAGTGCTTTCGGCCACCAATTACTACAAGAGCATAGACTACAGTGAGCCGGACTTGCGGTCGCGCGTCACCGTAACTTATGCTGACGGACAGCCTCATGCAACAGCCATAAAGGTAGAAGAGCAAGACTGGGATTATGATACATACGACTATGCCTTGATGGAAAAGCAAACATATCGTGATATCGTTTGGGCTGCCACCGACGACCAATACATCAACGCTGAGAGTTCTTTCATGCAGGGCGAGCAACGTTTCGCTTCAGCAGACCTTTATCGCAATGGAGAAAAGGCTGGCACGGTCAATGCGGCCTACGACGAGAAGAACCCCGAGGATTATAGCTACCATCTTGAAACAGCGTCGGGAAAGTATGACTTCAAGGTGTGGACGGTTGACGAAAACGGAAGCTATCGTTGGGAAAACAAAACAACCTACATTGAAAACGAATATCAAGGAAGCGGTTGGGATCTTGACAGTACTATTGTCAACTACGACAGTCATCTGAACATGGTGCTCTATGAGCGCTGGCAAAATTCTGACATAAAGGTGGCTAATGGCGATTCTGCCGAGCTGTCTGAAGGTGAGAAGTATACGATTGATTATAACCCCGTTTATGACCTGCCCGACTCGGTGCTCTTCACAGGGTGGCGCTATGTGTCGGACAACCCCGACAATCCTTGGGATGCTACTCCTCGCTACGTGGATTTGAAAATCACCAAATACAGCGACTTTGTTGACGCTTCTACCGGCGAAGCCACAGGCATTGCACAGACTACAGTCAGAACCGATGCCGCAACATTGCAGTACACATCGGCCGGACTTGGTCTGCAAGCGCAGGGCGAGATGCAATATAGCGTATATGACGCAGCTGGCCGCACCATCGTTTGCGGAATGGCCAACGGCCAGACCTATATTGACGCTTCTGCGCTCGCAAAGGGCGTGAACATCGTTAAAGTGTCTACTAAACAGGGCACAAAGAGCTGGAAGATTACCAAGTAATCTCCTTGTGCCATGCAAGAGGGGCGGCTTGGCGTTCTGCACACAGTTTTGCAGCGCCTCGCCGCCTCTCTGTGTAAAAATCCCCCACTTCCCCCTCTAAAAAGATTGCATCAATTTTGCCCGAAAATGTATGCGGTTTTTGCCGAAAATGTATGTAATCTTTTGGCAAAATCACATCGGCTTTTTGGAACAATTGACAGACAGCAAGTTGAGAAGCCAAATATTTTGCTTGGAAAATTTGGCGTTGCGCAAATACTGCAAGGTTGTTCAAACCGTAAAAAAAACGAGCGACGAGACACGGAAAATGGAGAATGACGAATAAGAAATGGAGAATGATGCGCAAGGAAGTGAAGGACAGCACAACTTGCCACTTAACATATTGAAAACTTGTTTTTTGCCGTTTTCATTGCTTTCAGCACCTTTATTTCGTAACTTTGCAGTTCCTAAGTCGGGGCATCCAAAGGTTTTACAGCCCCACCAACATTAAGGTTAATGGACAACAAGGACAGCAAAAACGAGTTTGTGCGCCGCGTGGCCGAACAGAAATACGAGTTCGGCTTCACCACCGACATACACACAGAGATAATCGACAGAGGACTGAACGAGGACATCGTGAGGCTCATTTCGGCCAAGAAGGGCGAACCGGAATGGCTGCTCGACTTCCGCCTGAAGGCTTTCCGCCACTGGCTCACGATGAAGCAGCCCACGTGGGGACACGTGCATTTGCCGGAGATTGACTACCAGGCCATATCTTACTATGCCGACCCGCTGGCCAAGAAGGCCGAGGCGGAGAAGAAGGAGATTGACCCCGAACTGATGAAGACGTTCGACAAGCTGGGCATTCCGCTGGAAGAGCGGCTGGCGCTGAGCGGCACGGCGGTCGACGCCATAATGGACTCGGTGTCGGTGAAGACCACCTTCAAGGAGAAACTGGCCGAGAAGGGCATCATATTCTGCTCGATAGGCGACGCAGTGAAGGACCACCCCGACTTGGTGCGCGAGTATCTGGGGTCGGTTGTGCCCTACCGCGACAACTTCTACGCCGCGCTCAACAGTGCAGTATTCAGCGACGGCTCATTCGTCTATATTCCCAAGGGCGTGCGCTGCCCCATGGAGCTTAGCTCCTACTTCCGCATAAACGCGCGCAACACGGGCCAGTTTGAGCGCACACTCATTGTGGCCGACGACGACTCTTACGTGTCGTACCTGGAGGGCTGCACCGCGCCGATGCGCGACGAGAACCAGCTGCACGCCGCCATAGTGGAGATTATAGTGAAGGACAACGCCGAGGTGAAGTACTCGACGGTGCAGAACTGGTATCCCGGCGACGAGCACGGCAAGGGCGGTGTGCTCAACCTCGTGACCAAGCGCGGCGACCTGCGTGGAGCTAACTCGAAGCTGTCGTGGACGCAGGTGGAGACGGGGTCGGCCATCACGTGGAAGTATCCGTCGTGCCTACTGCGCGGCGACAACTCGGTGGCCGAGTTCTACAGTGTGGCCGTGACCAACAACTATCAGGAGGCCGACACTGGCACCAAGATGATACACATGGGCAAGAACACCAAGAGCACCATAATAAGCAAGGGAATAAGCGCAGGCCACAGCCAAAACTCCTATCGCGGACTGGTTAGGGCGACGGCCAACGCCGACGGCGCGCGCAACTACTCGTCGTGCGACTCGCTGCTGCTGGGCAGCAAGTGCGGAGCGCACACCTTCCCCTACATGGACATCCACAACGACACGGCGGTGGTGGAGCACGAGGCCACGACAAGCAAAATCAGCGAGGACCAACTGTTCTACTGCAACCAAAGGGGCATACCGACGGAACAGGCCGTGGGGCTGATTGTGAACGGCTATGCCAAGGAGGTGCTCAACAAACTGCCAATGGAGTTTGCCGTGGAGGCGCAGAAGCTCCTGAGCGTGTCGCTCGAAGGCACGGTGGGATAAGGATGCCATAAAACCGAAGCCAAGAACATAGGCCGTACATTATAAGCTGAATATCATAGGCCGTACATTAAAGCTGAACATCACGAAGAGGACATATATAAGACTATGCTAGTAGTAAAGAACCTGCACGCCAAGATTGGCGACAAAGAAATATTGAGGGGCGTAAACCTCACTATCAACGACGGCGAAACCCACGCCATAATGGGTCCCAACGGGTCGGGCAAATCGACGCTGAGCGCAGTGCTCGTGGGCAATCCGCTGTACACCGTGACCGAGGGGTCGATTGAGTTCAACGGCAAAGACCTGCTGGCGATGAAGCCGGAGGACAGGGCGCACGAGGGTCTGTTTCTCTCGTTCCAATACCCGGTGGAGATTCCCGGCGTGTCGATGACCAACTTCATGCGAGCCGCCATCAACGAGAAGCGCAAGTATGAGGGACTGGAGCCAATGAGCGCCGGCGACTTCCTGAAGCTGATGCGCGAGAAGCGCAAGATAGTGGAGCTGGACAGCAAACTGGCCAGCCGCTCGGTGAACGAGGGCTTCAGCGGCGGCGAGAAAAAGCGCAACGAGATATTCCAAATGGCCATGCTCGAACCTAAGCTGAGCATTCTCGACGAGACCGACTCGGGACTTGATGTCGACGCACTGCGCATCGTGGCCGAGGGAGTCAACAAGTTGAAGACCAAGGAGACATCGTGCATAGTGATAACCCACTACGAACGACTGCTCGACATACTGAAGCCCGAAACGATACACGTGCTCTACCACGGACGCATAGTGAAGACTGCCGGGCCGGAACTGGCCAAGGAGATAGAAATTCGCGGCTACGACTGGATAAAAGCTGAGGCGGGAGAGTGAGCACCATGCAAAGCGAGAAGCAATACATAGAACTCTACGAACAGTGCCGCAGCCTCATTTGCAGCCACAGCGCCGACGTGATGAACGCCCAGCGCGACCGCGCCTTTGAGGACTTCAAGCGGCTGGGCTTCCCCACACGCAAGGTGGAGCGGTACAAGTATACCGACATGGAGGCGCTGTTTGAGCCTGACTACGGACTCAACCTTAGCCGGCTGGACATTCCGGTGAACCCGTATGACGCGTTCAAGTGTGACGTGCCCAACCTGAGCACGTCGCTCTACTTCGTGATAAACGACGTGTTCCACACCAAGACGCAGCCCAAGAGCCATCTGCCGGAGGGCGTCGTGGTGGGGTCGCTAAGCGCGGTGGCCGCCGAGAGGCCGGAACTGATAGCCAAGCACTACGCCAAGATAGCGCGCACCGACGAGGATGGCATCACCGCCTTGAACACCATGCTCGCACAAGACGGACTGGTGGTGTACGTGCCCAAGGGCGTAAAGGTGGAGAGAACCATTCAGGTGGTCAACATACTGCGGTCGGACGTTGACCTGATGGCCAACCGACGGGTGCTGATTGTGGTGGAAGAGGGGGCTGAAGTGAAGCTCCTGTTCTGCGACCACGCCGACGACGACCGCAACTTCCTCACCACGCAGGTGATAGAGGCTTACGTGGGCGACAACGCCGGACTCGACCTGTACTGCCTGGAGGAAACCCACGCCAAGAATGTGCGCGTGAGCAACCTATACATCGACCAACAGGCCAACAGCCGCGTTAACCACAACATCATCACACTGCACAACGGAGTGACGCGCAACCGCACCGACCTCGTGCTGAACGGCGAGGGGGCGGAGTGCAACCTGTGTGGATGCGTGATTGCCGACAAGCAGGAGCGCGTGGACAACAACACGCTGATAGACCACCGCGTGGGCCACTGCACCAGCCACGAGCTATATAAATATGTGCTCGACGGCCAGGCCACGGGCGCCTTCGCCGGGCGCGTGCTCGTGAGGGAGGGCGCGCAGAAGACCGTTTCGCAGGAGACCAACCAGAACCTGTGCGCCACCAAGGAGGCGCGGATGTACACCCAGCCCATGCTGGAGATATACGCCGACGACGTGAAGTGCTCGCACGGATCGACCGTGGGACAACTGAACGACGCGGCGCTGTTCTACATGCAGCAGCGCGGCATATCGCTCAAGGAGGCCAAACTGCTGCTTGAGTTTGCCTTCATCAACGAGGTGATCGACCAGATGCGCCTCGAACCGCTGCGCGACCGCCTGCACCACTTGGTGGAGAAGCGCTTCAGGGGCGAGCTGAACAAGTGCGAGGGATGCCGCCTGTGCAAATGACAACAACAAGAACTGCCATGTATGACATAGAAAAAGTCCGCAGGGACTTCCCCATACTGTCGCGCGAGGTGTATGGCAAGCCGCTCGTATACCTCGACAACGCCGCCACCACGCAGAAGCCTTTGTGCGTGCTCGACGCCATGCGCGACGAATACCTCAACGTGAACGCCAACGTTCACCGGGGCGTACACTACCTGTCGCAACAGGCCACCGACCTGCACGAGGAGGCACGCGAGACGGTGCGCCGCTTCGTCAACGCGCGCTCAACGCGCGAAATCGTATTCACGCGCGGCACCACCGAGAGCATCAACCTCGTGGTGTCGTCGTTCTGCGACGAGTTTATGGGCGAGGGCGACGAGGTGATCGTCACGGTGATGGAGCACCACTCCAACATAGTGCCGTGGCAACTGCAGGCCGCGAAGCGCGGAATAGCCATAAAGGTGGTGCCGATGGACGACGAGGGCAACCTGAAGGCCGACGCCATAGAGAGCCTCATCACGCCGAGGACTAAGATTATAAGCGTGGCCCACGTGAGCAACGTGCTCGGCACGGTGAACCCCGTGAAGGACATAGCCGCCATGGCCCACGCCCACGGACTGCCGATACTGGTGGACGGGGCACAGAGCACGCCCCACTTCAAGGTGGACGTGCAGGACATGGACTGCGACTTCTTCGTGTTCAGCGGCCACAAGATGTATGGGCCCACGGGCATCGGAGTGCTCTACGGCAAGGAGGAGTGGCTTGAGAAGCTGCCGCCATACCAGGGCGGAGGCGAGATGATAGAGAGCGTGAGCTTCGGCAAGACGGTGTTCGGCCAACTGCCATTCAAGTTTGAGGCCGGAACGCCCGACTACATAGCCACCAACGGACTGGCCAAGGCCATAGAGTATATGGAGGCTTTGGGCATGGACAACATTGCCGAGCACGAGCGCTGCCTGACGCGATACTGCATGGAAAGGCTCGCCGCAATCGACGGCATGAGGATTTTCGGCACCGCCAAGGACAAGGACGCGGTTGTGTCGTTCCTCGTTGGCGACATCCACCACCTCGACCTCGGCACGCTGCTCGACCGCCTCGGCATAGCCGTGCGCACGGGTCACCACTGCGCGCAGCCGCTGATAGAGAGGTTGGGCATACAAGGCACGGTGCGCGCCTCGTTCGCCCTGTACAACACAAGGGAGGAAATCGACGCGCTGGCCGACGGCATCGAGCGCGTAAGGAAGATGTTCTGACACCAACAGGAAGCCTTGTCCCCACACACTTTTACGCAACATTGCGGCGGAGAATGACTGATTTGCCAGTCGAAAAAACACACAACAATGCTTGAAAGCCACTACTACGACGGACTAATCGAGGCGGGATGCGACGAGGCGGGGCGCGGATGCCTCGCCGGAAGCGTGTATGCGGCGGCGGTGATACTGCCCACCGACTACACCAACGCCGACCTGAACGACTCGAAGAAGCTCACTGAAAAGCAACGCTACCGACTGCGCGAAGCCATAGAGCGCGACGCCCTGGCATGGGCGGTGGGCGTGGTAACGCCCGAGGAGATCGACAAGATAAACATCCTCAACGCCAGTCTGCTCGCCATGCACCGCGCCCTCGACGCTCTCAAACTGCGCCCCGAGGCGGTGATAGTCGACGGCAACCGCTTCAAACCCTACCACGGCCTGCCCTACTCCACCATTGTCAAGGGCGACGGAAAGTATCTCGCAATAGCGGCGGCAAGCATCCTTGCCAAGACCTACCGCGACGACTACATGAACCGATTGGCCGAGGAGTATCCGCAATACGACTGGCGGAGCAACAAGGGATATCCCACGAAGAAGCACCGCGAGGCCATACGCCAATACGGCATTACGCCCTACCACCGCCGCAGCTACAACCTGCTGGGCGACGGACAACTGTCGTTTGACTTCTGATTCCCTGTTTTTCAGCGTCTCATTGTCGGCAAAACCCACTTGCAGAATCTGTTTGACAACACCATTTTTTTTGAGGGTCTGTAAATTTGCTTTGCTGGGTTTGAGACTATTTCCAACGATGTCAAAGAACTCGAATTGCCCCTTTTTTCAGTATTCTTGCGGCGCAGAGCCGAAAGGGGAAAGGGAGTTGGCGATAGTCTCACCAACTCCCCTTTCAGGTAATCACGTAACCATTTCAGCAGATTCCGTTGCCCAACGCCCTACACGTTTTCCGAAACGGCAGCCTCTTCGGCGTTGTCCTCGTCAGACTCGTCCACAGAATACTTGTTGGCCTCGCTGAATTTCGCGTCACTGTAGAGCCCTGCGGCGCGGAAACGCTTGCCCAGGAAGAGGTTCATGCGCACTCTCTGGATGTTCTCTGAGGTAAATTCCTTGGCCGAGTCAGACGGTGCCGTCTTCAGGCCGAGCTTGAAGATTCCCAAACCGCCGAGACGCACGGCCTTGCCGTCAAGGAGCAATTCGCGCAGACAGCTCTCCATCTCCACCAGCACGCCGCGTATCGCGCTTTCACCGAACGCGCAGTGGTGGTTGGCCATGTGCTCGATAAACTCGTCAAACTCCACGAGATTGCTGACACTTCTTCCATACCATTTTTTGAAAGTGGAAGACTTTGCATTAGCGTTTTGATACTTCTTGTAGTAAATCATAATAAAATTGTTTGTAATGGTTGTTTGGCACTATTGCCGATGCAAATGTACTCCGACCCTACCGCGCCAATCATGTTTTGTCAAGTTGCGTCGCGTTGTGTCTCGCTTCTTAGTCTTTTGTCGGCTTGTATGGATAGAAAAACGGCTCAGAATGGTTCAAGACAAAGCTCGGGCGCAGGGTGTTAGGGAAGAAAACGAAAGCCCAAACGGTAGGGAAGCCTTAGTAGGCGCTGCGTCCTCGCTCCCGACAAAACCAAAACAATCAACTAAGAATGGCATAATGGCCACACCATTTGCACGGGCGAGGATGCAGTCTTTCAGATGCGCTAAGGGGACGCAGCGAGGACGCAGCGCCTACTACGGGCTTCTGGCTGGGCTAAAGGGGACGCAGCGCCTACTAAGGCCTTCTGGCTGGGCTAAGGGGCGCAGGAAGGCTGTGGCTGCTGCAAAAAGGAAGAGGGGATGAAAACCACCTTGCGATGGTTTCCATCCCCTCTTGGGATATTAAACGCTCAAGCGATTGCCTGGCGATAATGTCGACGGATTATTACTTGGCAATGTACTTCTTGCCGTTCATGATGTAAATCTGGCCCTTAGAAGGAGTCAAGATGCGCTGACCGGAGAGGTTGAACTTCACGTTGTTCTTAACCTCGCCCTTGTCTGTTGCGATGTTCTTGATGCCGCTGTATTCACCAGCTGCGATGTTCGAAATCTTCAGATTGTCGAACCAGCAGTTACGAGTATCTGCGCCAGTATAGTTGGTCTTGATGATGAACTGTGCAGGAGTCTTTGTCACGTCAAGGTCAACTTCATCTGTCGTAGTGTTGCCCTTAGAGCTGTTGGTTGTCTGGCAATACATCTTGCCCTTGCCATAGTCGAGCACTACGTCGAAGTGAGTGCAGTTGCTCTTGGCTGCTATGGCTGCGTTGCCGGCAGAGCTGCTGCCTACGCCTGAAATCTTGTTGTTGTAGTCAACGCCGAAGGTGTTGATTTCGTTTGTTCCAGAATACTTAGAGAAGTAGAGTCCTGCGATATCGGCGCCGTCAGCGTCCTTGATGTACCAACCAGCACTCTTGTAAATCAAGTTACCGAAATAGTAGTCGAACGAGAGCTTAACGATGTCGGTAGACTTTGCGGGAGCACCGTTGAAGTTCACAGTTCCAGTAGAGTTGCCTATGCGGAGCATACCGAGACTATCGGTGTTCTCATAGCCAAGTTCAAATGCGGTAGAGTCTGCAAGAATCATCTCGCCCTGCGTACCTGCTATATAGTAAACCGTGGTAGCCTCTTCTTCTTCGCTTCCACCCTCAGTGCGCTCCTTGATAGAGGTAGGATTCTCCTGTGTACCGAAGTCGATGTCAACGAGCACTGTTTCGGGAACAGCTGCCTTGAATGCTTCGATAGCGGCTGTAAGGGCAACGTTGGCGTTAACCAGATCCAAAGAGTCGGCAGAGTTGAACTCAGTATTGAGCTTGCTGTCGTGTACGCCCTGTGCCGATGTGATGGCAGCGTCAAGTTCGTCACGCTTTGTAGAACCAGAGTAGATGCGGTAGCCCTTGGTCTCGTTGGCCAGTTCTACGCTTGCCACGATGTCGGTGAACGGCTTGTTGATGTTAGCGAAGTTGTTGCGTGCAGTGTTCATTGCGCGCACAGCTGCGAGCAGAGTGTCGTCGTAGCCAGACTCAGGCATGTCGGGGTTCTTCAGGTCTTTGCCCTCTGCGTCAACATAAGCCAAAGAGGCGTTGTAGATCGGAGTGTATACGTCGATAGAATCCTGCAGAGGCTGGTTGCCCCAAGGACGCTGTGCGTCAGCTACGCGCTCTGCGGCATCTTCCAGACGAACCCTGAGAGCCTCCTGCTGAACATATACGTCGTTGATGTACTTGGCGCGCTTGATGGCAGACTCAGAATAGCCGATGATGCGCAGTGAAGGCTTACCGCAAGACACCCAACCACCGTGGTCGCCGAAGTCAGCAAACTGGATACCTACCACCAACTGTGAAGCGTCAGTGGGGAAAGTACCGATTGCTCCGTATGTAGAATATGCGTATGGGCTAACTGTGTTCCATGTAGTGGTATCGTTGTTGACGAACAGCTTTGCCGACTCCACCACTTTCGAATAGTCTGGCGTATAGTAGCTGTTGTCAGTCTTTGCCTTGAAGTAGTGGTAGCCCATGCCATCCATACGGAAGAGGAACTTCTCGCCAGCGGTGAATGGTGCGCCTGCATCCTTCTTTATCATACAGGTCTGTGCTGGAAGAGAATAGTTTCCTGCAATCGAACTATTGAAATATGCTGAACCAGACGAGTGTGCCCAACGCGACCCTGAAGGTTCAAAATACCAGTTGCCTGTGTTGCTCAAACCTTTGGAAGCAGCACTTACAGTTGTGATGTCATACTTGCTGCAATAGGCGATAAGCTCGGTTGAGTTTTGGTCGAGCCACTCCTCCTGCGCATTCTCAAAGTCTTCAAGCGCAGACTCGGCAGACGACACGTCGTCGTATTCTGCAGAGTATATGCCTTCGTCTTCGTCCTTCATCAGTTCATAGTATTCCTTGAAGTCCTCAAGTCCCTCGGGGAAGAGGTCCTTGTGCTCAAGCAGATAGTCGGTGTAAGTGAACGCGCGGTCGGCGATACGGGTGTCGAACACCTTTGAAACCTCCTTCACCTCGAAGTCGCTAATCACAGTGTTTATAGGCAGACGGCCAAGAGAGACAACCACATAGCCAGCGCTTCCGCCAGACACTGTGTCGGAGAAGCAATAGGTCACGTTGGTCCACTCGCTGCCAACAACCACCGAAGAGGCCACCTGCTGGAAACGATCGGCAGACTTGCTCACCGAACCGTCAGCGTTGGCATACACGTCGATATAGTTGGTGTTGCCAGATGTCACTGAAGACGAGAAAGAATCGTCGGCCTTAACCTTGAAAGAGACCATGAGCTTCTGTCCTGCGGTGAAAGGCACAGCCTGATAGAGCGTGGCTTTGGCATCGTCGCTCTGGCTGATAAGACCGCCCTTGCCGTCATAGCCTTCGGTAGAAGTAGGCAACCAGTAGTCGATAGACACGTTTGCGCCGGTGGCGTCTTTCCATCCGAAGCCGGCGTCGCTTGTTGACTGTACTGAGAAGTCACCATTGGTGATAAGATTTTCCGTGCCCGTTACTTTCAGGCGTTCTGTGGCTGTAAACACATAGTCGCCCTTTTCGTAAGCAAACGAGCCAAGGGAGCAGAGAAGCCCCAAGCATGGTAGTAGAAGTCGTTTGTTCATAACGAATTGTTGTTTGTTTTTTTTTTGAGTTAATAGATAATTTACATTCCCGTTTGGAAAGCGCAAGAAAAACCGTGCATGGACAAACCACGCACAATCCAGTCTAACGTTCCGATGCAAATATACGCAGATTGGACGCAACCGACAAACCTTTTTCTCGGGAAAAGTTTCACAAAAAGCTGCAAAATCATTTTTCACGGTTGTTTGTCAAAAAGAGGTGAAATGAGTGAAGAGTGAAGAATCGCTGCGCAAAGGGGAGGATTGGGAGGGTAGGGCGTAGGGTGTCTCGCTAAAAAGGCACGGTGGCAGGCTTAGTAGGCGCTGATGGCGCGACGAGCAAGCCTTCCATTGTGCCTTTTCACGCCACTAAAAACTACCGCTCAAAAAAGATTGCATCAATCTTTGCCAAAGACTGCATGCATTTTCGGCAAAGATTGCGTACATTTTTGGCGAAAATGCATGCAGTCTTTTTCCCGAACATTATTATATATATTTAGGAACCGCCATTTCGCCTCGTCGCCTTGCTGTCTCTTTTTGGCTCAATTCGCTTGCAAACGAAGGGAATATGCGGGTTGAAACGGCCAGATACCGTTCGAAAAGACGGCTGTTGTGGCGATTTTTACCAAAAAAACGTCAAAAGCAGCATTTTTAAGAGGAAATATTTTGCCGTAACTGCAAAAAGGCGTACCTTTGCATCCGCTATTTAGGCCGACGGTCCCTTCGTCTATCGGTTAGGACGAGAGATTTTCATTCTCTAAAGAGCAGTTCGATTCTGCTAGGGACTACAATTTAAAGAAACGAAGACATTAAGATGGCAAACCACAAATCAGCAATCAAGAGAATCCGTCAGGATAAGAAACGCACGCTGCACAATAAGTATTATGCAAAGACCATGCGCAATGCTGTACGCAAACTGCGTGCACTCACAAACAAGGACGAAGCAGTGAAGCTGTATCCGACCGTACAGAAGATGATAGACAAGCTGGCAAAGACCAATATCATCCACAAGAACAAGGCCGCCAACATCAAGTCGGGTCTTGCTCTCTACATCAACAAGCTCGGATAAAGAGTAGCATAGAATTTTCAGAACACTATAACAAGGCCGTGTCTCAATAGAGGTGCGGCCTTTGTGATGTATATACACACGGCAATCGTACGGCCAGGACTGGCGCGGCAATCGCGAAAAAACGGAACTTCGCAGAGCATAAAGCACGTACAAGCTAAAAACAACTATGGACAGAATGATGGACTGGCAAAGGCTGATAACCAGCAAACGCCTTGGACAGGAGCACCGGCACAGTGAGCGGCACGACGACCGCACGGAGTTCAAACGCGACTACGACCGGCTGATATTCTCCGCTCCGTTCCGACGGATGCAGAACAAGACGCAGGTGTTTCCGCTGCCTGGCAGCGTGTTTGTGCACAACCGACTGACGCACAGTCTTGAGGTGGCCAGCGTGGGCATGTCGCTCGGCAACGACGTGGCGCGGAGCCTGTATGCCAAACGCCCGGAACTGAAGGGCACGATGTTCGATGAAATCGGGCAAATAGTGGCCTCGGCGTGTCTCGCGCACGACATGGGCAATCCGCCGTTCGGCCATTCGGGCGAGAAAGCCATGCAGACTTTCTTTACCGAGGGCAATGGTAAGGAGCTGAAAGATGTGCTCTCATCCACGTTTTGGGACGATATAACGCATTTTGAGGGCAATTCCAACGCCTTCCGACTACTTACCCACAGATTCAAGGGACGGCGCTCTGGTGGCTTCGTAATGACCTATTCCACGCTCGCATCCATAGTGAAGTATCCCTTCTCGTCGAGCGCGGCCGGAAAGAAGGGCAAATTCGGCTTCTTCGGCAGCGAACAGGAATACTACGAACGCCTTGTCGACGACATGGGCATCATCCGTCTGTCCGCCCCGGGAGAGCCTCTTGTGTGCGTGCGCCACCCGTTGGTGTATCTTGTTGAGGCCGCCGACGACATCTGCTATGAGATTATGGACATTGAGGATGCCCACAAGCTCAAGATCATTTCATTCGGCGAGACCACAGAACTGCTGCTCGGATTCTTCAGCGACGACGTGAAAAGCAAGATTCTTAGGCGCATTGACGAGGAGCAACTGACGGACGACAACGAGAAAGTGGTGTACATGCGAGCCTGTGTGATTGGGTTGCTGGAGAAAGAGTGTGCCGCAGCCTTCGTCAAGAACGAAGACTTGATACTCCAAGGACGGCTTGAAGGCAGTCTCATAGACCACGTTTCGCCCCAATGCAACGCAGCCTACCGCCGGTGCGCCAAGCTGTCGAAGACGCGCATATACGGCAGCAAGCCCGTGCTCGACGTGGAGTTGTCGGGCTACAAGATAATGGAGACGCTCATGGAACTGATGGTTGAGGCCGCCGTACATCCCGAACGCTACTACTCGCAGCAGCTCATACGCCGCGTGAGCAACCAGTATGACATCGATTCCGACGACCTTGAAACCCGCCTCATGGCCGTCATCGACTACATCAGCGGCATGACCGACGTCTATGCCCTCGACATCTACCAGAAGATAAACGGCATATCACTGCCGATAATATAACGGGGCAGCCCGAAACCCAGATTGCGCTACTCCATATAATAAGGGACAGCACTTGGCATAGCCTCAAGAGTCTACATCTCAGTAACCCCATATGAAGCGTGGCGGAACATGGGGTTACTGAGATACTGTATCTTCGAGGTTAAGATGAAGAATGCTCGCATTCTTCGCAATGCTCAGGCATTTCACGGAGTCATTCCCTGCTTGCTGGCAATATGCAATCGGAAATAGTCTCAAAATCCAGCAAAGCTAATTTATAGAACCAACCTTAAAACATAAAGGCAATGGTGCCATATACAAAGCCGTGGTCACAGAAGTCGGCGTTGTGAGAGTTGGCATAGCGGTAGCCCACGCCGAGTACAGGACGCAAACCGCCGTCCTTGCGTACTGGAGAGACGCGCAACGACGCATCGTAATAGTTGTTCTTCCAGTCTGCGTTGCCTATGGTACTTCCTGCTTTGCCCACAACTTGCAGTTGGAATTTCTTTTGTTTCAAGAACGTATAGCCCAAGCCTCCGGCCAGCCCAATGTTGTGCAGGTACGACTTTGCGCGTCCTGCTTGTAGTGGTTGTCGGCAAATTCCAGGCTTCCTATGACGCTCAGTCTTCCTCCATTGTTGAAGTCCAAGTCCACATTGTAGGTGTTCATCCTCAATCCCTTGTTGCTCAAGGAGCCAGTCGCCCCGACTCCGATGTTCAAAAAACAGATGCTTGCGCGGTCCCATGCCGCACTGCGCAAGGGCATCGGCTACTCCTATGACGAGCAGTAGAGACAATAAAAGTTTCCTCGTTTTTTTTGTATATTCTTTTATTTCTCTTTATAGATGACGCTGTTTGCTCCGCTTGTTATCTTCAGGGCTTCGGGATGTTCCTTTATATAGGAGTCTATGTGGCGCATGCGCTTCTCTTCGAGTATCTCGTCGATGGCTATCAGTATGCCTGTCTCTTCGACATCGCCGAAGCCGTCGTTGATTGCCGTGCCGAAGAGCTTCATGGTGGGGCTGAGGCTCATGTAGGCGTTGACCAGGGGCGGTATGTTGTAGCCCAGTTTCCGTATCTCCCGGTTGAGGATACGGTAGTCTTCCTTGAACGTGGATTCGCAGAACAGGGCTTCAAGTTCGGCCGGATCTGTTTCGATTTTCAGCGGTTTTATCGGGATGACAAGGTTCTCCTTGTCGTCGAAGTGCTTCTTCAGGAAGTAGAGTATCATGTCTCTGCCCTTGCGGATGTACGAGGGGTACATCGTCATCTTGCCGAAGAAATATTTCACGTTGGGCTTTATGACAGTCAGTGCGCCCAGTCCGTCCCACAGGTTGTCGAGGGCGAAGAGGCTTTTGGCGCCGTTCTTGCTTGTGTTCTGATAGCCGAGCGACACGAAGCTGCGTCCCAGTTCGATGGTTTGCGGCATATAGTCGCGCATGAACTTCTCGGAGAAGTGGAACATGTGGCTTGTTGCCAGTATTGGTTGTCCGTTTTCGTCGATGTCAACGTCCGGTCCGCAGATGTAGCGGTAGCCTCCCAGTATCTCTTCGGCTTCGGGATTCCACACGATGAGCTGCTTGTAGCAGTTGTCTCGGGTGTCAAACTCGTCGAGGTCGAGTGCTTTTCCCGTGCCTCCCCCGGCCTCTCTGAACACCATTTCGCGCAGTCTGCCTATCTCGCGGAGCACGTTCGGCGCATCGTGAACGTCGATTACGTATATCTCGTTGTTGCTCTTGTTGGTCATGCGCAGCTGCTTGTCGGGAGTCAGTTCGCTCTTTATCAGCTCTTTGTCGACCGGTTGTATTATTTCCTGTTCCATTTCCGGATTGTTGTTTGCTTAGGTCTAATGGTGGTTCTACAGCTTATAGACGATGTCCTGCACGTATTGTGCCCATTGCGCCGGTGTCTTGCTCTTGTCGAACGTCTGCCAGGGTATCGGTTTGCCTATGGCTACGCGAAAAGTCTTGTGCGCGTTTTTGTACATCTCGTCCACGAGGAAAAGCATGGCGGCGTTGAACTTGCCGAAGTGTCGGTCGGAGAAGTTGGCCAGGCGGTAGAAGAAGTCGGAGTTGCGGCCGCCGAAATGTATCGGCACCACGTCGCGCTGATACTCTATGCTCTTGGCTATGAACGTCTTTTTCCACGCGATGTCCCTTATCTCGCCGTCCTTTCTGCGCCTTGAACAGATGCCTGCGGGGAACATGAGCATGTGGTTGTCGCTCTTGAATCCCGCTTCCACCATTGCCGGGAAGTTGCGTCCCTGGTTGCCGGTCTTGTTTATCGGTATGCAAACCGGTGCCAGTCCGGGCAGATTCATCAGCAAGTCGTTCACCAGATAGCGGAACCGGCCGTCGTAGTGGCGGCCAATTACTGCACCGAGAGCCACTCCGTCTTCACCGCCCAAGGGATGGTTGCTCACGAAGGTGTAAAGTCGTCCGTCGTTCTTGTCGGGCAGGTTTTCTTCGCCGACGATTTCGAGGGTCATGTCGAGGTATCTCACGCACTCCTCAAGCCACTCTGTGCCTGTGAGGTTGCGGCTTTCCCAGAGGTATCTGTTCACCTCGTCCTGGTGGATGATATGCTTCAGCCACTTCACGAGCGGAGACGGGACAAAACGAGCCTTGCCGCCCATTTTTGAGCGCAAAATCTTGTCTATGTCAATGGTCTTTCTCGAAGTCTGTTCCATTCCTCTCTATACTTACTAACGTTATGCAAAAGTAGCTTAAAAGTTTTAGATAGTACTGCCTTTGGTTAGGAAAATCGCCACAAAACGACTTTTTTGCACTGTTTTAATACCATTGAAGTGACTTATATCTTTTTGTGAAATATCTCTCAACTTGCCGACATGACGTTTCCAATCTGCGATTTTGTTGGTAAAAATGACAACATTCCGATTCCATTCCGGCACGTTTTTGAGGCAAGAAAACGGTGCTTTTTGAAGGAGAATGTGCACAATCCAACGCCCCAAAACCTTGCTTTGCAAACGCCTGACGGTCAGACGTTTTCAAAGGTGGCCTATTTACGGGTCAAAACTCGGCCACTTTTGCACCGAAAATAGGCCATTTACGACTCGTAAGTGGCCGAGTTGCGACGGCTAAATGGCGCAGTTGCTGAAACGAGGCCTTGGAGTTGCCACGAAACAACTGTCCACACCGCTCCCGACAAATGTCAAGAAAATACTAACAACCGCACAAAAAGAGTGGGGCGAAGTGGGGGATTGTGGTGGAAAATGCGTACCTTTGGCCACGAATGGCATATAATATGTACGTATGCGCTTTTTGGGTAACATAGAAGGAAAGGTAGACTCCAAGGGGCGGGTGTTTCTCCCGTCGGCGTTCCGCAAGGCTTTGGCGTGCGGAGACGGGGATGCCATGGTGCTCCGCAAGGACGTCTTCCAGGACTGTCTCGTGCTCTACCCCGAAGCCGTATGGAACGAGCAGATGGACAGTCTGCGGCTCCGGCTCAACAGATGGAACAAAGCCCACCAGCAAGTGTTCCGCCAGTATGTGTCGGAGGTGGAGGCCGTGGCGCTCGACTCCAGCGGACGCATACTCATACCCAAGCGCTACCTGAAGCTCGCCGCCATAGACCAGAGCGTGAAGTTCATCGGCATGGGCGACACGATAGAGCTTTGGGCGGCTGAAAAAGCGGCAAAGCCATTCATGGACCCCGACGAATTCGGGCAGGCTCTTGAGGGCCTGATGGACACAGACGACAGCGAAAAATGATAAAGACAGCGGAGACATATCATGTGCCGGTGCTCCTGAACGAGAGCGTTGACGGCCTCAACATCGCCCCGGGCGGCGTCTACGTAGACGTGACGTTCGGCGGAGGCGGCCACAGCCGCGAGATACTATCACGCATTGGCGGCAATGGCCGTCTGTACAGTTTCGACCAGGATGCCGACGCTGAGGACAACATCCGCAAGGGTGGCTTCGGCGATGCAGCTGCCGAGGGCGGTGAGCTGGCGGCAAAAGACAGTTTCACCTTCGTACGCAGCAACTTCCGCTATCTGAAAAACTGGATGCGCTACTACGGCGAAGACCATATAGACGGACTGCTGGCCGACCTCGGAGTGTCGAGCCACCACTTCGACGACGGCGAGCGTGGATTCTCGTTTCGCTTCGACGCGCCCCTGGACATGCGGATGAACAAGCGCGCAGGGGCAACCGCCGCCGACGTGGTGAACACCTATGCCGAGGCGCAGCTTGCCGACGTGCTCTACCTCTACGGAGAGCTGAAAAACTCGCGCCGACTGGCCTCCGCTATAGTGAAAGCACGGGCGGAAAAGACCATCAAGACCACCGGCGACCTGGTGGAGGCGGTGGAGAAGCAGCTGCCGCGAGAGCGCGCCAAGAAAGACATGGCCCGAGTGTTTCAGGCTCTGCGCATAGAGGTGAACCACGAGATGGACGCTCTGCGCGAGATGCTTGCCGCAGCCACGGCGCTCCTCGCGCCCGGCGGACGGCTCGTGGTGATAACCTACCACTCGCTTGAAGACCGCATCGTGAAGAACATCATGAAGACCGGCAACGCCGAAGGCAAGCTCCAGCAGGACTTCTTCGGCAGGATTGAGTGTCCGTTTCGCACCGTGGGCAAGGTGATTGTGCCCGGCAGCGAGGAGCAGCAGCGCAACCCGCGCAGCCGAAGCGCCAAACTGAGGATTGCCGTAAAGGCGTGACAGCAGAAGTGAAGACCAAGAAAAGATGAAGAAAGACAACCAGGAAAAGCAGGAAACGGCCGCCACCGACACCGCACAGCAGACCGAGGCGCAGCCAAAGGAGGACAAGGCCGAAGAACTGTCGGCCGGACTGACCCTGCAAATGATAAAGGACAGCGCGCGCGAGGACGACCCCAAACCGTCGCCATCGCTCACTCTGCGCAAGATTCTCGGCGGCGACATACTCACAGCCGACCTCGTGCGCCGACAGATATGGCTCATACTGCTCGTGTTTGCGTTCACCATAGTCTACGTCGCGTTCCGCTACCAGTGCCAGCAGGACATGATACTGATGGACAAGCTTGAGACAGAACTGAAAGACGCCAAGTACAAGTCGCTGTCAAGTTCGAGTTCGCTCACCGAGAAGTGCCGCGAGAGCCGCATACTCGAACTGCTGAAGAACAACAACGACAGCACGCTGCACATGTCTGACCAACCACCCTACATAATACCAGTGCCCGACGACAATGAGTAAGTTCAGAAACGACAAAGTGATGCCCCGCTATTTCGCCATAGCGGTGCTCCTCACTCTTCTGGGTGCTGCCATCGTGGGCAAGGCCCTCTACATCATGACCGCCAAGAAGGAGTATTGGACGGAGGTGGCCTCGCGCCTCAAGCGCGACAGCGTGGACGTGAAGCCCAACCGTGGCAACATCCTCAGCTGCGACGGCCAGCTCATGGCCAGCAGCATACCCGAGTATAAGATGTATATGGACTTCAAGGCAGGCGGAGAGAAGCAGGACTCGATGTGGAAAGCCAACGTGGACGAAATCTGCAAGGGGCTTAACGCCATCTTCCCGGACAAGTCGGCTGCCGAGTTCAAGCGCGACCTGGAGAGGGGACACAAGAAGATGTCGCGCAACTGGCCCATCTGGAGCAAGCGTGTGGACTACGGCACCTACACGGAGGTGAAGGCTCTGCCGGTGTTCTGCCTGTCTCCCAACAAGGGAGGGTTCCACTGCGAGGAGTTCAACGCCCGCCGACGCCCCTTCGGGTCGCTGGCCAAGCGCACCGTGGGCGACATGTATGGAGCCAAGGACACGGCACGCTACGGACTGGAACTGTCGTACGACTCCATCCTGCGCGGCACCAACGGACTCACCCACCGCCGCAAGGTGCTCAACAAGTATATGAACATTCCCGTCACTCCGCCCATCGACGGTGCCGACATCGTCACCACAATCGACGTGAACATGCAGGACATTGCCGAAAGGGCGGTCATCGACGAGTTGAAGGAGAAGGACGTGAACGGCAATGTGGGCGTGGCCATACTCATGGAAGTGGCCACAGGCGACATAAAGGCCATCGTCAACATGACCAAATGTGCCGACGGCGTTTACCGCGAGGTGAAGAACAACGCCGTGAGCGACCTGCTTGAACCGGGTTCGGTGTTCAAGACGGCATCAATCATGGTGGCTCTCGACGACGGCGTGGTGGACACTACCTATATGGTGGACACGGGTTCCGGCGTGTGGAACATGTACGGCAGCGATATGAAAGACCACAACTGGCGGCGTGGAGGCTACCAGGTCATATCGCTTCCGCGCACGCTTGAGGTTAGTTCAAACATCGGCGTGAGCCGCATAATCGACGAACACTACCACAACAACCCCGAGAAGTTTGTCGAGGGAATATACCGCACCGGGCTGGCCGACGACCTGCATCTGCCCATCGTAGGCTCCACTCCGCCGCGCATAAGGATGCCGAAGAAGAACAGCCACGGGCAGTACACCAACTGGAGCAAGACGGCCTTGGCGTGGATGAGCATAGGCTATGAAACCCAGATTCCGCCCATTTCGACCGTCACGTTCTACAACGCCATAGCCAACAACGGACGCATGATGCGCCCCAGGTTTGTCACCAAGGTGGTGAAAAACGGCGTGACACTCATGGAATTTCCGCCCGAGGTGATCAAGGAACACATCTGCAAGCCCAAGACAGTGAAGACCATGCAGACCATATTGGAGCACGTGGTGAGCCAGGGACTGGGCAAGAAGGCTGGTTCGCCGTCGTTCAAGGTGGCCGGAAAGACTGGTACGGCACAGGTGTCGAAGGGTTCCAGCGGCTACAAGTCGGGCGCAACCAACTATCTGCTCAGCTTTGCAGGCTACTTCCCTGCCGACAATCCGCGCTACAGCTGCATAGTCTGCATACAGAAATCTGGACTTCCAGCTTCGGGAGGCGGCATGAGCGGAGTGGCTTTCCGCCACATTGCCGAGGGCGTAATGGCCCACAATCTGAAGCTGAGTGTGGCCGATGCGCGCGACGAAACGTCGGTCTTCGTGCCTGAAGTGAAAAACGGAAACATCCTCGCCGCCGACTTTGTGCTGGCCAAGCTGGGCATCAAGACCGACGCACCGTGGAGCGGAAGCTATGCCACCGGCAACCCTATATGGGGCAAGACGACCACGGAGCGCAACGAGGTGGAGCTGCAACGCACGCGTATGTATAGTAATGTGATGCCCGACCTGACGGGTATGGGTGCGAGAGACGCAGTGTTCCTGCTCGAAAGCCGTGGCATAAAGGCCATAATCCACGGCCGTGGCAAGGTGGTTGAGCAGAGCTACGCCCCCGGAAGCGTGATAGTGGCCGGAAGGAAGTGCGAGCTTACGCTCAGATAGAAGCCGCACTGTGCACGGAAAAACGCAAGCCTTCGTTCATGCAAACGCGGGTTGCGCTGTATAAAAAGAAGAAACATAAAACAACGACATAAACGACAAAGACATGAAACTCAGTGAACTGCTTGTCAACGTGAAACCGCTTGCCGTCGACGGAAACTCCTCAGTGGAGATTACAGGTGTCGACATAGACTCGCGGAAAGTGAAGCCCGGCCACCTGTTTGTGGCCATCAAGGGTACTCAAACCGACGGCCACGCCTATATAGCAAAGGCCGTTGAACTCGGTGCGGCGGCCATTCTCTGCGAGAAGAAGCCCGAAGAAGCGCCTGACAATGTGACATTCGTGACGGTCAACTCCACGGAAGAGGCTGTGGGAAAGGTGGCCACACTGTTCTACGGCGACCCGTCGAGGAAGCTGAAGCTGGTGGGCGTCACTGGAACAAACGGCAAGACCACTATCGCCACCTTATTATATAATATGTTCAGAAAGCTGGGCTACAAGTGCGGACTGCTCTCTACCGTGTGCAACTACATAGAAGACGAGGCAATCCCGGCCGACCACACCACGCCAGACCCCATAGAGCTGAACGCTCTCTTGGCGCGTATGGTGGAAGCAGGCTGCGACTACGCCTTCATGGAGTGCTCCAGTCACGCCATAGACCAGAAGCGTATCGGTGGCTTGAGGTTCGTTGGAGGCATCTTCACCAACCTTACACGCGACCATCTCGACTATCACAAGACCTTTGAGAACTACCGTAACGCCAAGAAAGCGTTCTTCGACGGTCTGCCAAAGGAGGCTTTCGCCATAACCAACGCCGACGACAAGAACGGCATGGTGATGGTTCAGAACACCAAAGCCACCGTGAAGACCTACTCCACACGGTCGATGGCCGACTTCAAGGCAAAGATTATAGAGTGCCATTTCGAGGGGATGTATCTCGAAATAGACGGCCGCGAGGTGGGCGTGCAGTTCATCGGCAAGTTCAATGTGAGCAACCTGCTGGCCGTATACGGTGCAGCCGTGATGCTCGGACAGAAGCCTGAGGACATCCTCCTGGTGATGAGCACTCTGCACAGCGTGAGCGGGCGTCTCGAACCGCTGCGTTCGCCGTTGGGATACACCGCCATTGTCGACTATGCCCATACGCCCGACGCCCTCGAAAACGTGCTCAACGCCATACACGAGGTGCTCGACGGCAAGGGAAAGGTGATCACCGTGTGCGGTGCGGGCGGCAACCGCGACAAGGGCAAGCGCCCTCTCATGGCACAGGAAGCCGTGAAGCAGAGCGACCGCGTGATAATCACGAGCGACAACCCGCGCTTTGAGGAGCCGCAGGACATCATCAACGACATGCTGGCTGGCCTCAACGCCCAGCAGATGCGCAAGGTGGTGAGCATAGTTGACCGCAAGGAGGCCATTCGGGCGGCCTGTATGATGGCGCAAAAGGGCGACGTGATACTCGTAGCCGGCAAAGGCCATGAGGACTACCAGGAGATTAAGGGAGTGAAACACCACTTCGACGACAAGGAGGTGATACGCTCCATATTCGAAGCGCAGTGACTTTGACACGCCGTCAGGGTGGTTCCGATGCGCCGCAAAGGCTGTTTCAGAACACCCGGACGACACAATACGACTGAAAAAATGCTATACTATCTATTCCGTTTCCTCGAACAGTTCGACATACCGGGCGTTCACATGTGGGGGTACATATCGTTTCGTGCGCTCCTCGCGCTGATTCTCTCACTGATAATATCCGCCTGGTTTGGCGAAAAGTTCATCAAATATCTGCGCAAGAAGCAGATTAGCGAGACCCAACGCGACGCTTCCATCGACCCGTTCGGCGTGAACAAGGTGGGCGTACCGTCGATGGGCGGCGTGATAATCATCGCCGCGATACTCGTGCCTGTGCTGCTTCTGGGCAGGATGCGCAACATCTACATCATCCTGATGCTGATAACCACGGTGTGGCTGGGCGTTCTCGGCGGACTTGACGACTACATAAAGATATTCAAGCATGACAAGGAGGGACTGAAAGGCAAGTTCAAGATTGTGGGACAGGTGGGTCTGGGACTCATCGTCGGCCTTGTGCTCTACTTCAGCCCCGACGCTGTGATGCGCGAAAACCTCGCCATAGAGAAGCAGCAGACCAGCGAGATTGTGGTGAAGCACCGTGAGGCGGAAACCAAGTCGCTGAAAACGACCATTCCGTTCCTCAAGGGACACAACCTTGACTACGCCAATCTGATGTCCTTCTGCGGCAAATACAAGACGGCGGCGGGATGGATACTGTTTGTGATAATGACCATCATCGTGGTGACAGCCGTGTCCAACGGCGCCAACCTCAACGACGGCATGGACGGAATGTGCGCCGGCAACTCCGCCATCATAGGAGTTGCGCTCGGCATATTGGCCTATGTGTCGAGCCATATCGAGTATGCGGCCTACCTGAACATCATGTACATACCCGGCAGTCAGGAACTTGTGGTGTTCATCTGTGCCTTTGTGGGTGCGCTGATAGGCTTCCTTTGGTACAATGCCTACCCTGCGCAGATATTCATGGGCGACACAGGGTCGCTGACCATAGGCGGCATCATAGCCGTGTGCGCCATTATCATCCACAAAGAGCTTATGCTGCCCATACTGTGCGGCATCTTCTTCGTGGAAAGCCTTAGCGTGATGCTCCAGGTGTGGTACTACAAGATGGGCAAAAGGCGTGGAGTGAAGCAGCGAATCTTTAAGCGGGCACCAATACACGACACGTTCCGCACACAGGAGTGCCAGCTCGACAAGGACTGCCACTACCTGATGAAAGGGCCGAAGACGGTGGTTCACGAGTCGAAGATAACCATACGCTTCTGGATTGTGACCATTCTGTTGGCCGCACTGACGATAATAACACTGAAAATGAGATAGGGAGGACAGACAAAGATGAAGAGGATAGTAATACTCGGTGCCGGAGAAAGTGGTGCCGGAGCAGCCGTTTTGGCAAAGAAAGAGGGCTTCGACGTGTTCGTTTCCGACGCTTCGGCCATACATGACAAGTACAAGAAGATGCTCGATGACCACGGTGTGGAGTGGGAAGAAGGCCACCATACGGAGGAAAAGGTGCTCAACGCCGACGAGATAATCAAGAGTCCCGGCATACCGTTTGAGGCTCCCATGGTGCGCAAAGCCACCGAGAAGGGCATACACATCATCAGCGAAATAGAGTTTGCAGGGCGGTATACCGACTCAAAAATGATATGTATCACCGGAAGCAACGGCAAGACAACCACCACATCGCTCATATACCACATATTCAAGTCGGCCGGCTACGATGCCGGACTGGCCGGAAACATCGGCAATTCGCTCGCCTTGCAGGTGGCCGAAGACCCGCACGAATACTATATTATAGAGCTTAGCTCGTTCCAACTCGACAACATGTATGACTTCCGCGCCAACATAGCCATCCTGCTCAACGTAACGCCCGACCATCTCGACCGCTACCAGAACTGCATGCAGAACTATGTGGACGCCAAACTGCGCATCATACGCAACCAAACCCCGGCCGATGCGTTCATATACTGGAACGACGACCCCGTAATCCGCCGCGAACTGGAGAAGTATGACATCCAAGCCGTGCAGTATCCCTTCTCCGAACTGAAGGAAAAGGGGTCAATCGGCTACATCGAAGAGGGCGAATACAAGATAGAGAAGCCCACTCCGTTCAACATGGAGCAGGAGAAGCTGAGCCTTACCGGCAAGCACAACATCTACAACAGTCTCGCCGCCGGTATTGCCTCGAACATCAGCGGCATAAAGAAGGAGGTGATACGCAAGAGTCTCAGCGACTTCCCCGGCGTGGAGCACCGGCTGGAGAAGGTGGCCAAGGTGAGAGGCGTGCAGTATGTCAACGACTCCAAGGCCACAAACGTGGACGCTTGCTGGTATGCACTGGAGAGTATGAACACCAAGGTGGTGCTGATACTCGGTGGAAAGGACAAGGGCAACGACTACAACGCGATAAAGAATCTGGTGAAAGAGAAGTGCTCGGCACTCGTATACCTGGGAGCAGACAACACCAAGCTGCACAATTTCTTCGACAGTCTGGGCATCACCGTGCGCGACACCCACTCGATGAAAGACTGCGTGGCGGCTTGCTACGAACTGGCCAAGCCCGGCGAGACGGTGCTTCTCAGCCCCTGCTGCGCCAGTTTCGACCTGTTCAAGAACATGGAAGACCGCGGAGAGCAGTTCAAGACGCTCGTGAGAAACCTGTAAGAACCGCCTTGCCGCCGGAGCAACGGGCTTACGGCGGCGCAAAACGACCAAACAAGACTGAATGGAAAGAAAGATAGGCAACATCTTCAAGGGCGACAAGGGTATCTGGATGGTGTTTTTCCTCCTCTGCATCATTAGCATAGTGGAGGTGTTCAGCGCGTCGAGCAACCTTACCTACAAGAGCAACAGCTACATAATGCCGATGATAAAGCACTCGGGCACACTCTTCCTGGGGTGGTTCGTCACTATTGTCGTGCTCAACATGCCGTGCCGCTACTTCAAGCTGGCTCTCCTGCCGCTGATAGTCCTGTCGGCCGCCACGCTGCTCTGGGTGCTTTTCGCCGGCGAGAACATCAATGGGGCGCAGCGCGTCATAAGCATTTTCGGCATAACGTTTCAGCCGTCGGAGATAGCCAAGGGCACGGTGATACTGGCTACAGCCCAGATACTTAGTGCAACGCAGACCGACAACGGTGCCGAGAAGTACGCTTTCAAGTGGATACTCAGCGTGACGCTTCCGGCAGCCTTCCTCATCATGCTCGAAAACCTCTCCACGGCACTCCTGCTCTGCGTGGTGGTGTTCTTCATGATGCTCATCGGCAGAGTGCAGACGAAGCAGTTGGGCAAACTGCTCGGGGTGGTTTTCCTCGCTGCCACACTGTTCTTGGGCATGGTAATGATTGTCGGCCACGACACGAGCGACGTGAAACCGGAGCTGACAAAGACCGAGACGGTGGAGAAGCCCAAGGAAAAGAACTTTGTGGAGAAGCTGTTCCACCGTGCCGACACGTGGAAAACGCGTGTGGACAAGTTCATCGGTGGCAAGACAGTGCCGCCGGCGGAGTTTGACCTCGACAAGAACGCCCAGGTGGCTCACGCCAACATAGCCATAGTGTCGAGCAATATCATAGGCAAGGGACCTGGCAACTCGGAGGAGCGCGACTTCCTGCCGCAGGCGTTTTCCGACTTCATATACTCCATCATAATAGAAGAGACCGGACTGTTGGGCGCTGCCGGGGTGGTATTCCTCTACATAGTGCTGCTGTTCCGCGCCGCGCGGATTGCAGGTCGCTGCGAAAACAATTTCCCGGCGTTCCTTGTCATGGGCTTGGCGCTGATGCTCGTGGTGCAGGCCATGTTCAACATGTGCGTGGCCGTTGGCTTCGCTCCCGTGACGGGTCAGCCTCTGCCGCTGATAAGCAAGGGCGGTACGTCAACAATCATCAACTGCGCCTACATAGGTGCCATACTCAGCGTGAGCCGTTCGGCCAAGAAGATACCCGAACCAGTTGACCCCCAGGATGGTAACGCCACGGAGGTATAGGCCGCTGCGCAAGTTGTTCAGAACCGCTGCGCAAGTGCCGTTCGCTATAAAAAGGCTGGCAAGACAAACTTGTTAGGCTCTGCGTCCTCTTTCCCTCGGCACAGTTGGAAGGCTTAGTAGGGACGTGTGTCCCCGCCGTCCCTCGGCTAAAATGCATCGTCTCGGTTTTGCCCGAAAATCATATCGATTTCCGCCAAAGATTGCATACATTTTCGGTCAAAAACGATGCGATTTTTTGCAGCCTTTGCAATGTATTGCATATCAAACAGTTGAGTGAAGAGTGAAGAATCAATGTGCATGAAGAGTAGAGTGAAGGCTTAGTAGGCGCTGCGTCCGCGCTGCGCCCTTCAAGCCAAAAGTCCAACAAACATTCTCGGGCGCAGCGCCTACTAAGCCTCCACATTTTGTGCAGCGATGATGCAACGCCTGCAACACGGAAAAAAGACAGAAAGAAATAACAGAAAGACGGCAAAAAGCCTTAACTTTGCAGAATACACATAATTAAAAGAATGTTAGGCATGGACGAACTTAGAGTAATCGTCAGCGGAGGTGGCACCGGAGGACATATATTTCCTGCGGTGTCGATAGCCAATGCCGTGAAGAAACACTGTCCGGAAGCCAAGATACAGTTCGTGGGAGCACTGGGGCGCATGGAGATGCAGCGCGTTCCGGCTGCCGGCTACGACATTGTGGGACTGCCGGTGCGCGGACTGATAAGGCCGTTGTGGTCGCCCAAGAACATTGGGGTACTCATCGACTACGTGGAAAGCAAGCGCAAGGTGCGCTCGCTCATACGCGACTTCAAACCCATGGTGGCTGTAGGTGTGGGCGGATACGCCAGCGGAGCCACTCTCGACGCCGCTGCGGCCATGGGCATACCCTGCCTCATACAGGAGCAGAACTCATACGCAGGCATGACCAACAAGCACTTGGCCAAGAAGGTGGACAGGATTTGTGTGGCATACGATGGCATGGAGAGGTTTTTCCCTGCCGACAAGATAATGAAGACGGGCAACCCCGTGCGCCAGGCACTGATGGAAACCACCGTGACGCGCGAAGACGCGATACGCAGTTTCGGACTTGACCCGTCGAAAAAGACAATCCTGCTCGTGGGCGGAAGCCTCGGCGCAAGAACCGTCAACGAGAGTGTGATGCAGCATCTCGACATGGTGGAGCAGTCCGACGTGCAGTTCATCCTGCAGACGGGCAAATACTACAACGCCCAAATCAACGAACGGCTGAAGCAGCACGCACCGCTCAGCAACCTCGTGGCCACCGACTTCATAGCCGACATGGGCGCAGCCTACCGTGCAGCCGACCTCGTGGTGAGCCGTGCGGGGGCAAGCAGCATCTCGGAGTTCTGCCTCATAGGCAAGCCTGTGGTGCTCGTGCCGTCGCCCAACGTGGCCGAAGACCACCAGACAAAGAACGCCATGGCACTGGTGAACCGACAGGCAGCCATGTATGTGAAGGACGCCGACGCGCCCGACACGCTGCTGAAACTGGCCATAGACACCGTGGCCGACAGCGCAAAGCTGGCAGCTCTTGCGGCCAACATCAAGCAACTGGCACTGCCGGATTCAGCCGACATAATAGCCAAGGAAGTGATAAGGCTGGCCAAAGAGGGTGCAGCCAACAGAAGGAAGTAAGCGGCTACAGCCCGAAGGTGCGGCAAAAGCCAAAGGAAAGGGAAACATCAAGACAATGGAAATCAAAGACATAAAAGCAGTGTATTTCGTGGGTGCGGGCGGCATAGGCATGAGTGCCATCGCCCGTTACTTCATGCACAAGGGTGCAGTGGTGGCCGGATATGACAAAACGCCGTCGGCTCTCACCGCGCAACTGGAGCGTGAGGGCATGCTGATACACTACAAGGAAGACCTTGACGAGATACCTCACGTGTGCAGAAACAAGGAGCAGTGTCTCGTGGTGTACACTCCGGCCATACCGGAAAGCCACAAGGAACTGGCCTACTTCCGCGCAAACGGATTCACGGTGGAGAAGAGAGCACAGGTGCTCGGCACTCTGACCCGGTCGCACAAGGGACTCTGTGTGGCCGGAACGCACGGCAAGACCACCACATCCACCATCTGCGCCCACATAATGCACCAGAGCCACGTGGACTGCAACGCCTTTCTCGGCGGAATATCCAAGAACTACGGCACAAACTACATACTGAGCGACAGCGACTATGTGGTGATTGAGGCCGACGAGTTTGACCGCTCGTTCCACTGGCTGCGCCCCTGGATGAGCGTAATCACATCCACCGACCCTGACCACCTCGATATCTACGGCACCAAGGAGGCTTATCTGGAGAGCTTCCGCAAGTACTCCTCGCTCATACAGCCGGGCGGTGCGCTCATCATACACACCGACCTGGAGATGGAGGCCGACCTGCAGCCGGGAGTGAAACGCTACGAGTACAGCCGCGACAAGGGCGACTTCCACGCCGAGAACGTGCGCATAGGCAACGGGGAAATCACCTTTGACTTCGTGTCGCCCATAGAGACGGTGACCAACGTGAGCCTCGGCCAGCCCATACCCATCAACATCGAAAACGGTATAGCCGCAATGGCAATGGCGCAGCTGAACGGATGCAACGCCGAGGAGCTACGCTACGGCATGAAGACATACGGGGGTGTGGACCGCCGCTTCGACTTCAAACTGAAGAACGACCGCATCGTGTTTCTCAGCGACTATGCCCACCATCCCAAAGAGATATACCAGAGTGCGAAAAGCATACGCGAGCTGTATAAGGACAGGCGCATAACCGCCATATTCCAGCCGCACCTCTACACCCGCACACGCGATTTCTACAAGGATTTCGCCGACAGTCTGAGCCTGCTCGACGAGGTGGTGCTCTGCGACATATATCCGGCTCGCGAAAAGCCCATACCCGGAGTGACCTCAAAGCTCATCTACGACAACCTGAAGCCGGGTGTGGCCAAGGAAATGATACACAAGGAAGACGTGCTTGCCTATGTGGAGAACCACGACTTCGATGTGCTCGTGGTGCTTGGTGCAGGTGACCTCGACAACTACGTGCCACAGATAACCAAGATACTGGAACGCAGATGACATTCGCGTGGAAGAAAGTGGCCATAGTGGTGGCCGATGTGGTTATAGCCGTGTATCTGCTGCTTGCAGTCACCGCGTTCAACAAGCCGTATGACAGCGATGCCGTGTGCTCGCAGGTGAAGATCGATATAGGCGACAGCTTCACCAACGGCTTTCTCAACGCCAGTGAGATAAAGAAGCTACTGCAGAACAACGGCATGTATCCGCTCGGGAAACCGCTGAGTATGGTCAACACGCGAGACATAGAGGACTTTCTGCGCAAGAGTCCGTTTGTTGACGACGCGCAGTGCTACAAGACCGGAAGCGGCAACGTGTGCGTGACGCTCACCCAGCGCACTCCGGTGGTGAGGGTGAAGGCCGACAACGGCGACGACTATTATGTGGACAATCACGGCGGACTGATGCCCAACACCAAGTATGTGGCCGACATAATCATAGCCACGGGGCACATAGACCGCAACTATGCCCGCAAGGTGCTGTCGAGAGTGGGCTGCCACATCGCCGCAGACAAGTTCTGGCGCAACCAGGTGGTGCAGATAAACGTGCTGAGCGACGGTTCGATGGAGATAGTGCCGAGAGTGGGCGACCATATCGTGTATCTCGGCGAACCTGTCTTCGTGCAGAGCAAGCTCAAACGCATGGAAAAGTTCTACAAATACGGCTTGAGCCAAGCTGGATGGAACAAGTATTCCTACATAAGCGTGGAGTTTGACAACCAGATTATTTGCAAAAAGAAACAAAACAAAACAGAATAAGAACACAGAGATGGCGGATTTTATAGTAGCGATTGAGCTGGGCTCATCCAAGATAACGGGTGTGGCCGGCAAGAAGAACCTTGACGGGAGCATCAGCGTGCTCGCGGTGGTCAAGGAGGACTCGGCTTCTTTCATCAGGAAAGGAGTGGTGAACAATATTGACAAGACAGCCCTTTGCATAAAGAAGATAATTCAGAAACTCACGGTACAGCTCAAGACGGAGATAACACAGGTGTATGTGGGAGTTGGAGGACAGTCTATCCGCAGCGTTGGCAACGTCATCGCCAGAGACCTTGCGCCCGACACGAAGGTGACACAGGAGATGGTGATAGAGATAATGGACGCCAACAGGAGCATGACCTACCCCGACCAGGAAATCCTCGATGCCGCCGACCAGGAGTATAGGGTAGACTCGCAACTGCAACTCGACCCGGTGGGCATGCAGTGCAACCGCATAGAGGGCAACTTCCTCAACATCCTGCAGCGCAAGAAGTTCTACAAGAACCTCAACACGTGCTTTGAACTGGCCGAAATCAATGTTGCTGAGATGTATCTCGCACCGTTGGCTCTGGCCGACAGCGTGCTCACCGAGGCTGAACGCCGCTCCGGATGCGCCCTTGTGGACATCGGTGCCGACACAACCACAGTGTCGGTATATAGCAAGAACATACTGCGCCACCTCTCAGTGATACCCTTGGGCAGCAACAACATAACCAAGGACATCGCGTCGCTGCAGATGGAGGAGTCGGAAGCAGAGGCAATGAAGCTGAAATATGCCTGCGCCTACACTGAAGACTCTGAGATAGACAACTCGCTCATGCTTCCCATCGACGCCGAAAGGTCGGTGGAGAGCCGCAAGTTCATAGAGATTGTGGAGGGACGACTGGAGGAAATCATCGGCAACGTGTGGTGCCAGATACCTTCCGACTACTCCGACAAACTCTTGGGCGGCATCATCCTGACCGGTGGCGGCTCGAATATGCCCAGCATCGAGAAAGCCTTCATGAACTATACGCATGTGGACAAGATAAGGGTGGCCAAGTTTGTCACCCAAACCATCGTGTCTACCAACCAGGACATCACGGCCAAGAACGGCATGATGAACACCGTGCTGGGCATACTCGCCAAGGGCGACCTGAACTGTGCCGGAGGCCCTGTAGACTCAAATCGCGACTTGTTTGGCACAAAGCAACATGCGCCTGCGGAACAGCGTCCTAAGGGTCGCCAAGCCACCGAGACTCCTCCGGGAGTGGTGCGCACCGAGGCCGAAAAGCAGCAGGCCGAAGAGGAGGCTCGCCGCCGTAAGGAGGAGGAAGAGCGCATTGCCAAGGAGAAAGCCGAGGAGGAGGCACGCCGATTGGCGCAGGAGAAGAAGGAAAACAGTCCGCTGAACAAGGGACTGAGGTGGTTCAAAAAGGTTGCAGCCAAGCTCACTGACCCTGAAGAATAGGCCGCAGGCGAGTCCAAACAATAACATTTCAAACACTCACAGACATGACAGACAACAACAATACCCCCGACATAGTAGATTTCGGATTGCCTGAAAAGGAGCATAGCATAATAAAAGTCATCGGAGTAGGTGGCGGCGGAGGCAACGCTGTCAACCACATGTACCGCGAAGGCATACATGACGTGTCGTTCGTGCTGTGCAATACCGACAACCAGGCGTTGAACGACTCTCCCGTACCGGTGCACCTGCAGCTCGGCAAGGAGGGACTCGGAGCCGGCAACAAGCCCGAACGTGCCCGTCAGGCTGCCGAGGAAAGCCTGGAAGACATAAAGAACATGCTCAATGACGGCACTCGCATGGCGTTCATAACAGCCGGAATGGGCGGCGGAACAGGTACCGGTGCCGCTCCCGTGATAGCCCGTGTCAGCAAGGAGATGGGCATCCTCACGGTGGGAATAGTGACCATACCGTTCCGTTTCGAGGGCGACCGCAAGATAGACCAGGCTCTCGACGGCGTGGAAGAGATGTCGAAGCACGTCGATGCGCTGCTTATAATAAACAATGAACGCTTGCGCGAGATATATCCGGAGCTGACCGTGCTCGACGCTTTCGGCAAGGCCGACGACACGTTGAGCGTGGCTGCCAAGAGCATTGCCGAGATTATCACCGTACACGGACTGATAAACCTTGACTTTAACGACGTTAAGACGGTACTGAAAGACGGCGGTGTGGCCATCATGAGCACCGGTTACGGTGAGGGTGAAGGCCGTGTGAAGAAGGCTATTGACGATGCCTTGAACTCTCCGCTGCTGAACGACAACGACGTTTTCAACTCCAAGAAGATACTTCTCAGCATCTCTTTCTGCGGTCAGAAGGACGGAAAGGACAGCCTGATGATGGAAGAGATGAACGACGTGAACGACTTCATGGCCAAATTCGGCGACTTCGAGATAAAGTGGGGTCTCGCTACCGACCCGGAACTGGGCAAGAAAGTGAAGGTGACCATACTCGCCACTGGTTTCGGCATCGAGAATGTCGACGGAATGCACAGCCATCTGAAGCGTCACACGCAGGAAGACGCCAACCGGATAGCCGAAGAGGAGGAGAAGAACGCCAAGAAGCAGGACCGCCGCGAGCATTATTACGGCACAGACGGCAACAACAAGAAGTACAAACGCCGTCCGCACATCTATCTGTTTCGCTCCGACGACCTCGACAACGACGACGTGATATCGGCCGTGGAGTCTACTCCGACCTACAAACGTACCCGCGAGATACTCGACAGCATAAACAATCAGGCTTCCGGCGGCGGTTCCGCTCAGGAGGAAAAGGACGACCAGCCGCGTGAAGCCATACAGGGGACAATTAAATTCTCGTAAGTTTCAAACGCTGTTCACGTATGTTTCGAACGCTGTTCGTATAAGTAAAATACGCTGTTCGCATAAGTACACAATACTAATCGCATAAGAATCATGGCATTATTTGAACAAGTAAGCAAAGACATCATCGCTGCGATGAAAAGCAAAGACAAGGTTCGCCTTGAGGCTTTGCGCAATATAAAGAAGGTATTCATTGAAGCAAAGACCGCTCCGGGAGCCAACGACACTCTCGACGACGCTGTTGCACTGAAGCTGCTGCAGAAGCTGGCCAAGCAGGGACAGGACTCCGCTGCGCTGTATGCAGGACAAAACCGTCAGGACTTGGCCGATGCCGAGTTGGCGCAGGTGAGTGTCATCGAGGAATACCTGCCCAAACCGATGGAAGCGGAAGAGATTGAAGCTGCCGTAAAGGACATTATCGCACGTGTTGGTGCGCAAAGCATAAAGGAGATGGGCAAAGTGATGGGCGTGGCAAGCAAGGAACTTGCCGGAAAGGCCGACGGCAAAGCTATCTCCGAAGCCGTAAAGAAACTGTTGGCGTGACCGTTTTTGGTTACAGCCGACGGTGTTTAACTCTCTTCAGGGTGGTTTCGTGAATTTGCTTTCGTGGCAAAAACGCAAATCACCCGACGTATAACAACGCGGTGGATATTGAATATCCACCCTTATAAGGACTAATAGATGCAGACAAAAAGCCATTTGTCGGTGCTCATACACGACCAGGCCGCGAAGTATGGCGACCGTGAAGCACTGCTATACAAGGATTTCGGGGGCAAAGAATGGAAGTCTTGCTCGTGGAACAAGTTCTCCGAAATGGTCAAGGTGGTGTCCAACGCCATGCTTAACCTCGGCGTGAAGGTGCAGGAGAATGTGGGTGTATTCTCACAGAACTCCATGCAGTACATCGCGTGCGACTTCGGTGCGTGGGGAATACGTGCGGTCACCATACCGTTCTATGCCACAAGCAGCGAACAACAGATACAGTTCATGCTCAACGATGCCCAGGTGCGCTTCCTTTTCGTGGGTGAACAGGAGCAGTACGACAAGGCTCACCGTGTGTTTGCGCTATGTCCCACTCTGGAGCGCATCATCATTTACGATCGCAGTGTGCGTATAAGCACCCACGACCCCAACGCTCTCTACTTTGAAGACTTCCTCAAACTGGGCGAAGGCATGCCGAGACAGACCGAAGTGGAGGCCCTCTACCGTCAGGCCTGCGTCACTGATATTGCCAACATCCTGTATACCAGTGGCACCACGGGCAACAGCAAGGGCGTGATACTCACCCACGGGCAGTATATGGCAGCCTTTGACGCCAACGACAAGGCCGTGAGTGTGACCGAGAACGACCGCATCATGAACTTCCTGCCCTACACCCATATCTTTGAAAAGGGCTGGGCGTTGCTCTGTGTGACTGAAGGCGCGACACTGATAGTCAACACCGATCCGCACGAAGTGCAGCAGTCAATGCGTGAAACCCATCCCACGAGTATGTGTTCCGTGCCGCGCTTTTGGGAAAAGGTGTACGCCGGAGTGATGGAAAAGATTGAAAAAGCCAATCCGGTGCAGCGCAGGATATTCATAAACGCCCTTGAAATCGGGCGCAAGCACAACATCGAATACCTCAGCCGGGGCAAACGTCCGCCGTTGGCGCTGCATCTGAAGTACGAAATGATGAACAAGACGCTGTTCAGCCTCATCCGCAAGGAACTTGGACTGGTGCGTCCCAATATATTCCCCACCGCCGGAGCCACCGTGTCGGAGCACGTTGAGGAGTTTGTCCACTCCATCGGCATCAACATGATTGTTGGCTACGGACTCACCGAGAGCCTTGCCACCGTGTCGTGCGACAGACTTGGCGAGCCGTTCACCGTAGGTTCGGTGGGTCGCCCCATACATTCTCTTGACATAAAGATAAGCGACGAGGGCGAGATATTGCTCAAAGGTCCCACGATAACTCCCGGCTACTACAATCGCCCCGACCTGAATGCGGCTGCGTTCGATGCCGACGGCTACTTCCATACTGGCGATTCGGGCAGTCTGAAGAATGGCGAACTGTTTCTCAAGGAGCGCATAAAGGACCTGTTCAAGACTTCCAACGGCAAGTATATCGCACCGCAGATGATAGAGTCGAAGCTGCTTGTCGACAAGTTTATCGACCAGATAGCCATCGTGGCCGACCAGCGCAAGTTCGTTTCGGCACTCATCATACCCGAATACCGCCTGCTTGAGGAGTATGCACGCGAGCACAACATACCGTTCAACGGACGTGAAGACCTGTGTGCAGCCCCGTCCATTGTGCGCATGATGATGGAACGCATAGGCACATTGCAGCAGCAGTTGGCTCCTTATGAGCAGGTGAAGCGCATCGTCCTGTTGCCCCACCACTTCAGCATGGAGCGCGGTGAACTCACAAACACGCTGAAGCTGAAGCGCAAGGTGATAAACGACAACTACAAGTGCGAGATTGACGAGATGTATAAGGAATAGACAATGATAACAGCAGACCAGTTGAAAGACGTGTTGGAGCGCGCCGATGCGCTGCACCGTTATCTTGATATAGACAAGAAGAAGATAGAGTTTGAAGAAGAAGACCTCCGCACCCAGGCTCCCGACTTCTGGGAAGACCCAAAGCGTGCCGAGGAGCAGATGAAGAAGGTCAAGGGCATAAAGAAATGGCTCGACGGCTATGCCGAAGTGCGCACCTTTGCCGACGAACTTCAGTTGGCTTTCGACTTCTACAAGGACGATATGGTTACCGAAGAGGAGGTGGACGATGACTACGCCAAGGCCATGAAGGCCATTGAAGACCTTGAACTGATGAACATGCTGCGCCAGAAGGAAGACCCGATGGACTGCGTTATGAAGATAAACAGCGGTGCCGGAGGCACTGAGAGCCAGGATTGGGCACAGATGCTCATGCGTATGTATCAGCGTTGGGCTGAGGCCCATGGCCACAAGGTCACCATTAGCAACCTGCAGGACGGCGACGAGGCCGGCATAAAGAGCGTCACCATGCAGATAGAGGGCGGCGAATATGCCTACGGCTATCTGAAGAGCGAGAACGGAGTGCACCGCTTGGTGCGCGTTTCGCCGTTCAATGCGCAGGGCAAACGCATGACCAGCTTTGCCAGTGTGTTCGTTTCGCCGCTTGTCGATGACACTATCGAGGTGTATGTCGACCCCGCCCGCGTCAGTTGGGACTTGTTCCGAAGCGGTGGAGCCGGCGGACAGAACGTCAACAAGGTGGAAACGGGTGTGCGCTTGCGCTATCAGTATGTCGACCCCGACACCGGCGAGGAGGAAGAGATACTCATTGAGAACACCGAGAGCCGCAAACAGCTCGAAAACCGCAACAACGCCATGCGCTTGCTCAAGTCGCAACTCTACGACCGCGCCATGAAGAAGCGTCTTGAGGCGCAGGCCAAGATAGAGGCAGGCAAGAAGAAGATAGAGTGGGGCAGCCAGATTCGCAGCTACGTGTTCGACGACCGCCGCGTGAAAGACCACCGTACCGGCTATCAAACCTCCGACGTTGACGGCGTGATGGACGGCAAAATAGACGGTTTCATCAAGGCATATCTGATGGAATTCCCCGTCAACGACGAGCAGTAATACCGCTGTCGCAACGCCCTGCGTCGCACTTGGATGACTACAAAAGCATAAACTATACTATACCATAACCTAAAAATACTACGACTATGAACGACAAGAGCAAGGCTCGCCGCGCAGCCTACGAAAAGCGGCAAGAGGAAAAGGGGCGCAAAATCGTCAACTGGATTTTTGCCATTCTGGTGATTTTGGCCGTCATTTTCATTGTTTATTCAGCCATGATGGCCTGATTATCGGTATGAGCGGACTTGAGATAGAGCACAAATTCCTTGTGCTCGACGACAGTTACAGGCAAAGTGCCAAGTCGCACAGCCGCATCCGTCAGGGTTATATATGCAGCGGCCACGGGCGCACTGTGCGTGTGCGGCTGCGCGACGACCGCGCTTACCTCACCATAAAAGGCCCGTCGGTCGACGGAGGTCTTAGCCGATATGAGTTTGAAAAAGAGATAACGCTCGACGAAGCCCAACATTTGTTCGAATTGTGCGAACCGGGTGCGATAGACAAGGTGCGCTATCTCGTGGACTATTGCGGCCACACGTTTGAGGTGGACGAGTTTCATGGTGACAACGAAGGACTCGTAATGGCCGAAGTTGAGCTGTCTGCCACCGGTGAAACCTTTGAAAAACCGGGGTTCATCGGGCGCGAAGTGACCGGCGACCGGCGGTTCTACAATTCCTATCTGACCAAATGTCCCTTCAAGACCTGGCGCGCCGATGCGCCGCCAGCGTCCCTATGATGGCCGCAAGGGTCACTCCCGTGGCGTTTGCGGCCAGGTCGAGCCAGTCGCCGCTGCGCCTTCCGCCAGTGCAATACTCCTGAAGCAGCTCTATTATGCCGCTCATCACTATCGGTGCTGCCCACGCGAGCACGAAGAGTTTTGCCTTTTCGATAGTTTTTCCCTTGTGTTTTCTCAGATATTCAATCCACATCACGCCGCACGTTCCGCCGTACATCGTGATGTGCACCCACTTGTCCATAAATGTGACATTGTCGAGCGGGGTGTGCGGTGGTGTGAAGAACGACAGATACCATACTATTATTAAAAGTATAACCGTCAGGGGATATTTTCTTACTAAATGATATAAATATTGCATATTACGTTGTTGTTTGGACGCAAAAATAAGAAATGTTTTATACTTTTGCAAAATATAACCAGAAAAACAACGCTATGAAACAGACAGATAGAGCCAATTTCGGCAGCAAACTTGGAATAATTCTCGCCACGGCAGGTTCGGCAGTGGGACTTGGCAACGTTTGGCGATTTCCCTATATGGCCGGAAACAATGGCGGAGCGGCTTTCATCGTAATCTATCTCTGTTGTATGCTGCTGCTCGGCATACCGTGCATGCTCAATGAGTTTATCATCGGCCGCCACGCCCAGACCAACATGGTGCGTGCCTACAGCCAGCTTTCGCGCGGCACGATGTGGGTTGCCGTAGGCATTCTCGGTGTGTTCACCGGTTTCGTCATCACGAGCTACTATGCCGTGGTGTCCGGTTGGTGTCTGCAATACATCTGGGCATCGGCCTTAGGTCAGTTGCAGGGCGACACCGAATATGTGAAAAACTACTTTCTGAACTTCGAGCAAGACCCGCTGAAGCCCATCTTCTGGACGGTGGCGTTCATGTTCGTCACCCATTTCGTGATAGTGCGCGGCGTTCAGAACGGCATTGAGCGCGCCTCAAAGATGATGATGCCCACGCTTTTCGTCCTGCTTCTCGTCATCGTTGTGGCCGCCTGCACGCTGCCTGGCGCATGGAAAGGCGTTGAGTTTCTGCTCCGTCCCGATTTCAGCCAGCTTACTCCCTCTTCCCTTCTCGACGCTTTGGGGCAGACGTTCTATTCGCTCAGTGTGGGCATGGGATGCCTCTGCACCTTCGCTTCCTACTTCAAGCGCGACACCAACCTCACCCGTTCGGCTGTCCAGATAGCCTTTCTCGACACGATGGTGGCCGTTTTGGCCGGACTGATCATCTTCCCTGCGGCCTTTTCCGTGGGCATCAATCCCGACTCGGGTCCCTCGCTGGTGTTCATCACCCTGCCCAACGTGTTCAACCAGGCTTTCCAGGCACTGCCCATCATAGGCTATCTGGTCTCGATACTGTTCTATGCCTTGCTTGCCCTTGCCGCCCTCACGTCGCTGATATCGCTGCACGAGGTGAGCACGGTGTTCTTCCACGAGGAGCTGAACATCAGCCGCAAGAAGGCCGCATGGCTCGTCACTATCAGTTGCTCCGTCATCGGAGCGCTGTGTTCGCTGTCGTTGGGACGCTTCGACGGTCTTCAGCTGTTTGGCATGCCTCTGTTTGAACTGTTCGACTTCGTTTCCGGCCAGGTGTTCCTGCCCATTGGCGGATTCCTCACCTGCATATTCGTGGGCTGGTATCTGCCCAAAAAGCTGGTGCGCGACGAGTTTACCAACAACGGTACGCTGAGCGGCAAACTCTTCAGCGTCTATCTGCTTTGTGTGAAGTTTCTGTGCCCGCTGCTCATCCTCCTCGTTTTCCTCAACCAGTTTGGCCTGATCTGATTGCGAGGGCATGAAACGACAACCCCGGCGCATCAGCTACGGACTGTCCGACCGCAGAGCGGTAGCAGCGATTGTTGTGCTTGCCTTTGCGGCAACGGGCGTCGTGAGCTATCTGGGGTGGCGCAACGACCGCACCGAGCCGTCGTCCGACTCCGCCTCGGTGCAGCTTCCTCCCGACGGTGACGAACAGCAGTTTGAGGCAGAACGACAATACTACCGTGTGGAAAGCCGCAAGGCCAAACCGTTTCCCTTCGACCCCAACACCGCCGACTCCACCACCTTGCTGCGCCTTGGACTCAAACCGTGGCAGGTGCGCTGTATATACAGGTATCGTGCCCGTGGCGGAGTCTATTCCCGACCCGAAGATTTCGCACGCCTCTACGGACTCACCACAGGCCAGTTTCGCCGTCTCAGACCCTACATCCGCATAGCTCCCGACTTTCTTCCTGCCTCCAAAACCGTGGAAGAGGCGGCAAGCAAAGTCTCCGACAACGACCGCCAGCCCAACCAACAGCCTCGCACGAGCAAGATAACCGCCTCGGAACGCGTTGCCCTCAACTCTGCCGACACCACCCAACTCATGCGTGTGCCCGGCATCGGACGCTACTATGCCCGCCAGATAGTGCGCTACGGGCAGCGTCTCGGCGGTTATGTCAGCGTGGAGCAGCTTGGCGAAATCGAAGATTTTCCCGTTGAGGCCAAGCAATATTTCACCGTTGAGCAACAGTCTCAACGGCGCATCAACGTAAACAAGTTGTCTCTCATGCAGCTCAGCCGCCATCCCTACATGGGCTATTCGCGTGCCAAGGCCATCGCCGACTACCGCCGGTTGCACGGCCCGCTGCAAAGTCTTGACCAGCTGCGTGCCAGCCGATTCTTTACGCCCGAAGCCATCCACAGGCTCGAACCCTATGTGGAGTTTTGATGGGCGCAAGAAACTGAAGAATCGCTGCGCAAAATGTGGAGGCTTAGTAGGCGCTGCGTCCCCGAGAATGTTTGTTGGACTTTTGACTTGAAGGGCGCAGCGCCTACTAAGCCTTCGCTCTACGCTTCATGCACATTGATTCTTCACTCAACTGTTTGATATATAGTATCATGCAGAGGCCGCAAAAAATCGCATCATTTTTGGACAAAAATATATGCAATCTTTGGCGTAAATGTATGCAATCTTTGGTGGAAATCGATATGATTTTCGGGTAAAACCGAGACGATGCATTTTAGCTGAGGGGAGCGGGGACGCACGTCCCTACTAAGCCTTCCTTTTGGCGCAGCGATTCTTCACTCTTCGTTGGCTTTCCCCTTCGGCCGCCGAGCGTTGCTTCTTCACTTCCTCTCAACTGTTAAATCTTTGTTTCTTTAACCATATTTAACAGGGGGGGGTGAGGCTATGCATCTTTTTACATATCTTTGCGCTGGATTCAACGATAAAGTTGGTCCGGGAAACCTTTTGGGTTTATACGGCTATACCTCTGCTAACATCGGTATGTTTTCCCTGTGGCACATTCGGTTTCTATATACATTAATATAAAGAGAAAGCTAATCGCTCTCGGCCGGGAAAACGAGAACACAAAAAGAGAAAAGAAAAATGGAAAAAAAGTATGTAACACCCGAAGTGAAGGTAGTGGAAATGGAAGCTACCCCGTTGATGGCAGCAGTAAGCGGTACTGGCGAAAGCGGCACTTGGAAAGGTCTGCCCGCAACTTCGTCCAATGACGACGAAATCGGTATGCCCAGCCTGTCCAGCACAGAGTCTGACGAATAACAACAATTTTTATCTCCTGTTCTCTAATGTTTTCCGCATTAGGGTGGTTCTATAAATTAGCTTTGGCAGATTGCGAGTCTATTTTCGAAGACAATCTGTTTGTGAGTGAAAGAGTATAGCGAGCTATACGACTGAACGAACAGACA
>CAVGKZ010000037.1:0-3906 GCA_963630025.1 bacterium | reverse complement strand
TCATGTACAAAGCAAGAAGCGTCAAAGAGTTTGTCCAAAATGCGGAAAGCTTCATGGGCCTAAATCGCATCTACATGGGCAAACTTTGGTATGGGTGACACATTGACTAAGTCAGGAAATGACGGAGAATTGTTAGCCATGGCGGTTGTTTTCCGAACCACCATGGCTAACGATTCTCCTTACTTTATCACCAAAGTGTTGGTTGTCATGCGTGTCATGTATGACTGTATGATGGCCTTCACTTCGCGTTCCATGCTTTCTCTAACCGTTGGCAGCTGGTCGGCGAGGTTGTCCTTCAGCAGCAGGTCGGTGCGGAAACGGTAGAGAGCCTTGGTCTTTTGTCCGTCGAACTGCAGCAGATAGTCTCCCTTTATGTATTGGTAAATGCCGTTCTGATAGTTCACTGCCCACGTGTTTTCAACTGGAGTGTTGAACAAGTCGCAACCGAAAGCCACAAACGGGCGGTCGTAGCCCAGATAGCCGAGCACCGTGGGCATGATGTCTATCTGTTGCGCAATGGCGTTTCTCATGCCCGGTTTCAGTTCGCCGCTCGGGTCAAAGAATATTATCGGTGAGCAGAAGCCGCCGAGGTCGGTCTGATAATAGTCGTGGTCGCTCTGGTTGGTGTGGTCTGACGTTATGACAAACAGCGTGTTCTTGTACCAAGGCTTGGTCTTTGCGGTGTCGAAGAAGCGGCGCAAGGCGTTGTCCGTATAGCGTATGCACTTGTGTATGACGATGCCCTCTTCGGGATATTTCTCCTTGTATTTTTCCGGTATTACGTAGGGATGGTGTGACGACGCGGTGAAGAGAGCCGTCATGAACGGCTGCTTGAATTCCGACATCTTTGCGGCGTAGAACTGTAGGAACGGTTCGTCCCATATAGCCCAAGTGCCGTCGAAGTCCTTGTCGCCGTCGAAACGCTTGTCCTCGTTGTATTCCGTGCGTCCGTAATAGCGCTCAAAGCCTGTAGCCCGGGCAAACGCCTGGAATCCCATTGAGCCGTTTTCTGCACCGTGGAAGAATGCCGAGAAATAACCCTTTTTGCGCAGTTCGCCTGCCAGTCCGCTCACGTTGTTCATAGAAGCCGGCGTGAGGAAGAACGGTTCGACGAACATCGGTATGCCTGACAGTATTGAAGGCATGCCGTCGATGCTCTTTCTGCCGTTGCAGTATGAGTAGAGATACGTTGTGCTGTGCTCCATCAGCGAGTCAACAAACGGCGTGTAACCCTTGTATTGTCCGCCGTCGAGCCACTTGTTGAAGCCGCCTATATACTCTCGGCCGAAGCTCTCCACTATCAGCACCACCACGTTTTTGCGCCTCACTGTGGCCGAATCCGACGGGTTGTGTACCGGGCTGTATATCCTGTCGAGTTCATCGGCGGAGTAATATTCCGGCACGACGAATATCGGTTTGTCTATCGTGCGTATCAGTGAGAACGGAGTGTTGAGCACCAGTGCCGCCTCAAGCGGACGGTCGACATACTGGTTGGCGTTGCTGATGGTTATGGGGCGCACTGCCGTGGTGGCTCCACCCCTCATGCCGAACACGCACAGAGGCACGAACACCACGAGGCAAACGAGATGCGAGACGTAGTATATGGCGAGGTTTTTGGCCGAGAACGGACGCTGAACCAGTTTTGTGGACTTGCCCGACGGCATGAAATAGAGCTTCCAAAGGCCGTAGATGAGCGCCACTCCCACCACTACCAAATACCAGTGGCGCAGCAGTTCCACTCCGAAGATGCTGCCGAGATTGTGCTCGTTGCTGAACTCAGAGAACACCGTGACCGTGGTTCTGCGCCCGGTGTACTGGAAATACACAGCGTCGGCAAGGTTTATCACGATGCAAATGGAGTTGAACACGATGTATACCCACCGAGCCGCACGTTGCCACCTGTCGGTCTCCTTCCACTGGAGCGGCAGCAGCATGAGCAGGATGTACAGCGCATTTGTGTAGAGTATGGCCGACGTGTCGAACATCCAGCCTCCGCGCAGTATTTCGCCCAGCGACTTCCACGTCAGATTTGGGGCGTAGATGCTCCAGTTTTCAAACAGATACACAAAGCGGCACACCTCGTAGACCACATAAACCAGTGCCAAATTAATCAGCATGCACAGCTGTGACGACAGCAGAGAGCGACGTATTCTTACCATTGTTGTATATATATTGTATACCTTATTTATGCCTGAGATGCCTTACAGGCGTTTTATCTTGTCCACCTTTGTGCCTTTCACCACGTCTGCCCCAATCTTTGTTGCGCTTCTCGGCAGGGTGAGCGACTTTAGACTCTTCGCGTTGGCAAATGCACCTGCGCCCAATGAGGTGAGCATCGGCGGCAGTTTCACGTCGGTGAGACTGTTGCACGAGTTGAAAGCGTTCGGGCCGATTGTCTTCAGAGAAAACGGCAGCCGCACGTCCGTCAGACAGAAGCAGCCGTAGAAGGCGTGGTCCTTGATTTCGCTCACCATCGAGTGGATGTCAACCCGGTTCAGCTTGACGCATGCGGCAAACGCACACACGCTGATTTCGGGCAGAGTGAGGGGCAGAGAAACGTAGGAAAGGTTGGTGCAACCATAGAAAGCCGAGTCGGGCAGCGTCAGTGTGACCGCCTCGCTCAGGTCGATTGTACACAGATTTCCGTCGGTGGCCATCTGTCGCAGCACGGTTATGTCCGACCGGTTCAACGGGCCGCTCACTTTGATGTGGCGCAGCAGGCTCCGGTCGCGCCGGCTCAGAGCTTTTTCCAAGTGCCCGCTTGCAGCCGTCGACACTTGCTTCGTCGCCGGGACATACCCTTGCGGAGCTATGTCCACCACCATGCGCTGGTTCAGACGGTAGCCGTCGAGCGAGTCGGGGTCGAAGTAGCCGTTGCGTTTGCCTGCCCACCCCCAGTTGACGTGCACCGTTGAGTCGCGGCATCCGTCGATTATGAACACGTGGGCTGCCTTGGGTCCCTTTTCGCCCCGAATGATTACGGGCCGTCCGTTGCGCAGTTCGTCGTAGATGACGGTCTTCCAGAGCCGTCCGCCGTCAGCACCTTTGTAGTGCGCCCGGTCGAGAATGCTCATGTAGAAGTTGTATGAAAAATACTTTTTCAGTCCCGTCACCACCTCGTTCAGCTTGGTTGCGCTTGCACTCGCGCCGTATACGGTTCCGGCGGCGGTGCCACAGTCGGCTATGAGCCGCGCTATGGCGTCGGTGCCCTCGGCGTTTGTCGTGTCGGGAACGGCGTTGTACATCTTGCTCCAGGCATACACCGAACCCAGTTGCGGACTTGACGGAGGATAGTTGTAGCCCTTCATCACCTGCGACATCACCAGAGGGCCGCACCCGGCGTAGGCGTTTTTCCTCACCGAGGTGTCCTGTTCGGCAGGGCACAGCTTGTTGTACGGCGCACCCTGTCCCCACTTTGTGTGCAGCAGGGGCTTCACTTCGGTAGGGAATACATAGCGTTTCTGTCCGTAGACTGCGGATGCAAGAAGCAGAAACGCGGCGGTAATGGCGTTGAACCTGTTCATTTGGAGTGCAAAGTTAGACATTATGCCCCACTTGCATCCACGGACAGCCACGTTTTTTTGAACCGCCTTTCGTTTTTTTTAGAACAATAAATACCCTTGTCGTCTTCGTCGGGCGCAGCGAGACGCAGCGCCTACTAAGGCTTCCCGCTGCACTTCCCTTTGCGATAGGGCAGATTGCGATGGGCAAGTGTGTCGTTTGCCGTTCGTAACCATGCCGTTTACGCTCCGAAAGCAGGCTATAAAAAGTGGCTGAGGGAAGAATGAGGAAAATGGGCTGGTATTCAGCTGTTTTCCTCATTCTTCGTTATGGGATGCGAGGACAGGGATAGACGGGAAATGGACAAGATGGGACGGAGATGCGTTACCAAGTCGTAACCTATAC
>CAVGKZ010000036.1:0-28477 GCA_963630025.1 bacterium | reverse complement strand
CTCCTCTGCCCTGGGCTATGTGCAACTGCCCTTTCAGGGCGTATAAATGCATAGGACAGTCTTAGTAGGCGCTGCGTCCTCGCTGCGCCCGTACAAATAGTGTTTTGCATTGGTTGTTCTTTGTTGACCTTGCTGCGCTCCTTTGCAAAATCCATTAAAAAAATCATATCGATTTTGTCCAAAGATTGATATGATTTTCGTTAAAAATATATGCAATCTTTGGGCAAAATCGCATGCACATGATTCTGCCTTAGTATGTGCTGCGTCCTCGACAAAGAAAGTTAATCACTTCCTTAGCGTAGGCGTTCCGTCCTCGAATGTTATTGGAATCCATAGGTGGCGGCTGTCGCCGAGACTGTCGGGCTTCCACATATCCGCCATGAACACATAGTCGGCACCTCGGAACATGCGCTTCTGCGATTCAGTTTCCACCTTATATATATATGTACCCTGCGCTCCGAACGTCTTGTCGGCACCGTTGCCACGGCAGGGATTGGGCAGTTGCTCCCAAGGGCCGAAGATGTTCTTGGCCTTCATCAGGCGTGCTGCGTTGGGTGCCCACCCGGTGCATCCGCTGGTAATCATCCAGTAGGTGCCGTCGGACTGCTTGAACAGGGTAGGGGCTTCGTTCTGTCCGCCTGGAGCCACACGCACGAAGCATCCGTTGTGTGACAGATAGTCGTCGGTGAGCTGGGCTATCTGTATAGTGAGGTTGTCCTCCGACGAGTATATGTGGTAAGCTTTCCCGTCGTCATCAATGAAGATGGTCATGTCGCGCGCCATCTGTCCTCCCTCAAGGTCGCGCATGAAGAACATTCCGCGCTCTATCTGCTTGCGCCATTCCGGCGTCCACCAGTTCTTGTTCTCAGGGAAGAGCAGCTGGTGACGCAGGTCGGTGGTGTCGGGCAGACAGAAACCTATGGGGAAACGCCCGGCGTTGACACGTCCAGAACGAATCATGCGGAACGGGCCGAAAGGATTGTCGGCCACTGCCACGGCAGAGCGTGCCGCACCGTAGCCCTGCCCCTTTAGCTCAAGGTGAAACCACATGACAAACTGGCGCGTCTTTGCGTTGTAGACCACCTTCGGCCGCTCTATGATGCAGCCGCCCTCGATGTCGCTTCCAGGTTCGCTGGATACTGGAAGCACCAGTCCTCGGTTGGTCCAGTCGCGCAGATTCTTCGACGTGTAGCAGCTCACGCCAAGCGAACTGTATGGCTTGCCGCTGTTGGAACGGCTCTCTCCATACCAGTAGTATGTGCCTTTATGATTGATGATGTTTCCGCCGTGGGCGTTGATGTGCGTCCCCCGTGTGTCTTTCCATACGCCTCCGTCCATAGGAGCCTGTGCCGTTGCGGTCTGCAAAGAGAGTAGTGCCATGAGTGACACTGCGAGTATTCCTTTCATGCGATAGTTGATTTTGGGTTATGTTGAAGTTCTGTGAAATGTATTATATGGTTTTGTGGAATGTGCTGTGCCTGATTCCGTTGAAATGTGCTGTGCGTGGTTCGTTAAACGAAAAGAGTGCATCCCCTAACGGGAAATAGGAGATGCACCGCTTTTGCCTAAACATTTTCAGAATGTGTTATCCTGACAGTAGCTTCTTCTCTTTTGACTGGCGTTGTCCATGTAATAGTAGAGATGTCTCATCCGTTTCGCCTGGTCTGAAGAAGCGCGGCAGCTACGCATCGTCTGCGCCACTGTCTCTGACGTAGTTGATAAAGAACGTTAGTTAGTTAATCAATAGTTGTATCTTGACAATAGGTTGAATCAATGTTTTGCTTTCTGTTCCGACGAGCTTTGTCTCGTTTCGTCAGACGCAAATGTAGTCAAGTATTGATTTATGCGCGTACAATTATCGCCAACAAATGTACACATATCGTTATTCGGCTGAAAAATAACGATTTAAGTACGGAAGAAAGCAAAGAATGAAGAAACAACGTTCGATGGTTGAATGTAAAGTCAAAGCCTTCCCTTGGCTGTTGTCGGTTTAGTAGGGACGTGCGTCCTCGCTCCTCGGCTAAAATGCCTCGCCTCGGCTAAGTTGTGTGCGGCAGCCTAATTCGGGCGCAGCGAGGACGCAGCGCCTACTAAGCCTTCCCTTTTTAGAACCACTCTTGCAACCTTTTTAAGTACCCACTTCTGCATCATTTTACACCGAATAGAGTCGGCAAATGCCCAAATAGGGGCAGGAGGCGCAGATGTCGATGTTGTCGGTGGGCAGGAAAGGGATGTCGGGATTGAATATCTCCGCAATCTTTTCGGTCAGCAAATCATTGAACTTGTTGCTTACGGTGCGGATGTCACGCACGGGAGTCTTTTCCAGACAGAGCGTCGGGTCGTAGTCTTTGGCCGAGGCGTTGCGGATGAACAGCAGGGCTGGACTGACAGGAAGGGCTGACGGATTGTCGGAAGGACTGTCGCTGACGAGGGAGGCGTAGAGGAATGTCTGCAGGTAGTAGTCGCTGTGGCTCTTCAAGCCGTCTGGACTGAAGATGGCTTCCACCGACTTCATACTGCTCTGCGGTTTGCTTCCCGTCTTGTAGTCCACCACCCGTATGCGCTCCGAACCGTCCACAATCTTGTCTATTCGGTCAATGCGTCCGCCGATGGTGGTGGTGAAGTGGCTCTGGCCGGACGGAATGCTGATTTCCTTCGACACGCAACTCTCCAAACCCAGTATGTCGAACGGCGCGAGCGAGGCATCCACCTCAATCAACCGTCGCAGATAGGCCACGATGACTTCACGGCTGATGAGCTGCATGCCGTTGTATTCAGGTCGGCGACGGCTGTCCATGCCGCACTTGAACAGTTCCTTGGCAAAGGCTTCGTCCACCGCACGCTCTATCGCCACGCCGGTTTTCAGTATGCCCTCAAGGGCTTCACGGCTTATGTGCCGCCCCTGTCCCATGATGCTGCGGTAGATTATCTCCGCTGCCCCGTGAAAAATGTTTCCGAAGAGACGGTTCTGCATCTTGTCTTCGTCGGGGTCTTCAGCCTCCTTCAGTCCGCACACGTAGTTGTAGAAGAATTGCAACTGGCACCGCTGATACTTGTTGATGGCCGTAGGAGTCAGGAGCGGACTGTCGGTGCGCCCGGAGTTTCTCGCTTTGTCGAAGCGTGCGAGCAGCAAGTCCATCACCTTGCCGTCCTTTTCGATGGCTTCGGGAGCGTTGGGCACCAGTTCCTGACCAGCAAGCAGTTTCCGCTTTTTTATGTCGTGGCCGCTTTCAACGAGGAATTGCAGCATGAAACGGCTCATTTCGCCCGTCTTGCCGTCCGATGTGGCGTTGTTGTACATGATGGTGATGTCGCTTGCGCGCTGCAACAGGCGGTGGAAGTAGTAGGAATATATCGACACCTTGTTGTCAATGGTGGTCAGTTCGTAGGCTTTCCTTATATTATAAGGTATGAAAGAACTGTCGTTGACCCCCTTGGGCATATCCCCCTCGTTGCAGGACAGCAGCAGAACGTGGTCGAAGTCGAGGTTTCGCGTTTCGAGCACACCCATTATCTGCACCCCTTCAGCCGGTTCGCCGTGGAAAGGCACTGAGGTCGTCTGGATTATCTGGTTGACGAGCCGCTGCAAAGTGATTATGTCCACACACAAGTCGCCCGAGGCGATGAGCGATTTGAGGCGGTTGGTGATTTGGTACATGCGGAACAGCGACTCCTGAAGCAACGGGTCGTCGGCACCGGCAGCGTTGGCACCAGTGGCTACTGCCTTGACGATGGCCGCAATCCAGTCGGTCATGCGCTCCGAAGGCGAGCGTCCGTCGTCCTTCACCGCAGTGCTGAAGAGCATGGTTGTGGGTTCGTCGATGCACAGTTGTGCAGACGGAATATAGTATATGGGCGGATTTGAAATCTTCTTCAGCAGTTCCGCGCAACCGTCTGACAGATATACCATATACGGATTGGCGAGTACGGAGCGCACAGCCTTCAGTCGGTATCGGTCGGAGTGGGGTATGTAGCCCGAAATGCGCAGATTGAACAGCGCAGCCACCATCGAACTCACCGGCGATAGGGCAAGCGGATAGCCAGTGGTGATGTTCACCGGCCCTGTCTCGCCCGGTAGACTCCGTACAACCGCCTTCAGCAGTTTCTCGTTGCACAGCACGATGGCCGTGTTTCGCCCTGCCGCGATTCTGTCCTGCTGCTTCAGCCACGTGCTTATGTGGTGAGCCTGGGCCGTCTCGGTGGGAGAGGCTATGTAGGTGATGTCCTTCTTGCCGCAGAAGTTGTCGTAGATGTCAGACGTGTTGTCCAGTTCGTTGGGGAAAGCATCGAGATAGGCCGACACATAGTGCCCCGCCTCGTTGTCGGGACGGCCGTCGCGTATGCCGCCGTGGCTGCCTTTGCCCATATAGTAGCGGTCGAAGTCCCAGTAGAAAGCCGCCTTGTCTTCCTTCATCAGTCGTGAGAACAGCCTTTGCTCAACCTTTTGGAGCACGTTGAAGCCCACAAACAGATATTTCTCGCGCTCAAACGTAAGCGTTTCGTCGTTGACCACCCTACGATACAGGCCGCCCTCGTAGGCCAGTCCCTCCGCTTCAATGCGCTTGTTGAACGCCGTGTAGATGTCGAAGAAGTGACTCCAGAGACTGAGGAACCGCTTCTTCAGTTCCGAATTGTGGTCTTCGGAGAAGTTGCTGAAGAAACTGCGTATCACAGCCACCTGCTCCTTGGTGAGATACGACACGTCGTCCAGTTCGTGCAGATCACGCACGTTGGCAAACACCTTGCTCGGGTCGGCCATGTTCTTGTCTATATCGTCGAAGTCGGCCAGCATCACCTGTCCCCAACCATAGAAGTGGTCGAGCGTTTCGTCAATCCCGGTACACTCAACGAAACTCTTGTGGAGGTCGCAGATGAGTTTCAGCTGGTCGCCAACGGCGAGTCTGGAGTGTTGCCTGTACAGGTCGCTTATGGTGATGTATGCAGGCGACCATATCGGCCGTCCGGCTTTCTCAGCGAGAATGGAGTTGAGAAAGAGCGAAGCACGCTTGTTTGGAAACACCACCGCTATGCGCGACAGGTCGTAACCGTACTTCTTTATTATGTCGTCAGCTACACTTTCGAGAAATGTCTTCATACCTTTTCAATCTTATTAGAATACACATACCACAGGAAACCGCTGATGTTCTGATAGCCCATAGCCGTCAGCAGAGCCATATATTCCCTCACTTGCGCCTTGTGGTCCTCCTTCGGACTGCCGAACTTGAAGTCCACGACAATCATCTCCTTGCCGTCGGTCATCACGCGGTCGGGTCTGCGCTCAACCACCTTGCCCGTTTGCGGGTCTTTGGTGAGTATTGTACACTCGTTGAACAGCCTCCAGCGGTCGGAAAACCAGTCGGCCACGCGCCTGTCTTTCAGTCTTTCGCCCAGCATCTTGACGAGTTGTACGCGCGACTGCCCCTCTTCGTACAGCACGCCGTCGCTCTCCATCTGGCGCAGCGCACTGTCGATGTCGCTCGTGGTGCGTATTGAGGAAAATATCTTGTGCAGAATCTTGCCCATGTTGAGATACTTGTGCTGCTCCTCTTCGTCGTTTTCCCCGATAAACTCGCGGCTCTGGTTGCTCTGGCGGAATTCCGTTTGGGCTTCAAACACCTCCATCTTCAGCATCAAGTCGTCAGCCGGTTGCAGGAAAACGTTGGCCGTAGGCTTTTCGGCCTTGCCCTTCACGCTGATGAACTGCTGCCCATATTCAAACACGGTTGGCTCCTTGTCGTCGTCTTCGCCCGAGAGCACAGCACCGTCCAGCTCGTTTGCCACGTTGCCCAGTGCCTTTTTGATTATGTTGGAGCGATATGCGGCACTACGGTCAGTACCAATCACATACAGGTTGTGGCTCGCTCGGGTGAACGCCACATACAGAAGGTTGAGGTTGTCCACCGTGTTCTGGAAGTGCTCGTGGTTGTAGTCCTTCTCATACACGGTGTTCTTGAGAGCCTTGGCACTGTATTCCACCGGCACGAGCGGCAGTTCGTTGAACGGTGCCCTGTCGGGTTTGCACCAAAGCACGCCACCCTGTTCCAGTTTCCAGTCGCAGAAGGGGATGATGACGTTGTCAAACTCCAGTCCCTTGCTCTTGTGTATCGACAGCAGCCTGATGCCGTCAACGTCGTCACTCTGTATGGTGTTTGCCCCGATGTGAGCGTCCCACTCCTCCAGAAAGGTGTCTATTCCGGCAAAACTCTCCTCCGACAGTTTGCCGAGCTTGTCGAAAAAGGCGCAAACGTAGGCACTCTGCTTCTCCAGCCGGTCAATTCCGAACATGGAGTATAGGCTTTCGGCCATGTCGTAGAGCGGCATCTGCACGAGTTCGCGCCGTTTGTTGACGAAATCGGCCGGAAGCAGACTGTCAAAAGCGTCGCCGTCTGTGAGCAACTCGCTGTCCGGCACGTCGCGTCCCAGTATTTTCGTCTGGTAGACCTTTGCCAGAGCCGCCTTTACCAGCATGTCGTCGCCGTCGAGCAGCAGTCGCATGGCCATGACGATGGTGTTCACCGCAAGCGAAGCGTCGAGACGGAACGCCTCGTTGGACACTATCTGCACCTCGGGAAGCCTGTCAGACATATACTTCGCTATGAGCGGTATGTACTTGTTGGTTCTGATGAGTATGGCAATGCGGCGAGCCTCCACCCCTTTGCCTATCAGTTCCTCCACGATGTCGCCCACTCGTTCGAGCGTGGCCTCGCCACCGTCGTCGTCGGGCAGCAGACTGATGTTGACATAACCCTCGTTGCCGCGCCTTTCGGGCACTTCCTGCCGCACGTCACTGTATGCCTGGAGCAGTTGGTCGGCCTCGTTGTCGTTGCCGTTGCCGAGGTTTTCGCGCTCCAGACGTGCCGCTTCGGCGAAGAAGGCGTTGTTGAACTCCACCACGCGCCTCGTTGAGCGGTAGTTGGTGGCAAGGTTGCGTATCTCCAGTTGTTGCTTGGGTTGCGGAAACTGGCTGTTTATGCCGTTGAGGAGTCGCCAGTCGCCGGCTCTCCAGCGGTATATGCTCTGCTTCACGTCGCCCACGATGAGGTTTGACGCAGCGCTCCGGCTCATACATTCGAGCAGCAGAATCTTGAAGTTTGCCCACTGCAGCGTGCCCGTGTCCTGAAACTCGTCAATCATGATGTGGTCCAGACGGGTGCCTATCTTCTCGTAGATGAATGGCGAGTCACTTTCGCCGATGAGCGAGTGGAGTATGTGTTGGGTGTCGGCGAGCAGAAAGCGGTTGGCGTCTTCGTTCACTTCGCGTATCTTACGCTCTATACTGCCGAGCAAGCGCAACTTGTAGAGATGCTTCAGCGTGAGGTTTGACGACATGAAACGGTCATACTGCGCCGGTCTCTCCCTGCGCGCTTCGGCCAGCAGCGGCATCAGCCGTTCACTGGCCACGGCTATTATCTGGTCGCGCCGCTTGTTTGTCTTTGAAGTCCACGCCTCCGGGGCTTCGGCGGCGGCCAATACGTAGGTGTTGTCAAGGCTCTCGTCCATTTCACCGCGCTTCAGTTTCAGGAAGAAACCCGCCGGCCCGGTCTTCTTTCTCGACAGGTCGTCGACAGAAAGTCCCTCCGCTTCCAGTATGCCGAAGAATCTGTCGGCATAGCGTTCCATAGCTTTCCGGGCCTCGTCGCGGTCGGTTTTCAGCCGTTTGATGAAGTTTTCCAGGAAGTCCTTGTCCTCCATCTTTGTCATCAGTTGGTCGCCCACCTCGCGGTAGTAGTCCTTGAACACCGTCTGTCCAAACTCCTTTATGGAGCCGATTACGTTCCAACTGTTGTTGTCGGCAATCTTTTCATACACGTAGCGCATGATCCAGCCCAGCTCCTCCGACCGTTTGTCGAGGCTCTCCACCAGACTGTCCACGGCAAACTCCTCCACCTGGCTGCTGTCAAGCTCTATGCGCAGTGTGGGAGTTAGGTCAAGTTCGTGGGCAAGGTTGCGCAGCACACGCTGGAAAAACGAGTCGATGGTCTCCACATGAAAGTGGTTGTAGTTGTGGAGCAGCAGGTTGAGCGCTATGCCTGCCCTCTTGCTGACAAAGGCCGGTGTGGCTTCGAGCTGCTGGCAGACCACTTGCATGTAGCTATTGGAGTCGTCCAGCTGCTTCCAGATGCCGTACAGTTGGCTCAGTATGCGGCTCTTCATCTCCTCCGTGGCCTTGTTGGTGAAGGTCACGGCGAGTATAGACCTGTAGTTTTGTGGATTTTCCACCAGCAACTTGATGTATTCCGTCGCCAAGGTGAATGTCTTGCCGCTTCCGGCACTTGCCTTGTATACTATGAGTGGTTTTCCCATGTCGTGTTATTCTTGCGTTTGCGGGGCTTCCTCCCCGTCGGTTCCCTGTTTCCTGTATTGCGTTGGAGTCATGCCGAAGGTGGTTCTGAACAGCCGGGTGAAGTATACCGGGTCGTTGAACCCCGTCTTGTAGGCTATTTCCGCCACGGTTGTGTCGGTCTTTTCCAGCATCATCTTTGCCTTTTTTAGCCGGAAGTCAGACACCAGCTCCTTGGGCGACAGTCCTGTGAGCGACTTCAGTTCGTTGTAGTACGACGTGCGGCTCATCTTCGACACCGCCACGAGGTGCTCAATCTTCAGCGACGAGTCAGAATAGTGCTCCTCCAGCCAGTCCAGTTGGCTCTTTACGAAGTCGTAGTCAGCCTTCTGCGCAAAGGCAATCTCCTGCGGGCCTATCTTCAGCACCCTCATCTTGGCCAGCCGGGCCAGCCGCTTTTGCCGCACGTGGAGCAGCAATATGGCCGTCAGCACTATCAATACGATGTATATCCATACGGCTTTGGCCGACAGAAGGAAGTGGGGCGGCACACGCAGCACCACCGCACACTGTTCCACGGAGTCGGGCGATTCGAGCATGAACGCCCTTATGCGCAGCGTGTAGGTGCCTGCGGGCAGACCGCTGTAGGCCGCTGTGCGGGTCTCGTCGGCATCGTGCCACGTCTTGTCGTAGCCATCCAGGAGGTATTGGTAGTGCACTCTCTGCTGCAACTTGTGGTTGAGCGAGGCAAAACAGAACTCCACCGACGAACCGTGGTGGGGCAGTGCTACGGTAGCACAGGCTGACTTGCCGTGGCCGTTGGCGGCGGTGCAGTCCAGGGGTGTGCGCTTGCCGTCCAGCCAGAAGTCGGTTATGGTGAGCCGCAGACCGTTTTTGGCCTGACTGCCAATGCGCTTTCTGTCCACGATGTAGTAGCCGTTTATGGTGCCGAACAGCAGTTTGCCGTCGGGCAGAGCCACTGCGCAGCCCTCAGAGCACGACGTGTCGTCCACTCCGTCCTGCACTCCGAAGCTGCTTATGATGTCCTTGCGAGTGTCAAACGAGCAGATGTTGTGGTCAGTGGCAAACCAAACGTTGCCAAACTTGTCGAACGTGATGCTTTTCACCTCGTCCGACGGTGTGCTGCCCTTTGCTTTCAGTGTCTCAAACTTCCATTTGCCGTCGCTGCCGCGCCCTGTGCATCGGCTGATGCCGCCTCCGTTGGTGCCTATCCACACCGTTCCGTCGGGCGAACAGGCCAGACACACCACGTCGGGGCTTTTCAGACCGTTGGCTCCGGCATACATGCCCGAAGCCTTTTCCGTCTTTATCACACCGTTGCGGTAGCTCATCACGAGCAGTCCGTCGGTTGTTCCCACCCAGATGTTGCCCTCCTTGTCCTTCGTCAGCGTTCTTGCCTTCATGTAGACGCCCTTGGGATGGTGGCGCAGGGCGTTGCCGGCGTTGAGAAACACCGGCTTGCCGTCATGCCTTCGGACGAGTATGTTCACGCCACCGCCGTATGTGGCCACCCAGATGTTGCCGTCGTCGTCGGGCATGGTGCAATACACGTTGTCCGAACTGATGCTCTGGCGGTTGTCTGCCGCGTGGCGGTATCGCGTAAACGAATATCCGCTGCCGTTGCGCGCCATCTTGATGAGTCCGTTTCCCTTGACGCCTATCCAGTAGTTGCCGCTCTTGTCCTGGCTTATGCCGTAGATGCGCCCAAGGGGAACGCCCTTGTCGTCGGTGCGCAGTAGGGTCTGCCGCCCGCTGCGGTCGGTGATGAGCAGTCCGCTGTTCTTGTTGCCCACCATGAGCAGTCCGTTGACGGCATCGTAGTGTATGGCACGTATGTTGTTGGCATATTGCTCCTCCTGCGCGTTGAACGGTTTCATGAGGGCTATCGTGGGCTTTATTATCTCCAGCCGCTCCAGTCCGTGACGGCTGGTGGACTCCCACACGATGCCTTCGGGCGAGATGTTGAAGCAGCCCACGGCGTTTGACAGACACCAGGCCGTGGAGGGGTCGTTATAGAAGTACTCCACACGGTCGGCGGCGCGGTTGTAATAGCCGAAACCGCCACGGTTTATCCTCACCCACACGGTGCCGTCCACCTCGCTCACCAGTGCCCTGTTGGAGTCGTCCTGCGGCACAGCCACCTCTTGGCGGTATATTCCCACCGCTCCAGTGGCCGTGTTGAGCCGCCTCACGCCCCGGTCGTCTACGGCAAACCACAGATTTCCACGACTGTCGGCGAACAGCGAACCCACGGGAGCACCCATGTACCACGACTTGAGCCGCTTGCCGTTGTGGTCGAGAGCCACTATGTCGTTGCCGAAGGTGGCCACATACACGCTGGCGTCGGATGTGCAGATGCACCGCACACCGCCGTTTTTCTCCGTCGGCCGTATCTTTTCAAAGTGCCGGCCGCAGAGTTTCAGCAGCCCATTCTGCGTACCTATCCATACCGTGCCGCCTTTTCCTGCGGCCATGCACGTGACTTCCTCTTTCGTGGGCACCATCTCCGCCTTGTAGCCGCCGTTGCCCAGCCTCATTTCCAGCAGACCCTTGCCGGCGATGTAGGCCAGAATGTTGCCCTCGGCAGTGCAGCAAAGCGGCAATTCCGTGATGGTTTCGCGGTTGTCAAAGCGGTTTTCCATCGGGTTCTCAAGACAGTCAGTCCTGCGGTTGAGCACAAAGATGCGGCCGTCGTACATGCGGAGCCACACGTTTTGCGCCTTGTCGAACGTCATGTCGAGTATTCGGTTGTGCATGAACGGTATGCCGCTGTCAAATCCCGTGTTGTAGTTGTGGAAAGTGAAACCGTCGAAACGCGACAGCCCGTTCCATGTGGCTATCCAGAGGTAGCCGTAGCTGTCCTGTTTGATGTCTGCCACGGCGTTGCTCGGCAGTCCGTCGTCGGTAGAGTAGTGCGAGAGGGTGGCTTGCAGCTGCTGCGCCCGGGCGTTGACGGCATGGAAAAGCACTGACAACAAGGCAGTTTTCAGTAGCAAGTGTATTATATATGTATGTGTGGTGCGCATTTGTGTGTCGGAAAAACGTTGCAAGTTACAGCTTTTTCCCCTATTTCCGGCCATGTGGGGCAATGAAAATTTACGAGCGAGGACGCAGCGCCTACTAAGGCAGTGAGACAGAACTTTGGCGCAGCGCATGATGGAAAGTAAACGAATCCACGTGCCAGTGAACATGGAAGGCTTAGTAGGCGCTGCGTCCCTGAGAAAGTTTGTTGTGCTTCTGTTGCACACGGATGAAAGAAACGGTCAGGCAGTTCTACCGTTTGACAATATTTTTCACGGGTTGATGGCGTGGTTGTTATATGCCTTACGGTCGTTTGTTTATGGTAAATGTCGCTTTCTTGAAAGGCAAAAGTGCGGTTTTGTAAGTTATTGATGCCCAATGGATTTCAAAAGAGGGTCATTTGCGACCCAAAAGTGGCACGTTTACGGGTCGTAAATGCCCCGTTTACGACCCGTAACTGTACCACTTACGACTCGTAAATGGCACAGTTATGAAAGGCAACAGGGTGGGAGGCGCGGCTTGATGCGTGCGGACGGTTGCTGCAATGTCAATATTTTCTCATTCGAACTTTCGCTTTTTGCAGTCCATGTCTCAGCTTTAGCGAAAAGGGACGTGTAACGGGAAGCCTTAGTAGGCACTGCGTCCTCGCCCGAGTTAACAAAGGACAGCCAATCTCCACCCTTAACTTATATTAAGTGTATAGGCAACATCCTTATATGCCAGAAAAAACTTATCTTTGCATGACAGCATGAATCATCCTGCACGCAACATACTAACTCTAATACACACATATTTATTAATACTAACACACATTTTATGGTTATCAACAAAACCGTTTCATTGCTCTTCGCTGTTCCCCTGTTGGTCACAGGAGGGGCGTTTGCGCAGCAGAAGAAAGCCGCTAAAAGCGCACCGAAACACGAGATGGTGTTTCTATACAACCCCGACAGCAAGGGAGGAATGCGCATCGCCAGCTGTTCGGGCGACGACTTCAAGGAACAGGGACAAATCTTTTCGTCAGACTACTCGCGCTGGGGCAGCGAGAAAAAAATGTATTCGCCCTTCGTTGCCGAACTGCCTACGGGCGGCTATGCGGCCGTGTTTCAGGTGAACGACTATGCTCCGTGCTTCGCCGTGGCCTATTCTGACGACCTCATAACATGGCGGCCGCAGGACTATCCGAAGATGAGCGTAAAGGGATGTATTGCCCCCGTGATACGCAACGACGGCAACGGACAGTACACCGTGATGTTTCTCACCAAGCAGGGCAGCGTGCGGCAGACCTCAACCGACGCTAAGTTCCGTCACTTCTCGGCCGACAGCGAAGGGTCGATGGCCGACTACCAGCGCATCTGCGCCACGAAAGACACCGCTACGGTTGGCGGAAAAACCTTTGTGGGCAATATGTTGACCGTTGCCACAAGTAGGGTTGACAGTCTCAAGGCGTTCTTTGCCGAGCAGGCGCAAAACGGAGTGAAGGCCGGAGAGAACCTTGCCGATGACGGCAAACGCTTTGAGCATCTCGGCGGAAAGGCCGTTGAGGCTACGCTGACCATAGACGGAAGCAAGGAAAAGAAGATTAGCGACAAACTGATAGGCGTGTTCTTCGAGGACATCAGTTATGCTGCCGACGGTGGCCTGTATGCCGAATTGGTGCAGAACCGCGACTTTGAATATTCCTCAAAAGACCGTAGGGGGTGGACAGCCGCTACGGCTTGGAAGTCGTCGAAGGGCAACCTGCAGATAGAAACCGCCACGCCGTTGAGCAAGAACAATAGCCACTATGCCGTGATAACCAACGACACGGTGTGGAACTCCGGCTGGGACGGCATTGCCGTGACCAAGGGTGAGACATACGACTTCAGCCTCTTTGCCAACAATATCGACGGCAAGGCGAAGACTCTGACCGTGGCTTTGGTTGACGGAGACAAGGTGATAGCCACGGCCCGCGTGAAGGCTAAGGGCAAGAAGGGCGAGTGGAACCGCTATCAGCTGACGCTCACGCCGACCGAAACTGCCGCAAAGGCGGAACTCAGGTTGACGGCTGGCAACGACAAGCGTCTGGGTGTGGACATGATAAGCCTCTTCCCGCGCAACACATTCAAAGGGCGCAAGAACGGTTTGCGCCGCGACTTGGCACAGACCATAGCCGACCTCCGTCCAAAGTTCGTGCGCTTCCCGGGTGGCTGCATGAGCCACGGCGACGGCATTGACAACATCTACCACTGGTATCACTCTGTGGGCAATCTGGAAGACCGCGTCGCTGACCGCAACATCTGGAACTATCACCAGACCCGTGGCCTGGGCTTCTATGAGTATTTCCAGTTCTGCGAAGACATAAACGCCGAACCTCTGCCCGTGTTGGCAGCAGGCGTGCCTTGCCAGAACGCTGGTCCGGACGCCAACGGCTATGGCGGACAGCAGGGCGGCATAGACATGAAGGACATGCCGGCCTACATACAGGAGATACTTGACCTCATAGACTGGGCCAACGGTGATCCTGCCACAAGCAAATGGGCGAAGATGAGGGCTGACGCTGGCCATCCGGCTCCGTTCAACCTTAAATATATAGGTATAGGTAATGAGGATATCATCTCTACTACGTTTGAAGACCGTTGCAAGATGATATGCGCCGCCATAAAGAAGCAATATCCCGACATCATCGTGTGCGGCACAGTGGGTCCGTTCCACTATCCTTCGTCTGACTATATCGAAGGATGGAAGTTTGCCAACGACAACAAGGACATACTGGACATGGTGGACGAGCACTACTATGAGAGCGTGGGATGGTTTCTGAACAACCAGCACTACTATGACAACTACGACCGCACCGCGCCGAAGGTGTATCTCGGAGAGTATGCCGCACGTCAGGGCAAGGGCACAATAGACTGCGCTCTGGCCGAAGCTGCCTATCTCTGCGGCATTGAGCGCAACGGCGACGTGGTGGAAATGACATCTTATGCGCCACTGTTGTCAAAGAACGGCCACAGCAACTGGAGTCCCGACATGATCTATTTCGACAACACGTCGATACATACCGCACCAAGCTACAACACTCAAAGGCTCTTCTCCGTGTATGGCGGCGACCGCTATGTGGAGTCGACGCTCAATGTGGGTGACTCAACACTGACAAACCGCATAGCAGCAAGTGTGGTTAGGGACAGCAAGACCGGCAAACGCTACCTGAAGGTGGTGAACATACTGCCAGTAAGTCTCAATCTGACCATCGGCGCACGTTCACTTCCGCTCGGCAACACGCTGCGCTACGAGGGCTTTGACGGCAAACCGGGACAGGCAAAGGTAGGCTGCGCCACTGGCAGCTACAGCGTTCGCCAAGACGACAAGCTCACCATCACGCTGCCTCCATACTCTTTCAGAGCGATAGAACTTTAGGCGTTCAGTCGAGATCTGTTGCATCGTTAGTAGGTGCTGCGCCCCCGCCCGAGGATGTTTGTTGGGCTTTTGCCTTTGGGGGACGCAGCGCCTACTAAGTTTGCCTTGTTGTCGTTTTATATTGAACGGTACGACAAAGCATGATATCTCCCATGCACTTCGTTCTACTGTATGTATGTCATCTATGCATTTTTAGCGGAAGACACCTTTCTTTCGCAAATTAGCCCAAGGCTTCGGCCAGCAACTGCTTCTGGCGGTCGGTCAGATTTGTGGGAAGTGTTACGTTGTAGGTGATGATGAGGTCGCCGAAGGTGCCGTCGCCACGGTCGTAGCCCTTGCCGCGCAGACGTACTTTGGTGCCTGGCTGCGTCTCAGGCTTTATCTTCAGCTTCAGCTTAGAGCCGTTTTTGAGCTGTATTATCACCTCTCCGCCGAGCAAAGCCGTGCGCAGGTCGATGCTGACCGTGGCGTTCATCTCGCCGGAGTGCTGCCTGCCGCATCCGAAGCCATTGCCGCATCCTGACGACTGGCCTCCTTTGCGACTGCGTGCGCCGCCGAACAGTTGCTCAAAGAACGAACTGAAACCGCCACCGCCCGCTCCGAAGTTGGAGAAGTCGAAGCCTTCAAACGGTGAACCGCCCGAAGAGTAGCTGTAGGTGCCGCCCGTGCCACCGCCGAAGCCGCCACCAGCACCGCTGAAAGCCTCGGCCTGTTTCCACTGCTCGCCATACTGGTCGTACTTGGCGCGCTTGTCAGGGTCGCCAATCACGTCGTAGGCTTCATTCAATGCCTGAAACTTCGCCTTTGCCTTGGGGTCATCGGGGTGCAAGTCGGGGTGGAACTGCTTGGCACGCTTCAGGTAAGCACGCTTTACGTCTTTCTGCGGTATGTCTTTGCTGACTCCTAAAATCTTGTAATAGTCTATAAATGCCATGTTTCTTTTCCTTTCTTATCGTTATGGTATTAGCCTTTCACACTTTCTGTACTGCAAAAAATATGCCCGTACACCCCATCGGCTCACATTTTCTTTGTAATTTCGCATCGTAAAGCCAGCCCGCAGCCGCTCTCTGGGAGCGCGTCTGCGGGCGCATAAGAAACAATGGACAACAAAAAGGACAAATACTACTTTGTGTTTTGCGGCGGCGACCTGCTGATGGAGCGTTTGGCCGACGGAAGCTATACCGTGCCGCACGGCACTGAACCGCCCACGGCCATAGAACCTGACACGCACGTTATGGACGTGGCACCGCTGGACGGCGTGGAGGTGAAGACTTACCGCATAGCCGAACCCGTAGCCGATTCCGACCGATATGAGATGTGCGGCCTTAGGGCGAGCTACTATAAGCTGCCGCACGACCTGTATCTGAAAGCGGGCAAGTGTGAAGAACTGCTCTACTGGGACGGAAATACCAAATACTGCGGAGTCTGCGGCGCGCCGATGACTATGCACACGCAGATAAGCAAGAAGTGCAGTGCGTGTGGCAAGGAGGTGTGGCCGCAGTTGGCCACTGCCATCATCGTACTGATACACAAAGGTGACGATGAGGTGCTACTTGTACACGCAAAGAACTTCAAGGGCAACTTCTATGGCCTTGTGGCAGGATTTGTGGAGACGGGAGAAACGCTCGAAGAAGCCGTGCATCGTGAGGTTATGGAGGAGACTGGGGTGGAGATAACCAACCTCCGCTACTTCGGAAGTCAGCCCTGGCCATATCCCTGTGGCCTTATGGTGGGTTTCGAGGCCGACTATGTGTCGGGAAACATAAAGCTCCAGCAGTCGGAACTGGCCGCAGGGGCATGGTTCAACCGCAATAACCTGCCTACAATACCCGAAAAGCTGAGCATCGCAAGAAGAATTATAGACGCATGGCTAAGTAGAAACCGATAAGGCAGAAAGGATTCCAAAACAAATTTATTAGGCGTTGCGCCCTATCACTCGGCACAGTTGGAAGGCTTAGTAGGTGCTGCGTTCCTGCTGCACCCTTCAAGTCAAAAGTCAAACAGTCTGTCTCGAGCGAGGACGCAGCGCCTACTAAGCCTTCAAACTGTGCTGGGGGCGCTGCGTCCTCGCTCTTGGCTCACATTCACAACGGCTGCCTATAGTAGGCGCTGCGTCCTCGCCCGAGAATGTGTCGTTGGGCATTGGCCGTGTTCTGTTAAGTCTGGCTGCGTGACGGCTTAGGCGTAGGAGTGCATGCCTCCGAGAATGTAGTTTACGCCGAAGTAGGTCATGAGGATGGTGAGGAAAGCCAGCGTCATAAACACATGATAGGTCATAGGGCGGCGCATGGCGGGTATGGAGGCGGTATGGGCTGCTGCCGCATACACCATGAACGTAATCAGTGCCCACACTTCCTTGGGATCCCAACCCCAGTATTCGCCCCACGAAATGTTGGCCCAGATGGCTCCGATGAATATTCCGAAACCGAGCGCCGCAAGGGCAGGGTAGAGGAACAAGCGGCTGAGTGCGGCGAGGGCTTCGGTCTGCTCTTGCAAACGACTACTGCGGCAACGCTGTCTGCAGAGTACATGAAGTAGCAGAGCGGTGATTCCGCAGATGAAAGTGAGCGAGAGCAGGGCGAAAGCCAGCATTATGATGGACACGTGGACACTCAGTAGCGGTGAGTTGAGCACAGGCATGACGTGGCTGATGTTTGGATCCATCTGTCCTATGTGGGACACGAGCAGGAAGAAGCCAGACATGATGAGTCCCAAGGGCAGGGCTATGCGAAACCGCCAGCTTACCGCCAGCGACAGCAGCATGACGAGCCACGCCACAAAGAGCATTGTTTCGTAGCCGTTGGCCATGGGTATCTTGCCGGAAATGACCCAGCGCAGTGCGAGGCAGAGCGTTAGTGCGAGCCATGACAGCGAGGTCAGTATGCGCAAGGCGTTGTCGGTGGCTTTCCTGTGGCTTAGCAGTGTGACGAGGATGCCGCCCTTAGGCTTTGTGTTTCCTTCGTTGAACGTGAACAGGGCTATGGTGAGCAGCAGCGAAAGCAGCCCGAAGGTGAGGTTAAGCATGAAGAGTATTGTAGCAAACGGCACCTTGTTGTATATTCTTTCGGCAGTTGTCTGCTGCGGAGAGGGCAGTGAGTTGCCACCGTTGACCTGTTGGAAACGGGCAATCTTGTCTATAACCTCGCTTGCCTTGGCGTTGTCGTTGGCGTGGAGGTATTCCTGAAGCAGTGCAAAGAGGTTTTGGATGAACAGTTGCGTGTCACGATCGATGGTAGAGGGCAACTTGTCCGTCGGTGCATACCACGTTGTGATGCCGCCTTTGGTCGTGTGAGGAAACATCTTGAACAGGTTGCCGTGGCAGAGTTCCATGACGAGCATGAGTCTGTCGTCAACATCGGCCGCCTGTTTGTGGAACTTGTCTTGCTTGCCTTGGTAGTATTCCTGCACGTAGGGACCGAGTATGTATCCTCCCATCGTGGGGTTGAAGAACGTAGTCACAGGGCAATAGTCGGGCAGTTGCAGCGTAGATTTCAGTTCGCCGCCTTTCACCTTCACCAATGGTTCGCCGCTCCACTCCTCGCTCCAGAAGATAAATCCGGCAAGCACCTGTTCGGCGGTGTAGTCCTTGTATGACGCTTTGCCGTAGAGCTTCTTTGTGAAGTCGATGGCAAAGGTCTGGAGCGGACAGATGCGGTCGTTGTAGAGTATATTGAGTGTGCCGAACTTCTCCGCCGTTTCCTTCGGCATCGTGTTCAGCGCATTGGCGTTAGCAAAACCGAGCGACAGCACCGCCATGAGTACTCCGCGCTTCAGCAACGGACTGCGCAGCAGTTGGCGAAAAGCGCCTTTGGGATCGAAAAGCATCCACAGGAGCGACACGAACAGCAGGGCATAGCCGGCATAGGTGACGGTTATGCCCCACGGGTCGTCATTCATCGACAGTATACTGCCGCGCCTGTCTTCGTCGTACGATGCTTGATAGAGTCTGATGCCGCCGTATGAGTAGATGTTGTTCATCGAAACGAGTGTTGGAGTCTCCTTTCCGTCACGGCCAATGATGGTGAATCGGGTTTCATAGTCGGCCACGGCCATCGTTCCCTCGTGATATTTTATGTTGAAATTGTCCATCCTAATGCTGAAAGGCAACTGCCGTTCCTCCACATCCTCACCGTTGGCGGCAAGAATCTGATATTTGTCGGTGGTCTCGTCCATGCGCAAGTGTATTATACCCTGCCTTGAAAAGACATGGGTGAGCAACGCTCCTGCCAGTATCACGATGAATGACAGGTGGAGGGTCACTGCGGAAAACTTGCGCACACGCCGACGGATGAAATAAACTACAGCCGTTGCAGCGAGCAAAGCCCATAGCAACGTGAACCACCATGCGCCGTAGATGTTGGCGGCGGTATAGCTCGTGCCCTTGTACTTCTCTATTATTGTGGCCGCCCCCATACTCACTACGGTCAGAATGTATAGGGCGAAAAGAATCTTCTTTGTCATAGCTTGTCGTTAAAGAGGCATATATTGCCTTGCGGACTGTCCTAACAGTCTTGTTAAAAGAGCCATACCGAAGCTCTGAAGCGAGTTTTGATATGGCTCTTCTTGGATTTCTAAGGATGTTCAAACGGCGTTTGAATACCGTCTGATGGCTGTTTGAACAGCCAGAGAACGCCCTTTGATTTCTTGTTAGATAGACCTGATGAACTTCACCACTGCGTCGCGGTCTGCCTTCTTCAGATTGTAGAACTTCAGAGCCGAGCTGTAAGCCTGCGAATCCTTGCTGTAAGCGTGCCACATGATGGCCTCCACCTCGTTGCGGGCACGGGCATCGTGCAGACGGTCTTCCTTGCCGCAAACCTTAGACGACAGTCCGCGTCCCCACAGAGGAGTGGTGCGGCACCATGAACCGTGGATGTCCTGCTCCATGCACAGCTTGTGCTGCAACAGGTCGGAGTAGGGATAAATCTTCTGGTTGGCATACTGGGGCAAGTTCTTGCCTTCAAGTATCTTGGAACGACCGTAGTTGTCAGCACCGGTAGTCCACGACGGCTTGTGACAGTTGGTACAACCCATCTGTGTGAACAGCGTCTTGCCTCGCTGTACAATGGTGTCGTTGAGGTTGCGTGCTCGCGGCACGGCGATGCCACGGTGCCATGTCATAAAGGCATGATACTGATTGTCGGTCATCTCCGGCGTGAAGTTGTAGTAGGGGTTGTCATAGAGATTGATGTCATCGTCGGGCGAGAGCAGATAGGTGAGCGCAGCCTTTATGCCTTCAAACGTACCGTCGTAGTAGTACGGATGGAGCGGCGAATTCTCGTTCTTTCCCTCTGCCAGTATGCGGTTGATGATGGTTGTGTCTTCCGACATGGCCTTTGTCCACGCTTTTGTGGTGCAGATGTGCTTGATGTCAGAGCGCAACACGTTGAGCTCGTCCCAGAGAGCCACGTCGTTTTGCAGACATCCCTCAAGCAAATCATAGTTGAAACGCTTCACAAACTTGTTGCCAAAAGCATCCTCGGCATAGGCGTTGTCGGTGAACTTCTTGGCGGTGTTGTCCCAAAACTCCGGGTTCAGCTCCACGTGTTCGCTCTCTGCCTTGTACTGTGCCTCCAAGTCTTCGTTGCTGACAGCGTCGATGAGGCCAAGTCCTTGGAAGTTGCACGACACGATGAGACGCACATCATAGCTTCCTTCGGCCGGACGGGGATCGGCGTTGAAGGCCGTGACGGGTACGGTTGCCGTAGGATAGCGCAGGCTGAACGTCTCGCCGTTGTCGGGAAACTGCATCTTCAGTCCGCTCTTCATCTCTGTCACGTCGTGCCATTCAATCTTCACCTGCGTCGGGTCGAGCTGCGGTTTGAACGGTTCCATGGCCATTGTCATGGTGAACGTGGTGAGTTGTTCTACGAGCGGGCCGTCGTTGCTGCCGGGAGCGTCGGGAGTATACACCGAAACGATGTATCCGTTGCCCTTCTTAGGCAGAAAGTCGGTGCGGCTATGACCGTGTGAGTAGCCGCCAGAGTGGCAGTCGGAGCACGACTGACGCGAAGCCACGGGTCCCCAACCATTGTAGGGCTTGGTGCTGATGGTGTAGGGGTTGCTCGCCATGAGGTCGCCCTGCTGGAAGAGGTCGTTAAATCCCTGCTTCTCCACAGCCGGTGTGTTGTCCTCATAGCAGTTGGATGCTGTGTTGGTGGTTGTTCCGAGTTCACCGCCGGGATACCATTCCTCTGCGCTGAAGTTGCCCACAGACTTACCCACATAGGCTCCGTCGCTTTGCTCGGGAGTGGGATTGGGTTTGGGAGTGGTACTGATGTTGTCGTCGTCGGAACATCCGAGCATGAGCAAAGCTCCGGTGAGAAGCATTGCTGAGCTTGTGATGAAGTGTCTCATAATAACTTTAATGGTTGTTGAAATTAGTATTGTTCAGTTTTTTTTGTTTGTCCTATACCTATAAGTGCATCGTAACTTGTGGCATGAATGACCACAAGTTACGATGCTTCTCACATTACTTATTTATATAGAGCGCAGGAACTTGACCACAGCATCACGGTCAGCCTTCTTCAGGTTGTAGAACTTCAGGGCTGATTCGTAAGCGTGTGATTTCTTCGAGTAGGCGTGCCACATGATGGCCTCCACTTCGTTGCGTGCACGGCAGTCGTGCAGACGGTCTTCGCCACCAGTGTTGATGTAGCTCAGTCCGCGTCCCCAGAGCGGTGTCGTGCGGCACCATGAACCGTGGATGTCGTTCTTCATGTAGAGCTTGTGCTGCATCATGTCGGTGTAGGGATAGATTGTCTGGTTGGCAAAGCGTGGCAGAGGCTTGCCCTTGATGCTGTTGGGCACCCAATAGTTGTCGGTTCCAGTAACCCACTTTGCACGGTGACAGTATGCGCAACCCATCTCGTTGAACAACGTTTTGCCTCGCTGTACAATGGTGTCGTTGAGGTTGCGTGCACGGGGAATGGCCAGACCGCGGTGCCAAACCATGAACTGGTAGAACTTCGACGTGGACATCTCGGCCTGGAAGTTGTGCCAGGGGTTGCTGAACTGGTTGGTGCTGGGGCGCAATAGGTTGTAAACGCAAGCCTTGATGCTGTCTTCCGAACCGTCGCCGTAGTAGGCGGAAGTCGGGTCAGCCTTAATCTTGGCTATCACCTCTGCGTCATTTGCCATGGCGTTAGCCCACGCATCGGTGGTATAGAGTTTCGGTCTGTCGGGACGTGTCACATTGGTGATGTTCCAGATGGCGTTTGCTCCAGGACCGTCCTGCAGTGTGGCACGGGTCAGAGCGTAGGTGAAGCGCTTAATCATGCTGCGTCCATCCTGTCCGTCAACAAACGAACCGTAGTCGGAGCTTGTGTTGGCATACCAAGCACCGCTGGCAAAATCGTTGGCACTGGCATTCCAGAAGTTGGGGTTGACATATTCCGAAACGTCCTCGCCCTTCTGCTGGTAGTATTTCGCCGTGGCGGCATATTGAGCCTTGATGTCGTCTTCGGTGATGGCATCAAGCAGACCTACACCGATGACACCTATTGTAGACTCAAGACGGAAAGCTACAGCCTTATTGCCTGTTTCGTAGGGAGTGGGACTTGTGCGGAAAGCACTTTGCGGAATGTTCACGTCGGGATAAATCAGGTCAAACTTTTCGTGGTTGTCGGGAAATTCCAAGGCCAGACCGCTCTCCATTGTGGTGATATGGTTCCACTGAATCTTTATCTGACTTTCGTCTATAGGTGCTTTGAACGGTTCTGTGGCCTGTGTCTGCGGCATAGCTGTTACCTCGCTCACGTATGGACCGTCGTTGCTGTTGGCTCCGTCGTTGGGGTGATACACCACGAGCAGGTATCCGTTGCCGTTGCCGTATTCGGTTCTGTATTGCTCCTTGCGCTGTCCGTGTCCGTAGCCAGGGTGACAGTCGAGACAAGAGCGTCGCACAGAAGCCGGGCCGAGACCTGCGAAAGGCTGCGTGGTTGCGGTGTATTGACGTTCAAAGAAGAGTTCTCCTGCCTTAAACTCATTGAGCAGTCCCTGCTGCTCCACGGCAGGAGCCTCGTCTTCATAGCACGATGAGTTCACGTTGGTTGTTGTTCCGAGTTCTCCTCCCGGACTCCATTCCTCAGCAAGGAAGTTTCCTACTGCTTTGCCCACATAGGGACCGTCGTTCACTTCCGACTGGTCGCCTTTGCCGTTACCGCCGTTGTCGGTGCTGCTGTCTTTGTCAGAGCAAGACGCGAAAACCAGCGACATTGCGGCGAGAGACATGAGTGCCAAATGTTTTTTATTCATACTGTTTTTGTGTTTTGTTGTGTTTATTGTTCTATACTTTCCTAAATCACACAACGTAGCTTCACATTCTCGCTGAATGTAAAGCTACGTGTGCAGTATAGGTCTGCGTTGTATTATAAACGGTAGTTCCTTTTTACTTTGTTTCCTGTATTGAGAACCAATCACCTACTTCGTTGAGCAGGTCGTCGCAAGCCTTCACCTTTGCGATGCAGTTGGCTACAGCGGGTGAACCCGGATTCTTCTTGAAGTAGCCCTGAGCGGCAGTAGCGTCGTCAAACGACTGGAGTGCAGCCTTAAGGGCGTTGTCCATCTCTGTGGCCAGTTCGGCGTTGTTTGCCTTGAGGTAGCTCATTATAGAGTGCTCAGCGGGAGTGGTTGCGTTGATGTCGCATGTGCCATAGAGCGAGTTCTTTATAGAGTAGATGTTGTCCTTGTAGTCAACAAATGAACGCTGGCTGTACGGTGATTCTATGTAGTTGATAGAGTTGTCTTCGCTTTCTTCCACGATACCAGCAGCCACCTTGTATGCCTGTCCGAGCTTCTGCTCCTGCACCTCGTTGCAGATATTGGAGCATCCGCCTACGAGAATCTGGTTCATAGTGCCAGGCCATGATGTGTAACCTGTGCTTGCAGTCGGAGAGAGCAGCCACTGACCCCAGCACATCTGGCCTTTAGCCAGACCATTAGTCTGTGAGAGGTATGTGAACACGTAGTTGTTGTCTTCCAGCACCTGCTTTGTGGTGATGTTTGCGGCAGAACCCATCCATGTGTATTCGAGCAGTGCGGTCATGTTCTTCACGTCACCAGCCACAGCGTTGAGGAATGCCAACTCGTCGATGCCCTTCACGGAAGTCATGTCAGGGTCGGTGTCGTTGTTCTTGAGAGCCTCAACAGTGCGGTTCTTGCCGTCGCGGAAGAGCACGAACTCCATACCGTGGAATCCGAGCACTGTCTGGAACTTCTCGTTGTTCTCGCTTACGAACTTCTCGGGGTTGCTGCCCTTGAAGCCTGCGATGAGAGAGGCGTTGTTGAGTGCACCAACCAGCTCGTCACGTCCGAGAGGCCATGAGTCGATGTGCGGGTCGATATTGTTGCTGCCGTCTTCAGCCGAACCGTAGAGGAAAGACTCGCTACGCTCCCATTCGCGACGTGCGTTCTTGAAAGCCTCGCAAGCGGCGTCAATCTGTTCCTGTGTCATGGTGCCAGCCTCAGCAGCCTTGTAGAGAGTGGTTGTTGCTGCATAGAGAGTGCGTGTGTTGGCTGCGAGAGCCTGGTATGTGGGATATATCACATTCTGCACATACGTCTTGGCAATTTTCTGCATCTCATAGTCACTTTCGTTTATTGTCAGGTCGGCCTCACCGAATGCGTCGAGATCTTCAAAGTTGTAAGTCTTGCCGTTGCTGTCGCTGTCGCTGTTGCTGCTGCTACATGCTGCAAATCCGAATGACATTGCTCCAAGAGCGATGCCCATCGTCACTTTCTGATAAATTTTCATCGTTGTTGTTCTTTATGTTTTTGTTAAATTGTTGTTCTTTCCAGTTGGTTTAGGGTAGTTCTGTAAATTACAGGACCTCTCTTTATAGGAAGAATCCCTGATAAGCCACACCGAAGTTGAGAGCCGGTTCGTCGTTGTATTGGCTGTCAAACTTGCGGTAGTTGTATTCTGCCTTTACGCATACCTGTGGCAAGGGATAGTAGTTGATACCACCGGCGAAAATCTTCTTCTTTGTCCACGACACCGTGGGGTTGTGGATGTATGAGTCATAATACTCAAAGTGTCCGAACACGTAGAGCTTTTGGTTGTCGGCTCTCAATTTCTCTATCTGCGAGAAAATGTCGTAGCCCACCTCTATGCTTGCCGCCATGGCGTGGCTTCCGAAGTTCTGGTTGGTCTGGTATGGCTTTACATACTGCACACCGGGCTTCACCAGTTTGCTGATGTTTGACGCGTCGCTCACATATCCGTAGTCGATATTGCCGCGAGCCACCCAGTTGAAACGCTTGAACGTGAAGTCAAATGAGCCAAGATAGATGTTGCCCTTCCAGTCTTTTCTTGCGCCGGTTTCCGTGTCGTGGGGCACAGCATTGTGCATCGACTGGCCATAGTAGCCGCTGATACCGAGGCGCAGTCCTGGCACGGTGTAATTGTCTATGCGTGCCATGAAACCGTATTTGTTGGCCACCTCAAACTCAAACGGTTTGGTTGTGCCGGGGCCAATCCACTTGTCTTTTGAGAATTGGTAGGCGTCAAGACCTGCTATCATCTGAGCCTCATAACGGAAGTCTCCGAGATGTCCCCATAGCGATATACCAGTCTGGTGCCAAGTACATGGCAGAATGGTGTTTTCACCCTCAGGACGGTATACGGTGAAGAAGTTCAGGGGTTCGTGATATGCGTTGGTAAGACCGAAAGGCACCACGATATGACCGGCACGCACGTTGAGATAACGTCCGAACGACTTTTGAATCCAGAACTGTTCCAGCTCCACATCGCCGCCTTTCTCCATCTCATTTTCCATCTCGATGGCTTCCTCTGCCTCATATTCTATGGCAGAACCGCTGCCGCCGTGTTCAAACTCAATCTCTGTGCCGAGCGACCAACCCTTACCGAAGTCGTAGCCAAGGTATATCACAGCGTGGGGAATGTCGAAACGTCCGTGGCTTGGGTCGTTTTTGTAGCGGCTTGGAGTGCTGTAGCGGTTGCCGCTGTCGCTATAGTAGTTGCGGCTGTAGGCCACTTCGCCGTAGCCGCCTATGCTGAGACGGCTGCCGGAAGCGTGGTTCAGCACACTGTCGGCCACGTTTTCCTGAGCCAAAGCCGGGGTTGCGGCCAGCGAACTTGCGGCAACCAGAGTCATCATCCTGTAAGTAAATCTTTTCATTGCTGTCGTTTTCTTCGTTGTTATTTGCCTGCAAAGGTATTCCGTTTGGCTTTTTGCGGCAATACCTAAATGTTGTGAAATCGTAAAGGGAATGCTTTCCAGTCCGCACATTCGGGGTTGTGATACCTAATATTCGGTATCTGCGGCTTCAATATGCATAATGCGGCTTCCTTATATATAATGAGGTATAGGCAGACAGGGTGTATTTTCCGCAAGGATTATGTGGATTTGTGGCGCAAAACGGTGCGTTTGCAAGTCGCTGACGGCCAGTGGCTTCCAAAAACCGCCCGTTTGCAGGTCGTAAACGGGCGGTTTACGGAGTGTAAACGGGCGGTTTGAGGTGCGCATCACTGTTGGTTCGTGATTTTTTGTGTAACTTTGCATAAGCCAAGCTGCACTCGGACAACTGCGAGCAAGCTCTCTTGCCGCTCGTTTGCATTGGCTTTGCATAAGCCAAGCTGCACTCTGTCGGCGAAAAGCGTGCGGATATTGGCAATACCCATTTAAGATGAGACGATGAAGAAGCTATTGGAACTGTACAAACAGTGGTCGGGCGGTGAGCCAACCGAGGCTGTGAGGATACCGGGAGCCGGAAGCAACAGGGACTACTACATGTTTGTAGGCAAGGACGGCGGCTCTGTGATTGGCGTGGTGGGCACAAGCCGCGACGAAAATCATGCGTTCATATACTTGAGCAATCATTTCTCGCGCCGCAAGCTGCCCGTGCCAAAGGTTCTGGCGGTGAGTGGCGACGAGCTGCGCTACCTTCAGACCGACCTGGGCAGGGTGTCTCTGTTCGACGCATTGGCCGGTGGGCGCGAGGCGGGCGGCAGATACAATGTGAAAGAAAGGGAGCTGCTCGTGAAAACCATACGCGAGCTGCCCGACATACAGTTGCGCGGCGCTCGTGGACTGGACTTTTCCAACTGCTATCCGCAACAGGAGTTTGACGCAAACAGCGTGCTCTTCGACCTCAACTACTTCAAATACTGCTTTCTCAAGGCCACCGAGCTTGACTTTCACGAACTGAAACTGGAGGCCAACTTCCACCTTTTCGCCAAAGACCTGACCTCTGAGAAGGGCGAGAGCTTCATGTATCGCGACTTTCAGGCGCGCAACGTGATGCTCGATGCCGCCGGCAATCCGCAGTTCATAGACTTTCAGGGCGGTCGCAAGGGGCCTTACTACTACGACCTGGCCTCTTTCCTGTGGCAAGCGTCGGCGCGCTACTCTCACAAGCTGCGCCGGGAACTGGTGTATGAGTACTATGACTCGCTGAAGAGCTATACGGAGGTGCCGTCCTCCCGGCATTTCGTTGACAGACTAAGCCTTTTCGTACTCTTCCGCACCCTTCAGGTGCTCGGAGCGTATGGTTTCAGAGGCTATTTCGAGCAGAAGAAGCACTTCCTTGACTCCATTCCGCCCGCCATGCAGAACCTTCGCGAGCTTCTGAAGCTGAACTGCTTTCCATATCCCTACATGATGGACATGCTGCGCCGCCTCACCGAGCTGCCGCAGTTCTCGCTTATAGAGCAGCCGGCGTTGAGTCGTGCCGACGGATACAGGACTGCCGACAGCAATGTCTATGAGTCGCATCCGCAAGACGGCCCTGCCACGTTCTCCAAATACGATGGAAAGGGTCCGCTGGTGGTCAGAGTGTTCAGCTTTTCCTACCGCAAGGGCATCCCCACCGACACCTCCGGCAACGGCGGAGGCTACGTTTTCGACTGCCGCAGCACGCATAATCCGGGCCGCTACGAGCCTTACAAGAAGTTGACGGGACTTGACGACCCGGTAATACGCTTCTTGGAGGACGACGGCGAGATACTTGTGTTCCTCGAAAGCGTGTATAAGCTCGCCGACGCCCATGTCCGCCGCTACATACAGCGCGGTTTCACCGACCTGATGTTCTGTTTCGGATGCACGGGAGGCCAGCACCGCAGCGTATATAGTGCGCAGCACTTGGCCGAACACATCAACAACAAGTTCGGAATAGAGATCCGCGTGTGCCATCGTGAGCAGAACATAGAGCAAACCCTGCCGCCCCGTTCCTCCAGACAGCCGTGAAAGCATTTTTAGAGGTTTCGTTCGTGTTTCCCACCGTTTTGATGTAACTTTGCAACCATGATGCAAGCGATGATTTTTGCGGCAGGACTGGGCACACGACTCAAGCCTCTGACCGACCGTATGCCCAAGGCATTGGTCAAAGTGGGCGGCGAGCCACTGCTCAAGCACGTCATCTTGCAGATGAAAGGCGCAGGTTTCGGGCGCATAGTGGTCAATGTGCACCATTTCGCCGGCCAGATCAAGGGCTATCTCTCGGCGCAGCAGAACTTCGGAATGGACATCCGCATAAGCGACGAAAGCCAGATGCTGCTCGACACCGGGGGAGGCATCAGGCGCGCCCGTCCGCTTTTCGACCCCCAATCGCCCGTTCTCGTACACAATGTCGATATACTGAGCAACGTCAATCTGCGCAGTTTCTATACCCAAGCCCACGGTGACGCCACCCTTCTGGTAAGTCCGCGCACCACCAAACGCTACCTTCTTTTTGACACCGACGGCAGTTGCCGACTGAAGGGATGGACAAACGTGGAGACAAACGAGGTGCGCACGCCAT
>CAVGKZ010000035.1:0-31704 GCA_963630025.1 bacterium | reverse complement strand
GCAGTTTTCTTCTTGTCAATTTTTAGACTGTATCACTCGAAATGTCGGATGACCCTGATATAATCTTTTTGAGGCAGCAGTTTTGCTTTTCGCTTTTAGTAATGTTCAAAGAATAACTTCCACAAGTTTGCAGATGTACATTCTGTTGTTTTTTCATGCCCTGCCTTTTGTCGTTTTTGCGACTTCTTTTCAGTCACATGGCCTGCTATGCTCCTTCAAAGAAGCCGGCAAAACCGCCTGAAAATACAGGGCAAACTTGAGAAACTTATTCTTTTCTCATTGCTAAAGACGAACTAATCAACGCTTTTTTCGTAACTTTGCGACCTAAAAACATTATATACATTTAATATTATGGCTGGAACAAAGAAAATAAAGACTGCGCTGATTTCGGTATTCCACAAGGACGGTTTGGACGAACTGCTCGCCAAGCTCAATGCCGAAGGCGTGAAATTCCTTTCTACAGGAGGTACACAGACGTTCATCGAATCGCTGGGCTATGAGTGCCAGAAGGTTGAAGACGTCACCACATATCCCTCAATACTCGGTGGCCGAGTGAAGACTCTGCACCCCAAAATATTCGGAGGCATACTCGGACGCCGCGACAACGAAGGCGACAAGGCTCAGATGGCTCAGTATGAGATACCTGAGATTGACCTCGTGATTGTAGACCTCTATCCCTTTGAGGCCACGGTGGCAAGCGGTGCTTCAGACGCTGACATCATAGAAAAGATTGACATAGGCGGCATCTCGCTCATACGCGCCGGAGCAAAGAACTTCAACGATGTGGTGATTGTGCCGAGCAAGGCCGAATATGGCGTGCTGCTTGACATTCTGAACAAGAAGGGCGCTGAGACCGACCTGGCCGACCGCCGCATGTTCGCTACCAAGGCGTTTGGCGTGAGCAGCCACTACGACACCGCCATACACGCATGGTTCGCTAAAGGTGGGTTCTAAAAATTCCCACCGTAACAATATAACAGAATACTTTGTGGGTTACGTTTTTGCCATCTTGCGGTCTCTTTTCGGTACAATTCGTCCGTTCGTTCAGTCGTATAGTTCGCTATACTCTTTCACTCACAGACAAATTGTTCTCGAAAATGGCCTCGCAATCTGACAAAGCTAATTTTTAGAACCCACCTAAATAAGAAAAAAGAAGGGGAAACACGAATGGGCTTTTTTTCGTTCATGCAGGAGATTGCGATGGATCTTGGCACAGCCAATACCATCATCATTAGCGACGACAAGATTGTCGTTGACGAACCTTCGGTGGTGGCTCTCGACCGCCGCACCGACAAGATGATAGCGGTTGGCGAGAAGGCCAAGATGATGTATGAGAAGACCAACGACAACATACGCACCATACGTCCGTTGCGCGACGGCGTGATAGCCGACTTCTCTGCCTGCGAGCAGATGATGCGCGGGCTGATAAAGATGGCGCACACCGGCCGCAGACTCTTCTCCCCGTCGCTGCGCATGGTGATTGGCGTGCCGTCAGGCTCTACCGAGGTTGAGCTTCGTGCCGTCAGAGACTCCGCCGAGCATGCCGACGGTCGCGACGTCTATCTGCTATTCGAGCCGATGGCCGCCGCAATCGGTATAGGCATCGACGTAGAAGCTCCCGAGGGCAACATGATTGTGGACATCGGTGGCGGTTCCACCGAGATTGCAGTGATTTCCTTGGGCGGCATCGTGTGCAACAACTCCATCCGTGTGGCTGGTGACGACCTCACAGCCGACATCCAGGAGTATATGAGCCGTCAGCACAACGTGAAGATCAGCGAGCGCATGGCCGAACGTATCAAGATACACGTGGGTTCCGCGCTGACCGACCTTGGCGACGAGGCACCTGAAGACTACACCGTTTGCGGTCCGAACCGCATCACGGCGCTGCCCATGGACGTGCCTGTGTGCTATCAGGAGATAGCCCATTGTCTCGACAAGACTGTGGTGAAGATTGAAAACGCAGTGCTCTCCGCTCTGGAAAGCACTCCGCCCGAGCTGTATGCCGACATCGTGAAGAACGGTATCTATCTGAGCGGTGGCGGTGCGCTGCTGCGCGGTTTGGACAAACGTCTTTCCGACAAGATAAACATACCGTTCCACGTGGCCGAAGACCCGTTGCACAGCGTGGCCAAAGGTGCGGGCATCGCCCTGAAGAATGTGGACAAATTCTCTTTCCTGATGCGGTAAGGAATACAGCAACGGCCTTTGTCGTGCGGCAAAAGCCTTGTCTTGGACTTCTGGCAAAGGAGAGAACAACCCGTAAACGAGGCCGTAAGGCATGGCGCAATGCCGCTGCACGTAGCGCGAAGAGCTGCACGGGCGGTGCACGGGCCATGCCTTGTGGTTTCTTTTGATGTGTAACAATGCGCAACCTGTTAGAATTTCTCGCAAAGTATAACCACTGGATGCTCTTCGTCGTACTCGAAGTGGCAAGCGCAGTGCTGTTGTTTCGCTTCAACAGCTATCAGGGCAGTGTGTGGCTTTCGTCGGCCAACGCCGTGACGGGCAAGGTCTATGAGCTGGAGTCGGCCGTGGTGTCTTACTTCTCCATGTCCAAGGCCAACAAGGAACTCACGTTGCGCAACTTCTATCTGGAGCGTCAGGTGAACCAGCTGTCGCGCCTGTATGCCGAACAGACCGGCGACACAACCGTGTGGCGCGGCGACGTGAAGCAGCTGCTGCAGAACTATCACCTCACTCCGGCAAAGGTGGTGAGCAACTCGCTCGACCGCACAGACAACCTGATTACCATCGACAAGGGACGTGCCGACGGTGTGGAAAAGGACATGGGAGTGGCCAGCGGCAACGGCATTGTGGGCGTGGTCTATATGGCATCCGAACACTATGCCATCGTTATCCCGGTGCTCAACACGAGTTCACGCATCAGCTGTTCGATACGCAATCGTGGCTACTTCGGCTATCTTCGCTGGTATGGCGGTGACCCGTCGGTGGCTTATGTGGAAGACATTCCGCGCCATGCGCGCTTCAACCGTGGCGAATGGGTGGAAACGAGCGGCTACTCGTCCATATTCCCCGCAGGAGTGGTTGTCGGAAAAATCATAAATGTGTATAATTCGAGCGACGGACTGTCATACCGGCTGAAGGTGCAGCTCGCCACAGACTTCGGATGTCTGCGCGACGTGTGTGTCATCAGCGACAACAGTATCGCCGAGCGCGCTCGGTTGCTCGAAGCGGCCAACGACTCGCTGAGGGTTGACGGTCGCGGTGACAAATAGAAAGAGGTCAGAAGCCAATATGTCAACGGATATTATAAAACGTGCAGCGACGTTTGTCGCGCTGTGTCTTGTGCAGGTGCTTGTGCTCAACCAGATGCACCTGTTCGGCTGTGCCACACCTCTGTTGTATGTATACATGGCACTCTTGTTTCCGCTCGACAGTCAGCGTTGGGCCGTCATGTTGTGGTGCTTCATGCTCGGTTTGGTCATCGACGTGTTTTCCAACACTCCCGGACTGGCTTCCGCTTCGATGACGCTGGTGGGACTGGTGCAGCCATACCTGCTGCGGCTGTTTGTGCCGCGCGACGCTCCGGAAGGCATAGCCCCGTCGATGGCCACTATCGGAACCGACAAGTATCTGTGCTACGCCTTCCTGCTTGTTCTGTTGCACTGTCTGTGCATCTTCTCCCTTGAGGCTTTCAGCTTTTTCAACTGGATTCACTGGCTGGAATGTGTGGGCGGAAGCACAGCAATTACGTTTTTGCTCGTTGTAACTCTTGAGAGTGTGAGGCGCAAGTGAAGAATTCCATGTTTGACAACAGACGTTTCGTCATAGGCGGAGTGGCCATATTCATCGTCACAGTCTATATCATACGCCTGTTCACGCTGCAGATAATGAGCGACGACTACAAGAAGAGCGCCGACTCAAACGCCTTTCTGAAGAAAGTGGAATATCCTTCGCGCGGAATCATCACCGACCGGCATGGCAAACTGATGGTCTACAACCAGTCGGCCTATGACGTAATGGTGGTGATGAACGAGACCAAGGGACGGCTCGACACCACCGAACTGTGCGCCACACTCGGCATGACGCGCAAGGATTTTGAAAACCGTATGGACGCCATAAAGGACAGAAACAAGAATCCGGGCTACTCCCGCTTTACGGAACAGTTGTTTCTTAGCAAGCTGTCCGACCGCGACCTCGGCGTTTTCCAGGAGAAACTCTACCGCTTCCCGGGCTTCTATACTCGCAAGCGAAGCATCCGCCAATACCAATATGCTTGTGCTGCTCACGTGCTCGGCGACGTTGCCGAGGTGTCGCCTGCCGACATAGAAGAGGACGACTACTATCAGCCGGGTGACTACATCGGCAAACTCGGTGTGGAAAAGAAGTATGAGAAGCAGCTGCGCGGAGAGAAAGGCATGCAGATAATGCTGCGCGATGCCCACGGACGTGTGCAGGGACGCTATCAGGGGGGACGCTTCGACCGCCGCCCCGTGCCAGGCAAGAACCTCACACTCAGCATCGACCTCGAACTGCAGACGCTTGCCGAACGCCTCTTGGAGGGGAAGATAGGCAGTATCGTGGCCATAGAACCCGCAACGGGCGAAGTGCTGTGCATGGCTTCGTCGCCCACATACGACCCCCGCACCCTTACGGGACGGCAGCGCAGCCGCAACCACTCTATGTTGACCCGCGACGTGTGGAAACCATTGCTCAACCGAAGCATAATGGGACAGTATCCGCCGGGTTCAACGTTCAAGACAACACAGGCACTCACATATCTCAGCGAAGGAATCATCACTCCAGCAACGGCATTCCCCTGCCATCACGGTTTTTACTATCGCGGTCTGCACGTGGGATGCCACGGTCACGCCTCACCGATAAACCTGGTCAACGCCATAAGCACGTCGTGCAACGGCTACTTCTGCTGGGGACTCTACTACATGATGGGCAACCGCCGCAAGTACAAGAGCGTGCAGGACGCCATGAGCCGCTGGCGCGACTATATGGTGAGCATGGGCTTCGGCTACAAGCTCGGCATCGACCTGCCCGGAGAGAAGCGTGGCATGATACCCAACGCCGGTTTCTATGACAAGGCGTACCGCGGCTCGTGGAACGGACTGACCGTGATAAGCATCTCGATAGGGCAGGGTGAGGTGACGCTCACACCGCTCCAGATAGCCAATCTCGGTGCTACGATAGCCAACCGGGGCTACTACTATGCCCCTCACGTGGTGCGCAAGGTGGAGGGTGAACCGCTCGACACGGCCTATACCAACCGACGCTACACCATGGCATCGCGCAGTGCCTATGCGAAAGTGGTGGAAGGAATGAGGAGTTCTGCACTTAGAGGAACCTGCAAAATGCTCGCACACTACGACTTTGAGGCGTGCGGCAAGACCGGAACGGCGCAGAACCGTGGCCACGACCACTCAGTCTTCATGGGCTTTGCACCGATGAACAATCCCAAGATTGCCGTTGCCGTGTATGTGGAGAACGGCGGTTGGGGAGCCGACTACGGCGTGCCGATAGGAGGATTGATAATGGAACAGTATATAAACGGCAAACTCTCGGCCGGGTCAATGAAGCGTGCCGACGAGTTCCAGCACAGACGTATTGCTTATGGATCAGGCGACAGATAAGCGCAAGGGCGTGCTCCGCTCACTGGACTGGTGGACTATTGGCATCTATGTGGCGTTGCTCGCCTTCGGATGGCTGAGCGTTTGCGGAGCGAGCTTTACCTTTGGCGACAACGACATATTGAGTCTCGACACTCGTTCGGGCATGCAGATAGTGTGGATAGGCACATCGCTGTGTCTGGGCTTCGTGATACTCATGCTCGACAGCCGGTTCTACGACACGTTCGGCTATGTAATCTATGCGGCGTTGCTGCTGCTGCTGTTCGTGACGATATTCAATCCGCACCAAATCAAGGGTTCGCGGTCGTGGCTCGTGCTCGGTCCGTTGCGCTTGCAGCCGGCTGAGTTTGCCAAGTTTGCCACTGCGCTCGCCCTGTCAAAACTCATCGGCACGTATGGCTTCAACATACAGCGGCTGAGGCATCTCGGTGCAGCCCTGGGTGTGATTCTTTTGCCCATGCTGTTCATCATATTGCAACGCGAAACGGGTTCCGCTCTTGTCTATCTCGCCTTCTTCCTCGTGTTCTATCGCGAGGGTATGCCCGGCAGTGTGCTGTTTACCGGTGTGGCAGCCGTGGCCTACTTCGTCGTGGGCATACGCTATGAGAATGTGATGCTGATGGACACTCCAACGTCGGTGGGCAAGTTTGTGGTGCTGCTGATGGTGCAGACGTTCACTTCAGGCTTGGTGTTGGTGTATTGCCGCCACGTCAAGTTTGCCGTAAACCTCCTCCTGTCGTGCGTCGTGGCAACTGTTTTGGCTCTGTTGGTTTCCAAGTATGTCATACCCTTCGACGTGGTTGTCGTGCAACTCGTGGTGTGTGCCGCACTCGTGGGCGCACTGTTTTGGCAGGCGTTTTCCTCCCGTCTGCGCAACTACTACTTCATAATGGTCTTTGCTCTCGGTTCGTTGGCGTTCTTCTATTCTGCCGACTATGTGCTGAACAACGTGATGGAGCCACACCAGCGCGTGCGAATAAACGTGCTGCTCGGACTGGACGAAGACCTCGCAGGAGCCGGCTACAACGTACACCAGAGCGAGATAGCCATCGGTTCGGGCGGACTTGAGGGCAAGGGATTTCTCAACGGAACGCAGACAAAGCTGAAGTTCGTGCCCGAACAGGACACAGACTTCATCTTCTGTACAGTAGGCGAGGAGGAAGGTTTCTTGGGTTCGGCCGGAGTGCTGCTTTTGTTTCTTGCGCTAATCCTGCGCCTGATACATCTGGCCGAGCGGCAACCGTTCCGTTTCGGACGTGTTTATGGCTATTCGGTGTTGTCGATATTCCTTTTCCACGTGTTCATAAATGTGGGAATGGTGCTCGGCCTCACCCCCGTGATAGGTATTCCGCTGCCGTTCTTCAGCTATGGCGGATCGTCCCTTTGGGGCTTCACTATACTGCTGTTCATCTTTCTGCGCATGGATGCCGGGCGCAATCTTGTCAACCGTTGAGATGGCGCGGAAGCTTTGAGAACAAAAAAAATACAGAAGTCGGTCGCATTGCGTTTCCTGACTTCTGTAGTAAATCTCGTTACTTAGTAATGTTCAAAGAATAAATTCCTCAAGTTTGTCCTGTATTTTTAGGCGGTTTTGCTGGCTTCTTTGAAGGAGCATAGCGAGCTATGTGACTGAAAGATAGTGCAAGCCGAACGCAATGAAGCTTGCTTCAATTGCTGAGGCGCAGCCTATCTTATGCAAAAGAAGTCGCAAAAACGACAAAAAGACAGGGCATCAAAACTACAGAATGTACATCTGCAAACTTGTGGAAGTTATTTTTTGAACATTACTTAGCTCTTTCTGTAGGCTAAAGGCGACATGCCCACGTGCTCCTTGAAGAACTTCCCGAGAAACGATTGGCTTGGGAAGTTCAGCTCCTGGGCTATTTCCTTGATTGTCTTCGACGTGTTTTTCAGATTTATGCGTATTTCCAGAGTGACATAGTTGTATATCCACTCGTTGGGAGTGCGCTTGCTCACAGCCTTTATGGTTTCCGACAGATACTTTGGACTGATGCAAAGCTGTTCCGCATACCATCCAACACGGCGTTCTCTCTTGTAGTTGTCTTCCAGAAGCTGTATGAACTCGGTGAATATGGCGTTGGCCCTGGTCTGTTTGCTGCTTGCTTCGGGCTGCATCCTGAACATGAAATCGCTCAAGTCGTAGAACATAGCGAGCAGCAAAGCTCTCACCACGTCGCGCCGGAAACGGTTGTCCGTGTTGGCCACCTTCTCCTTTATCATGTAAAAGTATCTCTTGAACAGTTCCGCCTCGTTGTCGGAAAGCCGGGCGATGGGGTGGTCCTTGGAGAAAAGCAGCAGCGACGATACCTCACTGACGTTGCGTATCACCTCGTAGAAGAAGTCCACCGAAAGCATAAAGCCCAGTCCCTGCAAGTTTGGCGAGGCGGTATATCCGTCCACAACGTGCCTTTCGCTTACGATTATCATGTCGTTGCGCTGTGCCGTCAACCGTTGCGTGTCCACGGTGTAGCTTGCCGAACCGTCTGTACACAGTGCAAGGAGTATGAACGTCATGCGTTTGGGCGACGTGGGCATGGGCAGTTTGCCGAACTCGTCGGTAATCAGCAAGTCGTTTTCAATGAAGTCCGAATGTGTCAGCTCTTCCTTCGCGGTCTTTATACTGGTGTCTTTTATTGTCGGTAATTTCATGGGAATGTGTTATTTGATGCAAAGACAGTGCAAACGAACGCAATGAAAGTTTGTTTTCAGATTGCTGAGTGCAGCCTGTCTTATGCAAAGATAGTACTTTTATCGCACTTCGACATAAAGAAATAATGGTAAACGCGTATCGTCAAGGTTGCTTATCGCCGTTCTCGATGGCAACTTTCTGGTATTCGGAAGGTGTCATGTTGTAAACCCGCTTGAATGCGCGTATAAAACTTGAGGCAGATTTATAGCCCACAGCCTCATAGATTACCTGCATAGTGTAGCTGCCGTAGTGCTGGCGGTCGGTGAGTTTGTGACAGGCTTCCTGTATTCTGCGCTCGTTGAGCAGGGTTTTGAAGCTTTTCTGGTAGGAGTTGTTAATGATGCGCGACACGTAGCTCATGTTCGACTCCACCATCTCGGCGAGCATCTGAAGGCTGAAGTCGGGATTGGAAATGACGCTCGTGTCGTTCATGGCGTCGTTGATGAGGCTCAGCAAGTGCTTGTCTATGTCGTCGGAGTGTTGACTGGAACAGTTGTTCTCCTGCTCTTCGTCTCTCTTCTCTTCCCGCTTCTCTTCGTTTTGCTTTTCGTTTCCGTGGGTGTTTTTGTCAATCTGTTCCAGATATTGCTTGAGCAGAGTCCGGTTCTGCTGTTCGCGCCTCTCCATGTCCTTGTTGCGGTCAATGAGAAGCCTTTGGGTCTTTGTGAGGTTTCTGTTCTTCTTATATAGTACATAAGAAAAGATCAAGACGAGGAGTAGAAATGCGATGATGCTCACCGTGACATACTTTTGCATCAGTATGCGTTGGTTGAGCAGCGATATTTGGTACTGTTGTTCGCGTTCCTCATAGTCGTTGAGCTTGGACTGTGCTTCATAGAATTGCTTGGTGTTATATACCGAGTCGTTGAGCAAGAAATACAATTTGCGGTATTTCTCTACCGAATCGGGCTTGTTTTCCAGTCGGAAAGCATCGGCAAGCATCTTATAGGCGTTAACGAGCATTTCGCCGCTGCCTATCTTCTTTGCGTCGTTGGCACATTCCCTACCCATGGCAATGGCCTCCTTGGGCTTGCCCCAGCTCGTGTAGATGTTGCCTATCTCGCTTTTCTGGTATAGCTGGAGCAGCGGTCCCAGGTTGTGGTCTTGGGCAAAGCGCATGGCTCGCCGGTGCTCGGCTATGGCTTCGGCATATTGCCCCTCCACGGTGAACACCCTTGCGTGGTTGTAGATGATGAAATATTTTTGGTAGTCGGAGAATTCGTTTTGGGGCAGTTTCTCACACAGGGCGAAATACCTCTTGGCTTCCTTGGCGTTGCCGAGCCGCGCATACTCCGTCACGATGTTCGTCAGGAAGTTGGCTTTGAAATTTGTCATTCCCGTCTTTTTCACGGCTTCGTAGCCTTTCAGATAGTACGTCAGACTGCTTTTGTGGTCGCCGAAAGCGTCATATATGTTGCCTATGGACACCGTGCAGAATAGGTATATGCTGTCGTTGCCCTCCTTGCGGGCCAGTTCCATGGCGCGGATATATAGCGTCAAGGCTGCCGGATAGTCCTCTTTGACGTACTTTTTATGTGCCGCATCAATAGCCTGTTGGCTTGCGGATGGAGCGTTTCCCGCATGTGCTTGCAGGCACGAAAGCAATAAAAAAGCGACAAATGCAAATATCTTGAAAAGTATCATATAGACGCAGATTTTGCTACAAAGGTAACGCATTTCACGTAAAACGACGTATTTCGTTGTAAAATGGTTGTCATTTCATGTATTGCAAACTGTAAGGGCATTGTCGCTAAACGGTTTTCGGGACAAAATGAATACATTTGCGCAACATTATTTTCAAACACAAAACAGTATCACTTATGAAGAAACGAATCTCTACTTTTATCGCCGCCCTCGCCGTAACGGCGTTGGGCGCACAGGCACAATGGACTCCCGATGACAAGGCCTATACCGTGTTGGGCACGCCGGGCGTATATGGACAAGGTGGATTGAAGACAATGCGCGCCGCCGACGGCAGGATAGTCCTCACCTGGCACAACACTCCAAAGGACGTGGACTACACCGATCCGACATTCGGCTACTACCTTTACATGCAGTCGTTCGACAAAGACGGAAAGCCAATGCTCGGCACCGAAGGCAAAATCATATCCGCACAGCCCACAAAGTCATGGGTGTCAGGCTATGGAACTGCGCTTCTGTCCAACGGCAATGTAGTAATGGCGTATACCGACACGCGTAATGATGCCGACGGATATAGAGGCGAGAACTATATGTATTGCTACACACCAGAAGGTGAATCTGTGTGGTCGAAGGACGGCGTAAAGATGGCTTCGTTTTCAACTCGCGCTACATGGGAAGACCTTGAACCTATGCTTTGCGTGAGCGGAAACAATTTATACGCAATTGTAGACCATGTGGAGAAATACAATGTGAAGGCCGATTCTACAAACTGGGAGCCAAGTCCTTGGTATCCCGACGAGGAGATGCCCGACTCTGTTGAAATGGAAGACAACTGGTATCAGGTCATGGCCTATGACACCAACGGAAATGCACAGTGGGAGAAGCCGGTGGAAATATCTTCAGAAAGCGCGTGGATGTATACTGCGCCCGATGGCGGAGTGTATGTGGTTTACGTGAACAAAGGCTCTGGTCTCGACGCACGCCGCATAGGCAGCGATGGCAAGGACTTGTGGGCAAAGCCTGTGACGGTGGAGAGCGGCACAATCACAGGCGGCTCGTTTACCGATGAGCCTGCTGTCACGTCGGACGGCAACGGTGGACTTATGTTTGCTTACAGAAAACTCCTTACCTACAGTGGCTATGCAGTTACTAACCATCTCACTGCCGACGGTACTGTATATGAGGACGAGTTCATCGTGAACGGCACTCAGGACGGTGATGCCGAAACACCAGTCATCGCCGTGAATGATGGCAAGGCATTCGTGGCGTTCAGTTATAAATATGAAGATATGAACCTATGGGTAAACCAGGTGGCCGTGGATGGCGACTATACATGGGAGGGTGACAGTCTTCTTGGCTATTCATACGACAGCAACGAGATGTGGGGAATGGTGCCCGTGAAGGCCATTGCGCAGAACGACGGCTGGATTCTCCTCTACGGCAATGCGCAGAGCTGGAACGGGGCTAACTTCTATGTGTGCAAAATAGGTCTCGACGGCAAGACGATATGGAAGCGTCAGATTGCCGAGAACAATTTCGCGGCGTCGGGATTCTCGATTGTAAGCGACGACGCCAACGCTTATATCTTCTATACGTGCGACGTAGAGTATGACGACGACTGGAATGAAATAGAGGGCGAGGGCGGAATGCGCGTGATGTGCGTGTCTATCAAGGACACAACCGACGGCATCAACTCAACATTGGCTTCTGACGATGCCGCTGAGGGCAGCGTTTATACCCTCGACGGCAGGAAGATTGAAAAGCCGGCAACGCCTGGCCTCTATATCGTAAAGCGCAACGGCGTGGCCAAGAAGGTCTACATGAAATAATCGGTTCAACAGCAGAATGCAATGAGAAGAACAATCTCTTTTGTTGCGGCAGTCCTCGTTTCCGCCATGGCGGTGGCCCACGACATAAGCGTTGGCTACGCCCTGCATGGAACGGGAACGGACACCGGACTAAGCGCAGCTGGAAAAAACGAATGCTCGGCGGCGTTGAGAATAGACCCGAGCCTCGTGGCGCAGTACGTTGGCAACGACATTCGCACAGTGCGAGTGTCGCTGCCCAACACCAAGGTGTATGTCGACTCCGTAGTGGTGTGGGTGAGAAAGGAGCTTGACGGCGATAACCTCGCCACGGGCAAGATAACGCGCTTCAAGGACGACGGCTACGGCGACATAGCAAGAGGATGGAACGCGGTGGCCCTCAACTCTTACGTGGGGATTGAGGCAAACACGCCGCTTTATGTGGGCTACACTTATTATCAGCGCACCAAGGTCTGCGCCACACGGCTGGCGGACAAGTCCGTGGGCGAATCGTATGTCAAGTTGGGGGCTGCCGCCGAATGGACGGCAGTTCCCGACAACGGCACGCTGGCCATTGAGGCGGGCGTCGACGGCGACGCTATGCCCTCGTGGGACGTTTGGCTGATGTCGTCCAGAGGACTCGTTCTTGCCGACGGCACACGTCAGATAGAGGCGCGGCTATATAACCGCGGACAAAACAGAATGAACCGGATGCACGTGAATGTGGCTGGACAGGGCTACAACTGCGATATGGACGTTGAGGCAGAGGTGGAGCCAGACGCTCTCGACACCGTCACCTTTGCCATTCCTGCCGCAAGCGACATTGCGCCGGGCAACAGTGTGTCTGTTAATATAGATAAGGTGGACGGCAACGATGACGTCTACATGGAAAACAATTCCGCCTCCTGCTTGTTCAACTACCTGCGCATAGTGCTGCTTGAGGAGTTTACCACAGAGAGATGCCCCAACTGTCCTGATGCGGCTAGATACATAAGCGAGATGCTTGCCGACAAGAGTATGTCGCGCCACATGGCCGTGGTGTGCCACCATTCGGGCTACAATACGGATGACTTCACTACCCAGACCGACCTTGACTATGAATGGTTCTACGGTCCCGATGGCACGTTTGCGCCAGGCGTGATGTTCAACCGAAACGCTTTCGGTGCGTCGTCGCCCGTAATGTCGGCCGGTTTAGGCAAGGAATACATGTCGGCCTTCATAAATGCCATTGCCAACGCGGAGTCTTCGTTGATAATCCAGGCCGAGGCTAACTATAATGCCGATGGAACGAAACTCTACGTGAAGGTGCATGGAAACAAAGTATCCGACTTCGGAAACACCGACCAGCGCATAACCGTATTCCTCACCGAGGACAATGTGCTTGCCACGTCGCAGGCCGGCAGTGGCACCGACACCTATTACCACCAGCACGTGATGCGCGGCATCAACGCCACATGGGGAGTGCCTGTGGAGTGGAGCGGCGATGGTTTCGCCTATGAATACACCTTCGACATTGACCCAGCATGGAAGAAAGGCGACATCAAGGCTGTGGCTTCCGTGGGCGACTACGACAGTTCAAACTATATGAACTGTGTCGTTGAGAACTCTGCAGTGGCAGTGCCTGACGCTACCAACGGCATACACAACGCAAAAGCAGACACTTCCGCGCCTAAGGTTGTGGCTTGCTATTCTGTCGGTGGCGCATTGCTTCATACGCCTTGCCCCGGCATCAACGTGGTGAAATACAGCGACGGCACTTGCCGTAAGATTGTCACAAAGTGATGTTCAAAAAATGACTAACAAAAATACCGCATCTGCCACAGGGACAGATGCGGTATTTTTGTTAGTTGGCAGACTTGTTACTTGACAACTGCCTTCTTGTTGTTCACGATGTAAACTCCCTTCTTTAGTCCGCTGAGCGACTTGACTCCAGCGGCTACGAGCTTACCGTCAACGGTATATACCGTATATGTCTTGTCGCAGGCGGCGTCGATACCGTTGATTGCCGAGACAACAACAGGCGATGCCTCTACTGGTGCCGACTCTCCGTCGTCGTATACGGCAGTTACTGCATATCTGTATACTCCGTCGGCAAGTGTGGCCGCGTCAACATAGGATGTCGTGTCGGCCGGAACGGTCGCTACAAGTTCTTTGTTGCGGTAAACGTTGTAACCTACTGGCTTGCCTATGCCGGCGATGTATGTTGCATCGTCAATAGCAAACATGAATCCGCCACCAGAGGTTATGTGGTGTATGGCAAAGTTTGTTGCACCGGCTGGCACGTCAAACGTAATCTCAGTCCACTCCTCCTTGTCTATCGTCACGGTATCCACTGCCACAAACTTAGCTGTGTCAGAGGCTCCGGCGGTAGAGTAGAGCAGTTCAACGGTCTCTGGATAGATGCTTTGTGCATCTCCCTGGCACAGGGCGTAGAACGTTATAGTCTGCATGTCGCCCGAAAGCGTGGGGCTTATCAGCCAGTTGTCCGCGTTAACGAACTTTCCGCCGACGTTACTGTATACCGCAGCGGCGTATTTGTTGCCAGAGTGGGGCGTATAGCTTGGATTGCTTTCCAGACAACCCGCGAATATCGCTTCCGGTTCCCAAACTTCAAAGGCGAAAGCCTCGCCCTGATGACCGTACTTGTAGCCGTTGAACACGAGACCGGTAAGTCCTTTGTCTCCGTCTACGCAAGTCCAGTCGCCGAACTTGTCTGCGCTCCATGTGGCGTAGTCCTCGAAACCGTCTGTAACCTCAGCCTTTTCCAGCGCCGAGGCAGTCCAGTCTACATATACGGCATCGTTGCTGATGAAAGCGAAGGCCGACTGTGGAGCGGCCTTTGTTGACTCCTGCAACTTCAGGGATGTCTCTGCCGTATTGTTTTCGGTGTATTCGTCGCCGGAGAGTTCAACGGTTGCATACATCGAGACAGTACTGTCGTTGTCCGCAAACACGCTCGGCTTATAGTCGAATGTGAACGTCTTGCTTTCAAACGATGCGAGACTTTCGGTCACATTCTTTGTGTCAACGAGTTGCCCTTCGGTATAGAGTTTGACAGAATATGCCTCAGCGACATTGGCACCATAGTTGGTTATAGTAACGGTAGCCGTTGTCTTGCTTCCTCTCTTTGCACTTTCGGGCATGGAAATCTCGGCCGCAAGGTCGTTTCCAAACACGTTGCGCACATTGATGTCGTCCAGATAGATGTAGTCGTTGGTCGTTCCCTCACCGCAGAACTGCAAGATGATGTATGGCTCGTTCACGTATTTTTCCAGCGAAACCATCGTTGTAGCCCACGGAGTGGCCTGCGTGCTGTCCATAGTGTTGTATGTAACAGTGGTAAGACTGTCAACAGTGTTGTCCGGGCGGCATACCTGTACGGTTATACTGCCGTTTGTTTTCTTTCCGGTCTTGGTTCTGAACACCAGCTTCGGTGCGACGGCATTATCCAAACTAATCTTTCCTGATGAGAGATAGGCTGCGTCGCCGGCTCCGTCGAACGCTGCTGAGCCTCCCTGAGCGTCATAGGAAGTCTTGCTGACCAGGTTCCAAGAAGAACTGCCCAGCGTTCTTGTTACCCACATGTCGTATGTTCTCTTGCCTCCAGGGAACACTTCGTGGAACGGAAGTTCATAAGGTTTGCCGCAGATGAGAGACCTTGTCTGCATCATATTGCTCTCGCCTACTTCGTTTTTGGCTGAAATGCAGTAAGAAACCAGCTTTTGTTCACCATCGCTCGTGTCGTAGGTCACGTCGTAGGAGGTCTTTCCCCTTACACTGTCAATGGCAGTCTGTTGGGCATCGCCGTCCACGTCGTACTGAGGATAATATATCTTGTACCAAATCTCGTCCGGATTGACGTAGCCGCCGTTGGCTCCTTCGGTCACGGGTGCCCATGACAGATTGATGGCAGTGAACTTGTCGGTTATCTTGATGCTGTCTGCGGTCAACACCGTGGGTTTGTCGGGACCGACAAATGTTGAGGCTTCACCTGAATAGCGACCACCTCCGGCTGCGTTGTAAACGCGCACGCTGTACGTGTTCTTTCCGTTTGCCGCGCCCTTGTCTGTGTACGAAGCAGTTTCGCCTGGCTTCAGACCGTCGGTAACGGAACCCACAACCACGCCGTCGCGCAGGATGTCAACCTTGGTGATGGACGCAAGCTCGCTTCCGTTGATGGCTTTTGAGGGTAGAGTGAACGACACCGTGGCCTCAAGTGCACCCTTTTCGCCCGGCGCAACAGTTATGGCCGTTGCCGAGTCGGGAGCTGCTACAGCCGAACCCTCGCTCACTGTGATGTTTCTGAGCAGTAGGAAATACTTGTAGGGATTGCTTATGCAGTGGAAACCTATCTTTATGTTTCCGTCAGCGTCGGGCACTATTGCCTTCGTGTACTTGGTGTACTGGGCGGAGGGAAGTTCGGTCGAATCAAGCAGCACGCTCTTGTATTTCGTCGGGTCGCTTCCCACACCGTATTTCACTTCAAGGCTCTCGGGATACTTCGACTGATAGTTGGCGGCTTCAAACGACACGAGGTATTCCTTGCCGCTTTCGAGCTTCAAAGGCGGCGTGAGCAGCCAGTCGTCGGCCTTGTTGGTCTTGCTGTAAGAATATCTGGCGTAGCCGGTGCCGTCGCTGTATGTGTAGAGCGACCATGTGCAGCCGTCGTTGTTAGCGTCTATGACGGTCATAAAATCAAAGGCATCCTTGCTGCCGAACGTGTTTGCGTATGGCGGAACGATGCCCTGGCCCATCACAACCTTGTTGGATGTGGTCTCTTTGCTCTTCATTGTGCCGTTTACAGCCACCACTCCATAGGTGTATGCCTTGATTTCCGTAGCCGTAATGGTTTCGGTAAACACGGTGTCGGTAGCTTCTGTGGCCACATTGACAGAATCAGGATAGCGCACAACGTTGTATTTCAGGTCGCCGATGTAGCCACCGTTCTCTCCTGCCTTAGGTGCAGTCCATGTGACAGTCATCTTTCCGGTGTTGTCGTCTGCATCTAACTTCACCGAACCGATGGCTTCGGGAATGTCCATTCCCACGTACTTGGTCACTGATGCGGCTTTGCTCTGACCGGCACTGTTCTCCGTGATTATCTGGAATCTTGTGCTTCCGTTGTCCTTCACGGTTGCGTCTGCCTTTACTGCAGCTCCCGCTGTGGTCTTGCCCTTGGCTATTGTGTCGGTCTTCACCACTATATAATAGTTGAGGTCGCCCGTCAGGTCGTCGCCGCCGTAGGTCTTTGTTGGTGCGGTGAAGGACACAGTGCCCGTAAGCGAAGCTCCTTCAAACTCCACCTTTGCGTCAGTTACGGCCGCAGGAGCGGCATCGGCCGGGGTTGGTTCGGGTATCGAGAGAGCACAGATGTACTCGTTGGCAGGGAAGTCGGCCACCTTTGTAGCCTTACCTGTAGCCAAGTCCACTGTGTAGAGAGCGCTCTCGCCGTCGGCGTTCACCGCAGCCCAGTAGAACGTGTTGGTGCGATAGTCTATTTCTCCGCTCTGCAAGGAGTAGTCGCCATACTTGTCGGCAATGGTAACTCCCGTTGCACCAACAAGAGTTTCCTTTGCCGTCTTGGTGTCGATGCTGTACAGATTGCCGTCGGCGGCCACTCCGTAGAGCTTGTTGTCGCGCGTTATGCCCAGTGCGGCATAGGAGTTTGTGAGCGTGCCGATGGTAGTGCGGGTCAAGGTGTTATAGTCCACCACGCCAAGTTCAAGGTTGTAGAGGTCAGAATCGTAGAACTCACCATACACAGTGCCGTCGGCAGTCACAGCCGTTTCCCTTGCGTACATCGCGTAGTCCTCAATGTCGTCCTCCGCCACCTGTTCCCAAGTGTTGGTGTCAAAGGCGTAATGGGTCATGAAGATATAGCCCCACGACTCAACTTCATATATCATGTGGTATATGCCGTCAACGAGCGCACCGCCACCAGTGGCCACCATGTTGTCGTTGAGTGCCTTCTCTGTAACGGTGATGGGTGACGAGGCGTTGAACGAATACACGCCGTAGTTGGTTTCTGTGGCGCTCCAAGTGGACTGTGACACCACGTTGCCCCACAGTTCGCGTCCCTCGGCTGTTGTCAGCCGTGGAGTCTTGACCACGCTGCTCGCAGTCTTCGATGCTTTTAGCCGTTGGTATTCGGCTTTCATCACCTCCAAACTCTTGTTGCTGGAGGCCGTCCGTGCGGCGAACTCCTTAGCCAATCCCCTCAAAGGGAACTTTGGCGACAGTCTTTTCTGCCGCGTCTCGTTCTGCTCTGCCTTCACTTTCACCGTCGCTTCCTTGAACGGTGAGGTCGGAGTGCGCAGAGCCACCTGTGCTGAAGCGTCGTTTAGAGGCAGTGCCAATAGCAGTGCCAGTGCGCCAGACAGTAGGTAATCTGTTTTTGTCATGCTGATAATTTTAAGAACTTATATGTGTACCAGAATATTCTGACTCACGTTTATCGTATATTCCCATTTTCGCTTTTGATTGCCTCTTTTCGGCTGTGGTTACCCTGAGTCGAAGCTGTGTAGACAAATAGTCAGCAATAGTGCTGCAAAAGTAAGCAAAGTGCATTTTATATGCAAAAATATTCTGCTTTTTGATTTGAAAAGCGGAATATTGGTAACGAACCCTGTGAAAATTGATAGTTCTGTCTATTGGGCTTGTCAGCGTTTGGCCTTGAAGAAGTCGGTCATGAGCCGCGCGCACTCCTCACCGAGCACTCCCTTGGTCACCGTGGCCTTGGGGTGCATTGCGTGTGGGGCGTGGTCGGCATAGCCGCGCTTGGGGTCGCTCGCCCCATACACTATGCGCGGCAGCTGCGCCCAGCCTATCGCTCCGGCGCACATTATGCACGGCTCTACGGTAACGTACAGCGTACACTCGGTGAGATACTTGCCGCCAAGCATGTTGGCGGCGGCGGTTATGGCCTGCATCTCGGCATGGGCGGTCACGTCGCACAGGGTTTCTGTCAGGTTGTGCGCACGGGCTATCACGCGCCCACGGCACACAATCACCGCCCCAATGGGTATCTCGCCGGCGGCAAGCGCCTCTTCGGCCTCGGCAAGTGCCTTGCGCATGAACTGCTCGTCTATCTTCTGTTGTTCTTCTGTTGTCATTTCGTTATGCGTAAACTAATAAGGTGTGGCTATGGTAAACCACACCTTATTATATATTATGTAATGTTCAAAGAATAAGTTCCTCAAGTTTGTCCTGTATTTTTAGGCGGTTTTGCCGGCTTCTTTGAAGGAGCATAGCGAGCTATGTGACTGAAAAGAAGTCGCAAAAACGACAAAAAGACAGGGCATGAAAACTACAGAATGTGCATCAGCAAACTTGTGGAAGTTATTTTTTGAACATTACTATATTGCCTTTATTTCTGCAAAGTCACTGCCATGAGTCCCACTACCACATCGTTGGCGAGCGTGCGCACCACGAGGCGGCGCAGCTTCTTGTTGGGGTTGAGCGGCATGTCGAGAAGCTGCGCCGCTCCGCCGGGCAGTTCCTTCTGCGCCACTTTGCCCGCCGGGTCGTCGGCAAGGCCGGGGTTCATGCTCATGCGCAGGTCCTCAAACAGCGTGCGGCTGACTTTTCCCGTGGCCAAGCCCACACGGTAGGGGCGCGGCGAGGCTACCCGATAGGCCAATCCGTCAACGTAATAGTCCTGTTCGATGGGGCACCAGTTGTCGGGGTTGGTCAGCGTGAGCGTGTCGGCCGTTCCGTCGGCATACTCCACACGCACCACGGCGTTGGCTATGCGGCTCTGCATGGGGTTGGTGCTTCCGGCCATGAGCAGGTAGGCGTGCGACGCCTTGCCCTTCAGACTTACAGAGATGCTGTCGGGATAGTTGTCCCAAAGCGAGGTGTAGGCGATGTTCAGACCCTCTTTTGGCGTGGCGAAAGGCACACCAACGGCGGTAAACACTCCATCCTTAACGGCGGCGCGCAGGCCTGTGTCGTCAATCTTGGCGGTCTTCTTCGTGGAGCACCAGTCGCCTATGCCCTGCGAGGGAATGCTCAGCGTGGTGTAGGGCGAGCGCGGCGAGAGATACTTGTTGGTGAATATGTCGGTGACATTCGAGTTGAAAGTCTTTGCCATATCCACCGTGCGGCACTCCTTTGCCACCACGTTGTCGTAGGCCGTGCCCTCGGCAACCGCCGGCTCGGGCGTTGCAACGGGAGCGTCAGGCTGCGGCTTCACGGTGTTGAGCACGATGGTCTGCACCGAGTCGGACGAGCATTCGGTGTCAACGAAACGGCCCAGACCGAGGTTCTGGCGCACGACGATGCGCAGCGGACGCTTGAAGTTCTGGCGCACCACGTAGGTGTCCTTGCCGCCCTCGCGCTTGAAAGTGTATGAGAGATATGGCGTCTTGACCGAGGCCGAGTCCCACGACGAGGGGAAGCCCGGACGGATGACGCAGCGGCCATACAGTGCGTCGGGCGTTATGCCGAACAGTCCCTGCACAAAGGCGCGCGAGGCGATGCCCGTAACGTCGGAGAAGTCGCGGTAAGCCTCGCCTATGGCCTTGTCGAAATATGATATTTGTCCGAAGTTGCCGGGACTGCCGCCAAGGTACATGAAGTCCATCACCGTGCCCTTCAGCAGGTCGTAGGCCGCGTCGTTGCGCCCTGCCTCGTAGTAGGCCAGCGCGGTGTGGAGCACTTCGGCCATGGCCACGTTGTTGATGCTCCACTCGTAGGGCATCCAGTCGGTGGTGCTCACGGTGACATACTCCTTGCCGTCGGCCGTAAACGGAATGTGGGGTATGCGGCTGTCAACGTAGCGTGTGGCCTGGTAAGCCTGTTCGGGCGTGCATGCTCCGCAGTCAATCGGGGTGTATACGCTCCACAGGGCTGCGCTCTCGTGCTTGCGCTTCAGTCCCATGAAGTCCTGAAACTCCGCCCAATAGCCGTCTTTGAGCCACAGGCGCGAGTTCATTGCGGCGAGTATCTTGTCGGCCTCGGCACGATAGGGCTGCGGGTCTTCGCCTATCAGCTCGGCAATGCGCGCGGCGAGCAGGTTGCCACGGTAGTTGTAGGCCGAGCTGTGGGCCACGGCTCCACTGTTGTATTGCAGCGCGTCGCTGGCCCAGATGCAGCAGTAGGCGTCATACAGGCCGTCGCCGTCGGGGTCCCAGTTGAGCTTTTCCCAAGCGAGGTGCGACTTCAGTACGGGCCACATCTTGCGCATGTAGGCCGTGTCGGCGTCAAACTGGAAGTGCCAGAGCAGCTCGTCGATGTAGTTGAGGTTCATGTCGTAGTGGTGAAACTGGTGGTTGTTGCCCGGCGTGCGGCATATGTAGCCGTCGCTATACATGGGCGTTCCCCACTTGTAGACACCGCGCGAGAGGTTGGCGGTGGTGTCGGGCGTGGGGTGCGGAATGGTAGCCGGAACGCCCGTCACCTGGCTCTTGGCGTAGTTGTCGAAGTGGGTGCGCTGGCGGTCGGGCCATCCGAGGAAGTCGCCCATGTAGGCTGCGCGCCATCCAGGCAGCGGCATGCGCCAGCCCACGGCACCGTGGTTCCACACCTTGCCGTCCCATGCGCCGTCGGCGGCCATCACCATGTTGCCGCCAATGGTGTTGATGTAGGCGTCGGGAGTGTCAAACTCCACTTGCCCGGCCATTGCCTTGCGCTCGGCCTCCTGACGGTTAAACGTCTGAATGAGACTCTTCTGGGGAGCGGTGGCGAGGGCGTTGTTTTCAAGTGATATGCAAATGGGTTGTCCCTTTAGTTGCACATCGACCGTGGCCAACTGCTTGAGCGTGGGCGAAGCCTCAAAGCCGCCCTGCTTTTCCATGCGCCCCATCTCTCCGAAACGGCGGAAACGCATGATGGTGGTTTCGCAGATGCACCCTTCAAGCGAAACTGACGAAGAAAAGCCTTCTGTGGAAAAGAGCCACAACGCGCCCTCCACGTCGGTGCGGGCGATGACGCTCACGTGCAGTTTTCCGCCTCCCCAGCGTGGGTCGGTAAGGGTGTAGTCGCGCCGTCCGGCATGGTAGCGCGCCTCGCAATAGGCCGTGGAGTCGAGGGCGATGGTGGCGCCTCCTGCGGTAAGCCGGAAACTGATGTTGCGGCAGTCGCCTTTTTTATATGACGCGAACACGGGGCGGTCGCTCGTCTCTATGCGGTATTCGGTGGGTCCGCCATACAGGGCGCGGGTGTAGCGGTTGGTTCCGTTGACGCAAACGATGTCGCGCCCGTCGGGTCTGTAGCGCAGTTCGCGTCCAGAGTCAGCCTGCGCTTGTGCGGCAAACGCCAGGGCCAACAGTGCAAGAAAGGTTGTTTTCATAAGTGATAGTAATTTGTTTTGGTTTTGTTTTAGTTTGTTTCGTCCACAAAATTAAGCATATAATTCAATTTCCGCAAGTTATTGGGTGACGCATAGCTACAAACGTTAGTGATATTCGCCGAAAAGTAAGGCAAGATACTTGGTGGCGCAATGAGAAAAGCAATGAGAAAAGTGTAAATTCGCATAAAAAGTAAGACAAGATATTTTGTAATATATGGAGAAAAGTGTAAATTCGCATAAGAGTTTTATTTTGAACACTTAATGAAGAGGGAGTATGTATGGAACAGGTCGTAAGAATTTCTGATTTTTATATGCCAATGTTGGCAAGATTGAGTGATGACGACAAGTTGGATATTATATCAAAACTTGTGGTTACAATACGCTCAAAGTCTTCTGCAGGGAAAGCAAGACCTGACCTTAGAACTTGTTTCTCGGGAGAGTGGGAGAATGAGAAGACAACAACACAGGTGGCTGATGAGTTGAGAGCCGCAAGATGTTACGAGCAAAAAGATTTGGAATGGTGAAGTATAAATCAATCTACCGCTACATTTACCATTGTGCGGCATCCTCCTCCTTCAAAAAGTTCTTCACTTTTCCATTCTTTTCTGTCAATATTTATTGTAAATCCGAACTAAAGACGACCCCTCAAAGATGTTCTTGCAATTCCTTGACATGCAGAAAGTTGCGGGGTGCTGAAAAATCATGTCGATTTTTGGCTAAAGATTGATGCGATTTTTGCCGAAAATGTATGCAATCTTTGGGTAAAATCGATACAATTTTCGGGCAAAATTGCGCGCTTCATGTTTTGAGTTAAGTTTTTTGCGGTCGTGCCCGCTCTCGTTTGGCGGCTGTGAAAAAAAGAATATGCAGTGAAATACTTTGGAATATCGCCGCAAAATGCTATTTTTGCATAAGGATGGCAAAGTGAAAACCGGACGAAGAATACAGGTTGTAATCTTAGAACCGTCCTTAATAGAACATACAAGCGAAACGCATGGCAGCACACGACGAACTCGGGAAGTGGGGAAAAACGGTTGCCGACAACGCATATTCGGAAATGTTTAGGTATATAGAGAATAAAGACAGGACATTCCTTTTCGGGGCATACAGAGGGGAAAAGTCGCAGTTGAACTGGATATTGGGAGAAATGACAGGGCGATATGAGAAACTCTACAATGTCCGTTTCAACAAAGACTTGTTTTCCCAAAGGAACGGAGGTATGCTTTCAAACGTCTTGCCAGACTACGTTTTGATATACAACACCCAAAATCCGCAAGAGGACTATCACCTTTTCCCTTGCGTAAACTCTTCTGTCAAGGGTCAGGAGGAAATGGAACAACTGGATTATCCCGACCCAAACGGGGCATACATCGTTTATTCTTTGGGCGAAGAGCTGCTTGCAGAACCCTTGGATATGGGTGAACTGTTAGGGCAAACGTTCCGTAGAAGAGACGAGGAAACCCTTTATGCTCCTAAAATACTTACTGGAACTGACATTGCAAATGCCGTCAATGAAACATTGAAACAGCCGGACATGGCAGTTTGCGGCCAACATGATGTACTGCGCTTCATTGATTTGTTTGCAGGCATAGGTGGGATACGTTGCGGACTTGAACAGGCCGCCAAGGAAAAGGGACTGAAGCCTGTGTGCGTGTTCACTTCAGAAATCAAGCCATACGCAGTAAAGGTCTTGCAGGAGAACCATCCAGGAGAAACAATCACGGGAGATATTACAAAAGTTGATACGAAGAACATCCCGGACTTTGACGTTCTTTGTGCCGGTTTTCCCTGTCAGGCATTCAGCTCGGCCGGTAAGAGGCAGGGGTTTGCCGACACACGCGGAACAATGTTCTTTGAAGTGGAGCGCATATTAAGGGATAAACGCCCTAAAGGTTTTATCCTTGAGAATGTGGAAGGGCTTGTAAACCATGACGGAGGCAAGACTTTGCGTGTGATAGTTGACAGGCTTGCGGCATTAAATTATAAGTTCGATTTCCGTGTGCTCAACTCCAAATATTTTGGGGTACCGCAAGAGCGCAAAAGGATATATATAATAGGAAGCATCAATACTACACCAAACCTTGACAACTTTCCGACAAAGGAAAGTAAACTCGGTGATATTCTTGAAACGGGAAATCCTACTGCCGACACTCCATTTATAAGAACCCTGCTAAAACACTTCAGCGTAGAACAACTATACGGGAAGTCCATAAAGGACAAACGAGGGGGGAGTACAAACATCCATAGTTGGGATTTGGAAATAAAGGGGCATGTTTCGACTGAACAGAAACGACTTCTTGACACAATCCTAACGGAACGTCGCAAAAAGAAGTGGGCTGAAATTATTGGAATTGACTGGATGGATGGTATGCCTTTGACTTTAGAACAGATTAGCACATTCTTCAACTCTCCAAACCTTGAAGACATGTTGGAAGATTTGACGAGAAAAGGATACTTGAAGTTTGAACATCCCAAAAAACTAATCCGGGAAAAGACGGAAAATGGTATCGTGACTACACATAGAGAATATGACACGACCAAACCTAAAGGCTATAATATAGTAGCGGGAAAGTTGAGTTTTGAGATAAATAAGGTGATGTCACCAAAAGAAATAGCCCCAACTCTTGTGGCTATGGATATGCAGAAACTTTATGTCGGTGACAGTGGCGGACTTAGACGCTTGACTCTCCGAGAGGGACTGCGTTTGTGTGGTTATCCGGACAGCATTAAATTCAATGTAAGTGAGAAAGATGGTTTCGATTTGCTGGGCAATACCGTTGTAGTTCCAGTAATCAAGGCTGTTGCAGAACGTTTGTTGGATACATTAAAAGCATAAATAGTATGGACGCATCAGAGATGTTGTACAAGGCACTTGTGGAAGATTTTGGAATGGAGGGAGCGACTGGTTCTGTGAAATTCAATCTTCGCGAGTTCGGAATAACAGTAGAACAAAACAATATCATCGGCAATATACTTGAAGAATGGCTTGATAAGTGGATGACAAACAAGGGCATTGTGCATATACACAACCAAAGACAGGCGTCTCCAGACTTCTGGCTTGCCCCGAAAGACTTGGAGTCAAACTGGCTGGAGGTTAAGTCTTTCACAGGTAGCCCGAACTTTGACATTGCAGCATTCCGCAGTTTTATCAATCTTGTGGTGGAGAAACCGTGGAAACTCCATTCAAAACATTTGCTCATAAAGTACAAAATGGAGAACGGAGTGGTGGAGATAGAACGAATATGGCTGAAGAACCTTTGGGAAATCTGCTGCACAAGTGGAACGTGGCCGGTCAAGGTGCAGTATAAGAATAAGGTAATAGTGAATATCCGCCCTGCTACTTGGTATTCGGAACAGGCTGACTTTAAACCTTTCGAGAGTCTTGAAGACTTCTTGGCTGCAATGGAAGAGACAATATACCAATATCCTGACACACGAGTAACCATAGCCTTGCACTGGAAAGACAACCTCATAAAGAGCTACGAAAGGCACTATGGCAAACGCTTAAACATTCCAAGATGGAATGATATTGCATATAAATATGGTGGAGATACCGCAAAATAAGAGCGGGTACACTACTATGCAAAGAGTGTCCAAATGTTTCAGTTTTTGAATTAAGCGTTTGAGACCTTTGGAATATCGCTGCAAAATGCTATTTTTGCATAAGGATGGCGAAGTGAGAACCGTCCTTGATAAAACATACAAGCGAAACGCATGGCAGCACACAACGAACTCGGGAAGTGGGGCGAACAGGTGGCGGCGGACTATTTGCAGGGCGAAGGCTACCGCATAGTGGAGCGCGACTGGCGCAGCGGTCACCGCGACATAGACATTGTGGCAATGGACTGCGATGAACTGGTGATAGTGGAGGTGAAGACCCGGCGTGCCAATGCTCTCATTGCACCCGAACTTGCTGTGGACAGGCAGAAGATAAAGTCGCTCGCTGCAGCAGCCAGGTCGTTTGTGAAACAACGCAGGATGGGACTCCCGCTGCGCTTCGACATAATCGCCGTGACCGAAAAGAGTGACGGTCAGCCCGAGATAAACCACATCAAGAGTGCTTTCATTCCTATACCTTATTAATATACAATAGTACCATATCAATAAATATGGAGGATATAAGGCTAATACGTCTCGACGAGACCGACTCGACCAACTGGTTTCTGCGCGAGTACAAGGGCGAAGAGGGACGGCGGATGACCGTGGCCATGGCGGCATATCAGACAAACGGGCGCGGACAAGGCTCCAACTCGTGGGAGAGTGAGCGCGGACAGAACCTGACGTTCAGCGTGAAAACTTATCCCAAAGACGTGCCGGCCAACCGCCAGTTTGTGATGCTCGAAGCCATGGCTTTGGCCGTAAGGGACGTGCTAAGCACATATGCCGACGACATAACCATAAAGTGGCCCAACGACATATACTGGCGCGACCGCAAGATAAGCGGCACCCTGTCGGAGTGCAGCCTAAACAAAGGTATGGTGAAGGACTGCATCATAGGCACGGGCATAAACATCAATCAGATGACTTTTGTGAGTGATGCGCCCAATCCGGTGTCACTGCGGCAGATAACAGATATGGAAACCTGTGTGGACGAGGTGCTTGGTAAACTGATAACGCACTTCTTGGAACTGCTGAATCGCGTAGATGCTGGCGACTACGACACAATACACGACGAATACAAGTCGGTACTCTACCGCCGCAACGGCTCTTTCAGATACCGTGATGCAGATGGCGAGTTCAGAGGAGAGATTGAAACGGTGGAGCCAAACGGCCACCTCGTGCTGCGCAAGGAGAACGGTGAAATTCGTAAATACGCCTTCAAGGAGGTGGAATATCTGGTTCTTCCGTCAAATACATAGATGGCGTAGATACAGTATAACGAAGTGCATGAGAAATACAATGTTTTGCCGTACCATTCGCCATAAAAGGGCAAAAAGACAAAAAGGTCAACAGTGCCTACTAAGTCAGCATTGTGGTAGCTCTTCTTTGCACGAGCGGTGCGGTGGGTTGTCGTGTCTTCTCTACGTTTCGCTTCTGTTGCAAGGATACTGTCCACGCATTCAATGGAAGAACCGAGTATCTGCGATAGTAACAACGATTAAACAATAAACTTAACAATAGACCAAAGCAATGGCAAAGTACAAACGTATACTGTTGAAGCTCAGCGGCGAGAGCCTGATGGGCGAACAGAGCTTCGGCATTGACCCGAAGAGATTGGGAGAATATGCCCAGCAGATAAAGGAAGTGAGCGAAATGGGTGTGCAGATAGGCATAGTGATAGGCGGCGGCAACATCTTCCGTGGCCTTAGCGGAGCGTCGAAGGGCTTCGACCGCGTGAAAGGCGACCAGATGGGCATGTGCGCAACGGTGATAAACTCGCTGGCACTAAGCTCCGCATTGGGTGCAATCGGCGTGAAGACCAAGGTGCTCACAGCCATCCGCATGGAGCCGATAGGCGAGTTCTACAGCAAATGGAAGGCCATAGAGGCCATGGAGGCAGGCTATGTGTGCATATTCTCGGCCGGAACGGGTTCGCCTTACTTCACAACCGACACTGGCTCGTCGCTGCGCGGCATCGAGATTGAGGCCGACGTGATGCTCAAGGGCACCCGCGTTGACGGCATATACACCGCCGACCCGGAGAAAGACCCCACGGCAACGAAGTTCAGCTCTATCACCTACGACGAGATCTACACGCGCGGACTGAAGGTGATGGACCTCACCGCCACCACCATGTGCAAGGAAAACAACCTGCCGATATACGTTTTCAACATGGACATCGTGGGCAATCTGAAGAAAGTGATGGACGGCGAACAGATTGGCACGTTGGTTCACAACTGACTTTTTGGCCGTTACCGACTAAAGTTGTAATTTTGCACGCAGAAAAAGCAAATACTATATCAATATTATGGCAAAGAAAGCATTACTTATGATTCTTGACGGTTGGGGCAACGGCAAACACGGTGTCGGCGACGTCATCTACAACACTCCAACTCCGTATCTCGACTATCTCAACGCCATCAGCGCACACTCGCAGCTGCAGGCTTCGGGCGAGGATGTGGGTCTGCCCGACGGACAGATGGGCAACTCCGAGGTGGGACACCTCAACATCGGCGCAGGACGCATCGTATACCAGGACTTGGTGAAGATCAACCGCGCCTGCAAGGACGGCTCAATACTGAAGAACCCTGAGGTGGTCAGCGCATACACTTACGCACAGAAGACGGGCAAGAAGCTGCACCTGATGGGACTCACTTCGACCGGTGGCGTTCACTCTTCGATGGACCACTTGGTGAAACTCATCGAGGTGTCTAAGGAATACGGGCTGAAGAACACCTTCGTACACTGCTTCATGGACGGCCGCGACACCGACCCGAAGAGCGGCGAGGGCTTCATCAAGGACCTTGCAGACGTTTGCGCCAAGAACGACGCCCACATTGCAAGCATCATCGGACGCTTCTACGCCATGGACCGCGACAAGCGTTGGAACCGTGTGAAGGAGGCTTACGACCTGCTCGTTGAGGGCAAGGGAAAGAAGGCCGACGACATGGTGAAGGCCATGCAGGAGAGCTATGCCGAGGGAGTTACCGACGAGTTTGTGAAGCCAATCTGCAACTCTGCCGTTGACGGACGCATCGAAGAGGGCGACGTGGTGATATTCATAAACTACCGCAACGACCGCGCCAAGGAACTCACGCAGGTGCTCACCCAGCAGGACATGCCCGAAGAGGGAATGAAGACAATAAAGGACCTGCAGTACTACTGCATGACTCCCTACGACGCTTCGTTCAAGGGCGTTCACATACTGTTCCCCAAGGAGAACGTACAGGACACTTTGGGCGAATACCTTAGCAAGCAGGGCAAGAAGCAGCTGCACACGGCTGAGACAGAGAAGTATGCCCACGTGACATTCTTCTTCAACGGTGGCCGCGAGACTCCGTTTGAGGGCGAGGACCGCATACTCGTGCCGTCGCCAAAAGTGGCAACCTACGACCTCAAGCCCGAAATGAGCGCATACGAGGTGAAGGACAAGCTCGTTGGGGCAATCAACACCCAGGAGTATGACTTCATCGTGGTGAACTTCGCCAACGGCGACATGGTGGGCCACACTGGCGTGTACAACGCAATAGCCAAGGCCGTCCATGCCGTTGACAACTGCGTGCGCGAGGTGATAGAGGCCGCCAAGGCCAACGACTACGAGGCCATCATCATTGCCGACCACGGCAACGCCGACAACGCAATCAACGAGGACGGCACGCCCAACACGGCGCACTCGCTCAACCCCGTGCCCTTCATCTACGTGACCGACAACAACAGCGCAACCGTGAAGAACGGTCGTCTGGCCGACGTCGCTCCGTCGATACTGCACATAATGGGACTGGAGCAGCCCGCCGACATGACTGGCGAGAACCTCATCTGCGACAACAAGTGACATTGGCTAAATAAGCGGTAAGACCGCCTGTCCATAACGGAAAGCCGGGAGACACGCCTTGAGAGAGGCCGCCAGTCTCCCGGCTTTCCTTTGTATTGGCATTGATGTCGTTATGAAAAAGTTGAAACATAAAAAAACAAAAAACTAAAGGGCAAACCTGTTCACTGTTGCCTTTTTATATTAATTTTGCATCTTGACATTGCGCAAAGGGCAAAAACGACAATAATGTTCCGTATCAAGAAATTAGATATATTCATAGCTAAGCAGTTCGGACTTCTGTTCGTCGGGACATTCTTTATTTGCCAGTTCGTACTGATGATGCAGTTTCTCTGGCGCTATGTCGACGAGCTGATAGGCAAGGGATTGTCGTTGCAGGTGCTCGCGCAGTTCTTCTGGTATATGGGCATAATGCTCATGCCGCAGGCTTTTCCCTTGGCCATTCTTCTGTCGTCACTGATTACGTTCGGCAATCTCGGCGAAAGTTCTGAGCTTACAGCCATCAAGGCTGCCGGAATATCGCTGATGCAGGCCATGCGCTCGCTCATTGTGATAGTGTCGGTGGTGGCTTGCTGCTCGTTCTACTTCCAGAATGTCATAGGGCCGGAGTCGAACAAGCAGTTCGGACAACTGCTGCTCTCAATGAAGCAGAAGAATCCGGAGCTGGAAATACCAGAGGGAATATTCTATGACGGAATACCCAACTGCAACCTGTATGTCCAAAAGAAAGATTTGGAAACGGGCAAGCTGTATGGGATAATGATATACAAGATGAACGGCAGTTACGAGGATGCCGCCATAATCCTTGCGGATTCGGGCGCAATGCAGTCTACTGCCGAGAAGAAGCACTTGCTGCTGACGCTGTACAGTGGCGAATGGTTTGAGAATATGCAGTCGCAGGATTTGGCCGGAAGTGCCAACGTGCCTTACCGTCGCGAGACATTTGCACGGAAAAGAATCGTCCTGGACTTCGACGGAGGCTTCAACATGGCCGACATGGCTGGCGTTTCCAACAGCGCACAGTCGAAGAGCATGAGCAGGATAAACCACGACCTCGACTCCATACGGGCGTTCAACGACAGTGTGGGGCGCTCGTTCTACCAGCAGGCGCAGTGGACCACATTCTACCGTCCCAGCTTGGACAAGAAAGATTCGGTCAAGGCTGTAAAGGAGGCTGCGTCGGAAATGGTGAACATCGATTCCATATTCGACCGCACAGCCAACGAAATGAAGCAAAACGCTGTCAAGGCGGCACTGAACAACGTGGAAATGGACGCTGCGGACTTGGGGATGAAGGGTGACTACACGAAGAGTCTCTGGCGCGTGGAACGCACGCATGAAATAGAGGCGATAAACAAGATAACGCTGTCGCTTTCGTGCCTGATATTCTTCTTCATCGGTGCGCCCCTCGGAGCGATAATTCGCAAGGGAGGTCTCGGCGTGCCGGTCATAATATCCGTACTGGTGTTCATCGTCTACTATATCTTCGAGAACTCCGGAATGAGGATGGCGCGCGACGACAACTGGACCGTGTGGTTCGGTAAGTGGATTTCCACAGCCGTGCTGGCACCTGTTGCTGCGTTCTTTACGTACAAAGCCAACAAGGATTCGGCGGTGTTCAACATAGAGCTGTATCGCAATGTTGTGTATGGCGCACTCGGAATACGAACAAAGCGGCACATATACAAGAAAGAGGTTATAATAAACGACCCGGACTATGCTGCTGACGTACAGGCGCTCGGGCGGATAACCGAAGAGGTGGCGGAGTATTCGGAGGAACACAGACTGCTGAGGGCACCGAACCCGATAAAGGTGTTCTTCAGACAGGGAGACGACCGCCGCATAAGGGAGATAAACGAGGAACTGGAAAGCGTGATAGAGGATTTGTCCAATTCCAAGGACGGTATAGTGCTTGCAGAACTGAACAATTATCCCATCATTGCCACTCACGCACACACACGGCCATTCAGACGGCGTGCGCTGAACATAGTGACGGGCGTAGTGCTGCCGTTGGGACTGTTCTTCTATCTGCGTATGTGGAGGTTCAGACTGCGACTGTCGCGCGACTTGAAGACGATAAGGCAGACAAACGAGAGAATAACGAAACGCATAGAAACAATAAAAGGACTCCATTAATACCTTTAGTAATGCGAATAAGAATAAGTTCCTCAAGTTTGTCCTGTATTTTTAGGCGGTTTTGCCGGCTTCTTTGAAGGAGCATAGCG
>CAVGKZ010000034.1:0-2423 GCA_963630025.1 bacterium | reverse complement strand
TCAAGCCTTGTTTGAGGTTTGACGATTCGTCATGCACCTACCGCTGAATAGTTACTATATTGTCGGCAATACCTAAAAAATGATGAAATATGCAATGGTAACTTGTTGTGATTGTCCAATTTGTTGTTCCCGCTTGTGGTGGGTGCGCTGGGTAGTGGGCGACGTGTCTCACGTCGCAACTGCCGCACCGGCCGCTTGGCGTGCGGTGGGACGCACCCACTACACAGAACACAACAAATTGGACATCATAATTTGTAGAATCGCCATTTAAGAATTGTGCTTTTGGACAATTTGGGTTTGTGGGTTGTGGCGAGAACTCTCTTTTCGCATGGAGCTTCTTTGGGTTTTATGGGCAAATCGGCTAACTTTGCATAAGATAAGCTGCACTCGGCAATGTGAAAGCAAGCTTTCATTGCCCTCGTTTGCATTATCTTTTCAACAACATTATGACTATGGAATTAAGCGACAAGAATATAGCGGTGCTGCTTTCGGGCGGCGTTGACAGTTCGGTGGTGGTGCATGAGCTGGCGCAAAAGGGGCTGCACCCCGACTGCTTCTACATAAAGATAGGGCCTGAGGAAGAGGCCGAGTGGGACTGCTCGTCGGAGGAGGACCTTGAGATGGCCACCGCCGTGGCCTCGCGCTACGGGTGCAAGCTGGAGGTTGTTGACTGCCACAAGGAGTATTGGGAGCAGGTGACGCGCTACACCATGGACAAGGTGCGTGCCGGACTGACGCCCAACCCCGACGTGATGTGCAACCGACTGATAAAGTTTGGGGCGTTCGACGAGAAGCGCGGCCACGACTACGACCTCATAGCCACAGGCCACTATGCCTGCACCGAGGTGATTGACGGGCGCAAGTGGCTCACCACAAGTCCCGACCCGGTGAAGGACCAGACCGACTTCCTCGCCCAGATACACGACTGGCAACTGCGCAAGGCTCTGTTTCCCATAGGCCACTACATGAAAGGCGAGGTGAGGGCCATTGCCGAGCGCGAGCATCTCGTCAACGCGCGGCGCAAAGACTCGCAGGGCATCTGCTTCCTCGGCAAGATAAACTACAACGAATACATACGCCGATACCTCGGTGAGCAGCCCGGCGACGTGGTGGAGCTGGAGACAGGCAAGCGCTTGGGCAGCCACAAGGGACTGTGGTTTCACACCATCGGCCAGCGCCACGGCCTTGGTTTCGGCGGAGGGCCTTGGTATGCGGTGAAGAAGAATGTGGAGGAAAACATACTCTACGTGAGCCGTGGCTATGAGCCGCTCACAGCCTACAAGAAGAATTTCCCCATACGGGCGTTCCACTTCCTCACCGAAAAGTCGTTGCCCGCCGACGTGACGTTCAAGATAAGGCACACGCCAGAGTTTCATAAGGCCACGCTTGAGCGCACCGCCGACGGCTGCTACACTGTGCATTCCGACGAACTGATACAGGGTGTCGCGCCCGGACAGTTCTGCGTGGTGTATGACTCCGACCACCACCGTTGCTTCGGCTCGGGCGAAATAACGTGCTGACACGGAGCGGGAAGACCGGTATGCAAAGCAATGTTTTGTGAAAGACTTTTTAGGGTGATTCTATAAATTAGCTTTGGCGGATTGCGAGACTATAATTGAGGACAATTTGTCTGTGAGTAAACAAAACGTAAATCACCCAACATTAAATAAAATTACGGTGGTAAATTATAGAACCACCATTAGCGTATAACAATGGAAACGACATATTGTTCCAGAATAGCAGATGCTGTAGATTCCTTTTGGAATATCAAGCAGAAGCAAGGAAGTGTGCTGGCAGGTAAACAGCTTGACGCTTTTCTTGGTGTTCTTACAGAAATCGCAGTCGATGCAGGTGTCCCTAAGTCATGCGTGCATCTCAGAAACAATCATATTCCAGGTTATTTCCGTGCCACAAAGGATTGGGATTTGATAATAGTTTCGCCAAAGAATAATCTTGTGGCGGCCATAGAGTTGAAATCACAGGTTGGCTCCTATGGAAACAATCTGAATAACCGAATAGAGGAGTCGCTCGGCTCTTCCGAGGATTTTTGGACTGCTTTTCGTGAGAAAGCGTTTACGTGTAACCAAGCCCCATGGTTAGGCTACATGATGGTTGTGGGGAAAGACTCTGAAAGCACCCATGAGGTGAAAGTAAGTGAGCCACATTTCCAAGTGCGTGAAGAATTCAAGAAGGCTACATACCTGGACCGTTATCGCATTCTTTGCCAGCGTCTTGTCCTTGAGCATAAATACAATGCCGTGGCTTTGATTGCGACTCAAGGCAAGGGGCACTATGAGAACATGGCCGAAAACATATCTATTGAAACATTCATAGATTCATTTCGAGGACACTTGTTGGGATTGGCATATGAATTCAAGTGAAACATACAATAAAAGGAAATCGGGCAGACTGCATGGAGAGGT
>CAVGKZ010000033.1:0-6842 GCA_963630025.1 bacterium | reverse complement strand
CCTTTTCAGACTAACAAAGATTTTTGCTTAATCCACACGCTTTTGCAGGTGACCCCAAACACCTCTTCCTCCTTGGTATGCGGACACACCTCTTCCCAATCCAATCTGCAAGCATTGCCGCACTTGATTTGGTTGATGTTCTTCAGTGGCAGGGCAGCGACATTCACGCCGAAGTCGGCGTGGAACTTGTTGTTCATCTGATGCTCGGCAAGCCAGAGGGAGAGCATTGCCACCTCGTGGGGGAAGTCAAGCAATTCGATGCCATAGAACTGGTCGAGACGGATGCAGGAACCGTCGATGAAGTCGAGCATCTGCTCGGGTATGCACTTCTTGCGAAGACGCAGAATGTCCATCTCCAAGAGGCGGAGCTGCTTGTAGGTGATAATCAGAAAGTTGCCACTGCCGCACGCCGGGTCGAAGAACTTCATCCTGCTCATGCGCCCCAACAATCGGTCGCAACCCTTAATGATGGGCTTGTACTCCACAAGAAGCTGATTGTAAGAGAGTACGCTCATGTCGTAGAGATTTCTCTTCTGGTCGTAGAAGTCGGCGAGTTTCTTGTATTCCGCACGCAAGTCGTCCATAAAGAGCAGATTGTTCTGAGAAAAACATAATAAGAAGAAAACGTCAAGCAAACGTCTTCGATTTTATGATAGGCCAAGCCGCAGACTTTATTTGACCGACAACTCCATGTCAGCCATCCACGGCAAGACTGGACAAAGGTAGCAATAAGAAGCGGGAATGTCAAAAGAAAAGAACGAATAGTTTGCTTCGGCAATGAAAAACAAAAAAAACAAGTTGGTACGATTTGAGCCATAAGCCGCAAATCGCACCAACCCGCTTTTGCCGTCACTAAGTGACGATTCTGTAAGCCCTTGCGCTTACCATGCAACACTCATTCCCACGTTTACGCTTGCGTTGGAGCTGAGTGGTATTCCCTCTTTGCTCATTTTTCCGAGCAGATGGTCCATGCCGATGAAGAAGTTGTAACCCTTCGGATGGATGTTTAGCACCCAACCCATGCTTGCAGTGAAGCTGTTTACCGCAAAGTTGACGCCGCCGTCAATCCACGCCAACGGAGTCCAGTTTGCGCTGAGCCGTCCTTCCGTCCAAGAGTAAGGGCCATTTATGCGTGTAGAGCTAAGGAGTCCGAACGTGAGGGGACGATATACCGGCAGATTGTATTCGCATCCCACGTTGATGGTTGCTCCGATGCCGGTGGTGCGTCCGCCCTGATTACCGTCATTTGTCAGGTTTGCAAAGTCAGCCAACTGGTCGCTGTACGAATCAGACTTGTCTTCGAGAGTTTCTCCGCGTCCTTCCTTTACGGCGGTGTCGTGGAAGCCATCAAACTCGAACGACTTCATGTGGTTGGAAGCCTGTACGTTGTTGTTCCAACTGATAAATCCGAGGTCGAGAACGGCTGCGTTTACCGTCCAGTCGTCATCGATTTTGTATACGCCGCCCAGGTCGAAAGCCAATCCGAAACCACCGAGTCCAGCTCCACTCACCTTCGCATTGTCAACAGTTTCGTATTTCCCCTTATCCTCGTTCTTGTATTCGTGCTCCTTCGACTTATACTCAAAGCCCTTCAACGACACGTTTGCCTTTGCCTCACCGCTTATTGTCCACTTGTCGTTTGACGCCAAGTCGGCCGTTACGTTCTTGAGTTCAATGTCGCCGCGAGCCACTCCGAACAGCAGTTTCACTTTTGCGCCGACACGAAGGCGGTCGTTAATCTGGCGAGAATGGCCAAAAGCCAGTTCTGCGTATGACTGCGCATTCATGTTTATGTCACCGATGTTGTAAGTGTTGTTGCCGATGTTCTTTGCAAAAGCGAACAACTCGTATGGCAGCGACATTCCGAACGACGTTTTTGAGTTGAGTTCCACAGTGTTGTATCCACCGAACGCCTTGAAACCTGCCGACAAGATAGTGATTCCCACGTTGCCCACAATGCGGTTGTTGCCCGTGCTGAATCCACTGAGTGCATCGCCAGCCGAGATATCGGGGTGCATGAATGTGGTCATCTTCTTGTCGCTGCCATTTCCATACAGCGGATTGTCCATAACTATGTCCTTATAGCCAAAGTTGCCGTGCAGCCCCACGTTGATGTTGCCGAGCGCCGGCACCGAGAAATAGTTTTGCTCATTGCCATAAGCAGGGTTCATCGTGTGACGGAACTTGTAGTCCGTAGTGTAGTATGCCGAGTTCAAGCTCTGCGCCATTGCCGCACCGCCGATAAGAGCCATGGAGGCAAAAGCCACCACCTTATTATATATATGTCCCATTGTTTATTGCTTTATGATGTATGTATAGGATGGTTTTATAAATTACCACCGCGATTTTGTTATCAGTTGAAGTCGCCAATCACCTTGCCCTTGAGTTTCACCAGAATGTCAGTGAGCTTCAGCGTATGGTCGCGTGCGTTGAGCGTTATGCCCGTCACGCTCTTTCCGTCTTTCGATGCCGCACCCGTGACGGTGAAGCGCAGACCGTCGAGCTGTTTCAAGGCATCGTCCTCAAGCTGACTTATCTTGATGCTTATAGGTGTTGTGACTGGCTGCTTACCGTCGGCAGAAGCATTGATGCCATTAGGAATCTCCACATTCAGCTTGGCGGAAGAAATGACATTGCCGTTTTCGTCCATCGGTTCAGCCTTGATGTCAAGGTATACCGGCACACGGCTTTCCACGTTGGCCGTCATCTCAACGTAAGAACCGTCAGACAGTTCGAGATCCTTTATGTCTTTGTGCCAACCGTCAGTAGAGTCTCTGTATACAATCCTTGCATCCTCGGCAAAGGCCAACGGAGCCTCAACGCTATAGCTTGGAGCAACCGTGTAGTGCTTTCCGAACTCAAACTCAGCCTCGTTGTTCTGGTCAGCCTGCACTTCAGTGTCGGTTATCTTTATGCGGTCAGGTATCGTGCGGACGAGGTTCGACAGATTGGCCACAGGATAATAGTCCCATCCAGGCTCCTGCGCTTCCGGGACGCTCCGGCAAATGCAGATACGTGTGGTGTCGTCGGCCGTCTCGCTCTTCTTTTTGATATCCATGTCCTGCAAATCCACCGATGCAGTCTGCTGTCCGTCCTTGATGGCCACGATTTTTCCATCCACCTTTGCGCCCACTTCCATGTCGCTGGCCACTTTGAGCCTTATCTGCGGATTGGCAAGGTCGATGTTGACGTCACCGTCGCGCAGGAAATCGGGCACTCCCGACACATTCACCTCACCGAGATCGTTCAGGTCAATCGTCGGGTCGAATATTCCCTTTGCGCTGTTCACTACCATTTCAGCGATTGAAATGGATGAGTGGATGGTGAACGACGACGCTGTGGGTATGGCCGTAAGTTCGGCCTCCATAGCCATTGTCATCCTACCGGTTATCTTGATATTGCCGTTTACGATTTTCTCCAGTTCGCCATACTTCGTGTCATAGTTGCTGAAATCGAGTCCGTTCACGACCATTTCCAGCGCAATGTCGCCTGAAGTAGACACGTTGCTCAGCACCACGCAGCCCGACGACGGGATGGAAACGTTGCCGCTACCCCTGGTCAGTCGTGCCGAACTCAACTTCAGATAGCCCGGCATATTCAGCGTCACGGTAGCCAGTGTAGGCATACACGTCGCCATAGCACTGGGGAACGTGAGCGCAAGCGTCATCTTTGTGTCACTTATCGAGGCCGAATTCAGTCTCTTCACTTCAGAAGAGTTACCGTTGAACGAGAAGTTCATAACATCCTGCTCTGGCACAGTCACCATTGTTCCAACCGCGCGCGTCATCGAATGTCGTTTCGCACCGGAAGTAGGATTAAACACAAAGTCCAGCGACTCCGAAGTAGGTTCGAGCCGCACCTTTTCCACATACGGTTTGGCCGCGTCAACACTCGTTTCGGCCAAGCGGAACACATAGTTGCTGTCGGCATCGAGCACAACGCTACCGTCGTCTTCCAGATCGAGCACGTCGGCCAGTTTGATAAAGTCTGTGGAACTGTTCGGGAGGGTAAGTTCACCGCCTCCGAATCCCATGGTCATGTCGACTTTGTTCAAGTCGTAGTCATTGTTAGTGCAACTGCCCAATGCCAGCATACCGACAGCGAGTGTCGCAGGCAGCAGCCCTTTCCTGTAAGAATTGATTCTCATAGAATAGTATTTTTATTTAATTAATATTTATCTTGTATCGTGTGTCGGACAGGACAACAGCCCTGACATATATTATGCAAAGATAAGGAAAAATTTGCCAAATAATGTGACGAACCGGTATAAAAATCACAATAATTTCATGACTCTTCTGTTAAAAGCGTGGACAATGTCTTTGTGTGACTATCCCTAAAAAGCGTTATCACATTTGAGGAATAGGTTTCGTCACGACCAACGAGCCGAAGAAAGCCAAGGCATTGTAGGAGCACACTGCGGTCTTACTCATGCGCTTGAACCCACCTTTGCGGGGACAACCATATCACTTACGAAAACAACTATGGCATTTATGTTCGCTAAACATGCCATTTACGACTCGTAAACGGCCTACTTACGATTGTAAATAGGCCGTTTACGGTCTGAAACCACACAGACTTGTTTTGCTTACAATCCGTTTTGCATATCTTATCTACACGAAATACTGTAAGCAAACAGTTTTATTTTGCTTACACTTTTTCGGCCGTTTCAAAAGAGAAGCCTACCAAATGCCGCAAAGACATCGTTTGCAGAGGCTGAATGTCGCATTGAAAGCCGCGAACTGTATATATATCATACCCATTCAGCAATCTTTGAGCATGGTTGGAAGGCTGTGGTAGGCGCGTGCGTCCTCGCTGTCCTTGTCGGCTTAGTAGGGACGTGCCTCCCCGCCGTCCCCTTGGCTAAAATGCCTCTGTTCACTAAGTTGGGCGCGGCGGGGACGCACGCGCCTACTAAGCCTTCCAACTGCGCTAAGGAAAAGGACGCAAGTATTGCGGAACAGTTTCATTTTTTTCAAAGTTATTCGTAACTTTGCATAGGTCATAGCTGCACTCGGCAATTTGAAAATAAACTTTCATCGCGCTCGTTGGCAATGACTTTGCATAAGTCATAGCTGCACTCGGCAATTTGAAAATAAACTTTCATTGCACTCGTTGGCAATGACTTTGCATCAACAAGAAAGGAACAAGAACATGAAAAAGCTCGTTTTGTATTCGGTTAGCGTTGTGACGCTGCTCTCAGGATGCTACAGTGCCGGCGACGGAGCACTGACAGGAGCCGGTTTCGGCGCCATTCTCGGTTCGGCCATTGGCGGAATATCCGGCGGACCGCGCGGCAGCGACGTGGGAACAATCTTCGGCATGGCCACTGGAGCGGTGGCCGGAGCTGCGGTAGGCAGTGCCAACGAAAGAGCGCAGCAGGAGAAATACCGCCAATATCGCGAGAGTCGCGACGCCCAGTACGGCCGCTCCGACTACGGCTACGGCTCGGACAACTACGGCTACAACACCGGCAGTTATGCCAACAACAACTACGGCAACGGCTATAGCCAGAACAACGGCCAGAACAACGGCTATTTCGACCCGACAAACAGTGGCGATGACCGCATAGTGATGGAGCCGTCTACAGGCAGCACCACCGCTCCGAACAGCGGACAGGCCACCGGGCAGCAGAACAACGGACGTGAGGCGTACACCACAGTGGCACCTCGCACGATATCAGTGGACCAGCTGGAGCACGCCATCCAGGGCTACAAGATTGAGTACAACTCGCTCATTGAGGTGCGCAACGCCACTTTCGTTGACGGCAACGGCGACGGCATACTGCACGCCGGCGAGACAAGCAAGGTGACATTCGAGATAATGAACAGTTCGGACGTGACTCTGTATGACGTGCAGCCCACTGTGGTGGAAACAACCGGCAACAAGCACGTTCACATATCGCCGGGACTGCGCGTAGAGAGCATTGCGCCTCACCGTGGTGTGCGCTACACAGCCACAGTGTTTGCCGACAACCGCCTCAAGAACGGACAAATCGTACTGAAAATCGCCGTGGTTCAGGGCAACCACGAGATTACTTCGCAGATAAAAGAGTTTGTTGTGACTACGTCAAAGCGGTAGTCAAACCAACGTGCGCACAGAGTGTCCAAGGCTCTGTGCGCACAGTTTTTTCACAAAGTTCGCACGGTTTTATCGCGCAGGACGCTTGGTCTTGTCTGACGCGTTAGTCTTCTTTCCCCCGTGCTTATGCCCGTGGCCTTTGCTGCCGGACGCAACCGCATCCTTCATTTCCTGCCAACTTGGCTGCAAACCGTCGTCATCGCCGTCTGCCAGCCGTTCGAAATCGAGTTCAAAGAGATGGTCTTCCGGCTCTGGTTTGAACGGAACAATCAGTTTGTCTGCCCTTTCCACCACCACCGTTGCTATGCCTTGCGCAAGCATGCCAATCTCCTTTGCCGCCGCCCACGACAGGTCGATGATGCGTCCGCGGGCAAAAGGCCCTCGGTCAATGACCCGCACCTGGACAGACTTGCCCGTGGTGATGTTGGTGACTTTCAGCATTGTGCCAAACGGATAGGTGCGATGGGCACAGGTAAGGCTGTCGTGGTGGATCTTTTCGCCACTGCTTGCCCTTGCCCCTGTGGCTCGTTTGGAATAAAAAGAAGCCTTGCCCCTCTGGACGTTTTGCGCATCCAGAGCAGCAAGGCTCAACATTGTTAATAACAGTATCGCTAATCTCTTTATTTTCATCAGTCTCGTTTAAGGGTGGTTCTATAAATTAGCTTTGGCAGATTGCGAGTCTATTTTCGTGGACAATGGGTCTGTGAGCGAAAGAGTATAGCGAGCTATACGACTGAACGAACAGACAGATTGGACCGAAAAGA
>CAVGKZ010000032.1:0-40016 GCA_963630025.1 bacterium | reverse complement strand
AAGCAGATTTAGCTCTTTCCATTCTTTGATATCTGGTAAAAACAAACTTTTTATGAGTTATTTTATGCCTTAAGACATTAAAAATCAATAATTTAAATCAATGCCAAATGCCAGTTTTCGGTACATTAAACTTCAGATAACGGGCATTATGATAAATAAGATAAAGAGGAATGTTGAAATCACGTTCTTTACCTTACTGCTTTCAGAAGGCGCTTCAAGCTTTGCGGATCGCCCCAACTGAAATCTGGAAGACTTATTATTGTTTTGAATATGCGCCGTTTGTCTTTGGGAACTATTGCGGAAAGCGAGCGTTCGTTGGCAGGTAATGGCTTTCCGTTGGTGAAAACGAAATAGTATTTTGCCAAAGGATAAAGCCTGTCTTCATCTGCTATCAAGTCTATTGATGAGAAACTCACCATGCTGCGTATCTCCAAACTGGTTATTTCCCGACTATTTTCCAACATCGTCATAAAGGCATCGATGTCAATAAGTGTTGAACAAAGCAGCAAATCCTGACCGATTGTATCAATGACCTCAGCAAGCATGGTATCCACACGCATGAAATGAGAATCGGCAATGTCCACATTGGAGATATTATCCATCTTTGCTTCCAGAACCGACTTGCCTTTCTTGTATAGCAACACGTCGCCTTTAAGAAATATATTTGCTTGAGAAACGGATACTTTCTTACCGTCGTTCATGGTGATTACGGCTGGATGAAACTCGTCAAAGGCCATTGTGGACTTGCTTGTGCCTGAAGGTATCTGTGCAAAACATGAGATATAACCAAGCAGACAGACGAAGAAAACGAGAAAGAAATGTCTCATATACATATAGAATAAGGTGTAATTGCTATGTAGAACGTCACAAATATAGCATAAAAGCATGAATGTAACCACACATCATGGCAAGAAACCTTGTATTTTGTAGTTATTTAACATTCTAGAGCCGTATTTCAGATAACAACCTATTCGTTTTTTTTGTAATTTTGCAGCCGCTTACGCGGAGTTTAACCCATTCGGTTGACTCTTAGATGGTTATAACTTATACATATTTTTTATAGGGATGAGACAATTAAAGATTCAGAAGAGTATTACAAACCGTTCAAGTGAAGCCTTGGATAAATACCTTGTAGAGATTGGTCGTGCTCCACTTATTTCCATTGACGAGGAAATAGAGCTTGCGCAGAAGATACGCAAAGGCGGTCCGGAAGGTGAACGTGCTAAGGACAAACTGGTTACGGCTAATCTGCGTTTTGTCGTTTCTGTGGCAAAACAGTACCAACATCAAGGGCTTACTCTTACTGACTTGATTGACGAAGGCAACATCGGTCTCATCAAAGCAGCTCAAAAGTTTGATGAAACGCGCGGTTTCAAGTTCATTTCCTATGCCGTATGGTGGATTCGTCAGAGTATCCTCCAGGCAATAGCAGAGCAGAGCCGCATCGTAAGACTGCCGCTTAACCAGGTTGGATCGCTCAACAAAATCAACCATGAGATAAACAAGTTTGAACAAGAAAACCAGCGTCATCCGTCAGTATCGGAGCTTAGCGCAGCGACAAACCTTGACGAAGACAAGATAGGCCAAAGCCTTATGGCCGACGGACACCATGTTTCCATCGATGCACCATTTCAGGACGGTGAAGACAACTGTATGCTTGATGTTATGGCCAGCGGAGAAGACAGTCGTACAGACCGCTATGTTGACCATGAGTCGATGGCTTTGGAGCTGAATACTGTACTTTCAAAGGTGCTCAAGGAGCGTGAAATAACCATCATCAGGGAATGTTTCGGCATCGGATGTCATGAGAAAGGACTCGAAGAAATAGGAGATCAATTGGGTCTCACCCGTGAACGTGTGCGCCAAATACGCGAAAAGAGCATCGCAAAGCTGCGCGACAGCGGCAACGCAAAGATACTTATGAAGTATTTGGGCTAAGCTTTACAAACTCGAACACATAGAATATCCATTCAATATCGTAGTACATTTACGTTAAAAGGCAGCAAATCAGCGATTTTGGTTTGCTGCTTTTTTCGTTATGCCCGGCATTAACATTAAAGGCTTGTTTTGTCTTTCGTCCAAAGGCGAATACCTTTCGTTTAGAAAGAAACTATCTTCTGTTTGACGGAAAAACTCTCTGACGGTGGCGATATGGCGGGTTGAAAGTGAAAGAAGAGGCGTTTCTTGAAAAACAAACAGATGTTTTGTCTTGCCCTCTTCGATATTTATTGATAATTTTGGGGCGTGAAACTAAGGCATACGGCACTTCTGCGGATCACAACACTGCTCGGTATATTCCTGTACTGTTATGGTTATGCTTTTTCAGAAAGCCTCCAAGGGGAAGTATTGGCTGAACATAACCTACCGGACAGTTATAATTATGCCCCTTCAAGGAATCTACAAGACACCTTGGTGGTGGAGCGTATGTTCTCATATCGGCGCAATTTTACTACAACTGCAAGCGGCAGCACGGGCAACGCGTATATCAAATGCAATCTGCGCACGCTGAAGCGCAACCCTACCCTATTTTTGATTCCCTCCATGTTCTACATCGCCAAAGGTAGGCGCAACTATGTAGGCGAGGTGTATGGACAGATTACATACAACAGTGTGGGCGACTACGGTATGAAACGCCAGGTTTTCGTCAATACAATACCGCACAACTCCGAGGCAATGAGTACTGTGATACAGTATATCAGTCCCAATCTTTATGGCATATCGCTCTACAAAGACATCCTTTTGTCGCCTTTTCATCGCGGCAACAAGATTTTTTACCGTTACAGAATCAGCCCTTCGCCCAACGGACGCTCCTGCATAACATTTACTCCAAGGCAAACGAATACCCAATTGGTTTCGGGTTTTGCCATTGTGGAGAACAGTACGGGACGGATTGTCAACTGTCAACTGAACGGAGAGCACGACATGATAAAGTTTGACGTGGACGTTGACATGGGCGAGAAGCCCGAAGGCGGCGGTAGACTGCCAGTATCGTGCAAGGTGATGGCGCAGTTCAAGTTTGCGGGCAACGATATTAGAGCCAATATCCTTGCTGTTTACAACTGCACCACTACCCTGCCCGACTCCATCAGCAACGTCTGTTCTCCCGAAATCATGGACTCCATTCGTCCTGTTGCGCTGAACAACATTGAAAGAGAAGCCTATCGCCAGTATCAGGAATTGCAAAACACCGCAACCGACACCGCCTCCGCTCCTACCGGAAGAACGATTGGCAAAGCGAGCCGAGCCACTCTGGATGCGTTGGGCAACTATCTCGTCAACAGTTCCAACGTGCAATCGTCCAATGTGTCGCTAAGCGTATCACCTCTAATCAATCCATCATATCTCAGTTACAGCCGCAGTCGAGGCATGGCCTATAGGTTGAAACTTGGTGCACAATATCTTTTTTCGTCGGAACGGAACATTTCCTTAAGTCCCGACTTGGGATATAACTTCAAGATTAAACAGCTTTTCATAAACGCCACACTCAGATATACTTATAATTCAAGCAAGCGGCGATGGGTAGAACTGACGTTTGCCAACGGAAACAGGATTACAGATTCGGGGGTTCTCGACATGATAAAGTCGGAACACATGGACACCATCAACTTTGACGCGCTCGGTCTTAACTATTTCAAAGACAATATGCTCAAGGCGGCATGGAACACAACCATTGGCAAACCGATAAACATCAATCTCGGAGCGGTGTTCCACAAGCGTCGGGCCGTCAATCCGGAGCCAATGACCCTGGCCGGCAAGCCTTCGGCCTACTACAGTTTCGCCCCGTTTCTTACCGTCACTTATATCCCTTTCCACTACGGCCCTGTGTTTACAGGTAACTATGAGCGCGGTGTGCGCCACATAATGCACTCAAACACAGAGTATGAGCGATGGGAGTTTGATGCGTCGTTCAGCAAGCGTCTGCCCCGTATGCGTCGCTATTCCGTCCGGTTCGGTGGTGGATTCTATACCAATAAAAAGAGTGTCTTCTTTGTTGACTTCAGCAATTTCCACGAAAACTATCTTCCCGGAGGTTGGGATGATGACTGGACCGGCGACTTCCAGTTGCTCAATAGCCAGTGGTACAACGCTTCGCGCTTCTATCTGCGCACCAACGCCTCGTACGAATCGCCATTTCTTCTGCTCACATGGATGCCCATATTGGGAAGATATATTGAGACAGAACGCCTGTATCTTAGTTCTTTGCAGATACAACACACCCGACCGTACTTCGAGTTGGGCTACGGATTCACCACGCGTTATTTCTCCGTCGGTCTCTTTGGCAGCTTTCTCAACGGCAGTTTCCACGAGTTCGGAAGCAAGTTTACCATCGAATTGTTCAGCAGATGGTAAGGCTCTGAACGCGTCTTTTATACCTCGAAAAAACAGTCTTGTAAGTCTTTGACGACCAATAGGTTTCAAAAGTGACCCATTTACGACCCAGAAGTGGGGCATTTACGGGTCGTAACTATGCCATTTACGCCTCGTAAATGGCATAGTTACGACTGCTAAGTGGCATAGAAGGCAAACGACATGAATCCCATCCGGAAAAAAAACTTTCGGGTGCCGCAGAAATACCGATTTTGACAGCAAAGAAATCTAAAAACCAGCATCAAAACTTGGAGGGTTGGGAGAATAGCCTTATCTTTGCAATAAGAAAAGACAACGAAACAAGACATAGGGTCGTATCGGTTCGATTGGGATACTCATCAATTAAAAACGAAAACCGGGAAGACTTCTTTTGCCAATGGCGGGCCACAGACCTTCGGGTAGCAGGAATGCCGGTGGATTACAAAGGCAAAGAGCTCCCAAATCTTATAGTATAGGAGTTTTCATCACATCATCGGTACGACCCTTTTTATATATTATAAGCACAAATGTTTTCCGGAATTATCGAAGAGTTTGCCACTGTTGTGGACGTAAAGCATGACCGCGGCAATATTGACCTCACGCTCAAGTGCTCGTTTACGGGCGAACTGAAGATTGACCAAAGCGTGGCGCACAACGGTGTGTGCCTGACCGTGGTGGACATAAGCGGTGACAACTACACCGTGACGGCAATGAAGGAAACCCTTGACCGCAGCAACATCGGACTGCTCAAGCCTGGCGACAAGGTGAATGTGGAGCGTTCGATGATGATGAACGGACGGCTCGACGGCCACATCGTGCAGGGTCACGTTGACAAGACGGCTCGCTGCACGAAAAAAGAGGATGCCAACGGCAGCACATACTTCACATTCGAGTATGAAGAAGACCGGGCGATGGCGCGCAACGGCTATTTCACGGTGGACAAAGGCAGTGTCACGGTCAACGGAGTGTCGCTCACGGTGTGCAATCCCACGGCCAATACCTTCCAAGTGGCCATTATACCTTATACTATGGAGCACACCAACTTCTGCGACATCGGCATCGGTTCGGTGGTGAACATAGAGTTTGACATCATAGGCAAGTATATAGCACGCCTGTCACAACTTTAAAAACTATTAAATAAGCCCGGTTCAAATAGAGGAATCGGGCTTTTGTCTCTACTAACTGCATTCAAACGTCTATCTTTTTTGTTGCTACAGCCTGTAATACCTACTTTTGCACCAAACAGAAACAGACAAGAGAACAATGAATAAAACTTTAGTTTTTTGTGCGGTCGCACTGTTTGCCGGAGCGGTCAGTGCCTTTGCCCAAACGCCAAAGGCATGGACACTACGCGAGTGCATCGACTATGCGATGGCCAACAACCTGTCGCTCAAAAAGAACAGCCTCACGAAACAGTCGTCAACCGAAGACTGGAAACAGTACAAAGCGGCCTTGTTTCCGTCGCTGTCGGCATCTACCAACCAGTCGGTCGGCTATCGTCCCTGGGTCAACGAGGGCGTAAGCACCGTGAGCAACGGAACGGTGTCAACGAGTATCAACAAGACATACTACAACGGCAGCTATTCCGTAGGTGCAAACTGGACAGTATGGAACGGCAACAAGAACCACAACAACATCAAGCTCGGCAAACTGAATGAGCAGAAGGCCGAACTGGACTCCGTGGAAGCCGCCAACACCATACAGGAAAAGATTGTGCAGCTGTATGTGCAGATACTCTACACCACAGAAGCGGTCAAGGTGAACACCGAGAGCCACGCCATCAGCGAGAAAAACGAACTGAGAGGCAAGGATATGGTGGCCGCAGGAAAGATGTCGGAGGCCGACCTCGCAAGACTGAAGGCGCAGACCGCACAGGACCAATATAATATAGTAGAGGCCCAAAGCAATCTGATGAAATACAAAACCCAGCTGAAGCAGCTTCTTGAGATAACCGACGACACCGCGTTTGACGTGGCAGTGCCGGAGGCTTCCGACGCTCAGGCGCTGGCGACTTTGCCGGCTTTGCAGACTGTATACCAAGCAGCCTTGACCTCACGTCCGGAGATAGAAAACAGCAAACTGGCCATCAAGAGCGGCGAGGTGAGCATAGCCATAGCCAAAGCCGGCCACATGCCCACGCTGAGCCTTACGGGAAGCTTGGGAACGAGCAACACCTCGATGAACGACAAGTCGTGGGGCAAGCAGATAAAGACCAATTTCGATGCAATGGTAGGTGCAACGGTGAGCATACCCATCTTTGACAACCGCAGCACACGCACGGCTATAAACAAGGCGAAGATAAAGCAGGAGCAAAACTACATAGACCTGCAAACCAAACAGAAGACACTTTACAGCACCATCGAGGGCTACTGGATTGACGCCAACGCCAACCAGCAGAAGTTCAAGGCAGCGAAAGCCAATGTGGAGAGCGCACAGGCCAGCTACAACCTGCTCAACGAACAGTTCAGTCTCGGTCTGAAGAACATCACGGAGCTTATGACCGGCAAGACTTCGCTGCTGAGCGCACAGCAGAACATGCTGCAATCCAAGTATATGGCCATACTTGACAAACAACTGCTGAACTTCTACGAAGGCAAAATCATGGACCTTTAATCTGCGGATAGAAACGGAAACGACAACAAAACGAAATAATAAACGAACATGAAAAAGATAAGCAAGATTTGGATGCTAGTCATTGTGATAGTGGTGGTGGCCGCCGCTGCATGGCTGATGTCCTCAGGAAAGAAAGAGAGCCAAGTCACTTTCGACACGGCTACCGTGGCTCCGGCCAACATAAAAAACAGCATCACGGCCACAGGAAGCATAGAGCCGGTGACATCGGTGACTGTTGGTACACAGGTGTCGGGTATTGTCAATAAGATATTCGTTGACTACAACAGCAAAGTGACAAAGGGACAGGTGATAGCTGAATTGGACAAGACCAACCTGACAAGCGAACTCAACACGGCAAAGGCTAATCTGCAGAGTGCACAGAGTACTCTCAATTATGAGCAGTCGAACTTTGGCCGCTACAGCACATTGTATAAGAAAGGCTTGGTGAGTGCCGACGAGTATGAAAGCGCACGCCTGAACTATCAGAAGGCCAAGGAGGCTGTGGCCACAGCCAAGGAAACGGTGCAGAAAGCCCAGACCAACCTCGGCTATGCCACCATTACGTCACCCATAGACGGTGTGGTGCTGTCTAAATCTGTGGAGGAAGGCCAGACCGTTGCGGCCAGCTTTAGCACCCCGGAACTGTTCAAGATAGCAAAAAACCTGACCGACATGCAGGTGGTGGCCGATGTAGACGAGGCTGACATAGGCGACGTGAAGGAAGGCGAGCGCGTTTCGTTCACAGTAGACGCCTACCCCAACGACACATTTGAAGGAACTGTGACACAGGTGCGCCAGGAAGCCACCACAACCAACAACGTTGTGACATACGAAGTGGTGATCAGTGCTCCCAATGCCGACCTGAAACTGAAGCCGGGACTTACCGCCAACGTCACCATATACACCGCCGAGAAGCAGGGTGTGCTGAGCGTTTCGAGCAAGGCACTGCGTTTCTCTCCCACAACAGAGACTGTTGGCAAGCACAAGATTGTGGACTGCAACGGCAAGAACAAGGTGTGGACTCTTGAAGGCAACACTCTTAAGGCGCATGCTGTGCAGATTGGCATGTCCGACGGCACCAACACTGAGATAATCAGCGGCATCAGCCGTGGCGCAAAGATTGTCACAGGCATTAAAGAGGTGCAGGCCGAAGAGGAAACAGCCCAAGGCGAACAGGAGCAGTCGCCGTTTGCTCCGGGTCCGAAGCGCAACGACAAGAAAAAATAAAACCGCTCTGAAACCATGCAAGATAACAGCAACAAGAAAGTTGTCATAGAGCTGCAGAACGTGAAGCGCAGCTTCATGGTGGGCGACGAGATGGTTCATGCCCTGCGAGGTGTGTCGTTCAAGATTTACGAAGGCGAGTTTGTCACCATCATGGGTAAGTCCGGTTCCGGCAAATCCACGCTTCTGAACCAGCTGGGATGCCTCGACACACCGTCAAGTGGCGAGTATTTTCTCGACGGAGTGTCCGTTCGCACCATGACAAAACCGCAGAGAGCGATACTGCGCAACCGCAAAATCGGATTCATCTTCCAGAACTACAATCTTCTGTCGAAGACCACGAGTGTGGAAAACGTGGAGTTGCCGCTCATGTATAACAGCGAAGTGAGCGCAGCCGAACGCCACAAGCGCGCAGTGGATGCACTTCAGGCCGTCGGACTGGGCGACCGCCTCTACCACAAGTCCAACCAGATGTCGGGAGGCCAGATGCAGCGTGTGGCAATAGCCCGCGCACTGGTGAACAACCCTGCGGTGATACTCGCAGACGAGGCCACTGGAAATCTGGACACGCGCACATCGTTTGAGATTCTTGTGCTCTTCCAGAAGCTCCATGCCGAGGGACGCACCATCATCTTCGTCACCCACAACCCGGACATAGCCAACTATTCGAGCCGCAACATCATGCTGCGCGACGGCCACGTGATAAGCGACGAATACAACAGCAATATCCAGTCGGCCGCAGAGGGGCTTGCCGCCCTGCCGCCGAATACGGATGAGTGACGCTAAGCTGAGCCTCGTTTTCGTAAATGCCGCATTTAGCATGCATAAAGGTTACCTTTAGCATCCATAAACGTTACCTTTACGAAAATAGGTGTCAGACATAGTCAGTCGCAGTTGCATACACACATATAAAAACAAGCAAGACAATGAATTATACCAACCTGTTCAAGATAGCACTGAAAGCAATCTTCGCCAACAAGACCCGCTCGTTTCTCACGGCGTTGGGCATCATCATCGGTATAGCTTCGGTGATTACCATGCTTGCCGTGGGTCAAGGCACCAAGCAAAGCATACAGTCGAACATCGCCGAAATGGGTTCCAACATGATAATGATTAGCCCCGGTGCTGACATGCGCGGCGGTGTCAGACAGGATGCCTCGTCGATGGAAACCCTCAAGATGGCAGACTATGAGGCCATCCGCGACGATTGCCACTACATAAAGAGCATTAGCCCGATGGTAAGCAGCAGCGGACAGTTCATATATGGCAACCAAAACACTCCGTCGTCCATCTACGGCGTCAACAGAGACTATCTTGAGATACGACAGTTGAACGTTGCCGACGGCGAAATGTTCACCGACGCAGAGATAAAGTCAAGCGCAAAGGTGTGCGTCCTTGGACAAACGGTGGTGGACAACCTCTTTCCCGACGGTAGCGACCCCATCGGCAAGGTGGTAAGGTTCAATTCCATACCGTTCAGGGTTATCGGTGTGCTGAAAAAGAAGGGCTACAACTCCATGGGAATGGACCAGGACGACCTCGTACTTGCACCATATACGGCTGTGATGAAGCGCATTTTGGCACAAACATACCTTGGCGGCATACAGTGTTCGGCCATTACCGAGGGGGTAACTGACAAGGCGACCGAGGAAATAACCGAGATACTGCGACGCAACCACAAACTCAAGGACGCTACGGAGACCACTGAGGCCGACGAAGACGACTTCAACATCCGCTCTCAGGAGGAGTTGGCATCGATGATGAACTCCACCACAGATATGCTCACGATACTTCTTGGTTGTGTGGCCGGCATCTCGCTCGTTGTAGGCGGCATCGGCATCATGAACATCATGTATGTTAGCGTCACCGAGCGCACCCGTGAAATCGGTCTGCGCATGAGTGTAGGGGCACGAGGCATGGACATACTGAACCAGTTCCTCATAGAAGCGGTGCTTCTTAGCGTGACCGGCGGTATCATAGGCGTCATTCTCGGGGTCGGAGCCTCCTACTCTATCAAACTGTTTGCCCACTGGCCCATAGCCATACAGCTGTGGACAATCATAATGAGCTTTGCCGTATGTACCTTTACGGGCGTGTTCTTCGGGTGGTATCCTGCAAAAAAGGCAGCGCAACTCGACCCGATAGAGGCTCTAAGATATGAATAACGGAAGTCCGAATACGAGACAACGGATGTTCTAAGATACAACGAAGGATATTCTAAGGTATAACGAAGGATGTTCTAAGGTATGAATAAAAAAGGTTCTTTATGGATAGAAACCGGAACAGGACAACGGAATGCCTGCTGCATGTGGCCATTTGGGCCGTCATGTTTGTATGGCCGCTCATGTTCATGAACAGGGGAAATGGAGTAAGTGCGCTCCAAATCCTGTTCATGAGCATGGCTCAGTTAACGCTGATGGCAACCTTTTACATCAACTATGCGTGGCTGACACCGAAGTTTTATATCGGTGGCAACAAGCGTTTCTTCTGGATTTTCAACGCCGTGATGATTGTCTGCCTGAGCATAGCCCTGCACTATTGGATGGAAATGACCCACCATCTGTTTGACCCGAACCGCCCTAGACCCGCCGAATCGCTGCACTTGTCGCTGGTGTTCACCCTGCGGGACATGTTCAACCTTACGATTGCGGCGGCAATTGCCACAACCATACAACTGTCTAAGCGGTGGCAGGCTTCGGAAAGCGCAAGACAACAGGCGGAATCGGCCAGGACAGAAGCGGAACTGCGCAATCTGCGCACGCAACTGAACCCGCATTTCCTGCTCAATACGCTCAACAACATCTACGCCCTCACCGCCATCGATGCGCAAAGGGCGCAGACGGCCATACAGGAGCTTAGCAAACTGCTGCGTCACGTACTGTATGACAACGAAGAACAGTTCACTGACGTGAAAGATGAGGTGCAGTTCTTGCAGAATTACGTCAATCTGATGAAGATAAGGCTCCCGAATAGCATCGACGTTAGGCTGTCTGCCGATATTCCGGAGCCGTGTCGGGCAAGGATAGCACCGCTACTGTTCATATCACTCGTGGAGAACGCCTTCAAACATGGGGTCAGCATGACCGCAAAAAGTTTCGTCCACATCAACTTTACGGCAACTGACGACAGGATAGAATGTTGCATAGAGAACAGCAACCATCCTAAAACCGCCTCTGACCACAGCGGACACGGCATAGGACTCAAGCAAGTGGCCAGCCGACTGGAACTGTTATATCACGGAAAATACGAATGGACAAAGTCTGTCAATGCTGAAAACACAGTCTATACATCAAAAATAATCATATATGACACTAAACTGCGCGATAATTGATGACGAGCCTTTGGCAGTAGACTTGCTGTCAAGCTATGTGAACAAGACCCCTTTCCTCAACCTGACAGGAGGTTACAACAGTGCCATTGCTGCAATAAAGGATTTGAAGTCGAACCCGGTCGACCTTATATTCCTCGACATACAGATGCCGGAGCTTAGCGGTATCGAGTTCGCAAAGATACTTCCGAAGAACACCAAGATCGTTTTCACTACGGCTTTCAGCAAGTATGCAGCCGAGGGCTACGATGTTGACGCTCTTTACTATCTGCTTAAGCCTATCAGTTACGAGGACTTTCTGAAAGCGGCCAACAAGGCTCTCAAGTGGTTTGAGGAGCGTGAGCATCCCGAAAGCAGCGGTCAAGACCGTTTCGTGTTCGTCAAGAGCGACTATAAGTTGCAGAGAATTGCCTTCGACGACATCCTTTATATAGAGGGGGTCAAGGACTACGTGCGCATAACCATGACCAACGGCAATAAGGTAATGTCGCTTATGAACCTGAAAAAGCTGGAAGACCGTCTGCCGTCGCCGGAGTTCATGCGCATACACCGTTCATATATCGTTCACATGAACAAGATTGAGGTGGTTGACAGACTGCGAGTGGTGTTTGGAACCACCTACATACCCATATCAGACAGCTACAAAGACAGTGTCATGGCTTATATTGACCGTCATACACTGCTATAGTTTTATGTCCAATCAAGCAGTTGGCTTGGTTCCGTGATAAAGGTTTCGGCTCCGTTCTGGATGAGAAAGTCTTTGTCACGGAAGCCCCAAAGCACGCTGATGCAGGGCAGTCCGCTGTTTCGGGCGGTGGCTACGTCAACGTCACTGTCACCTATATATACTGCGTCAGCCTTGTCTACACCCAATTGGCGCATGGCTTCTTCCACGGTGTCGGGCGCAGGCTTCTTGCGGATGCCCTCTCGCTCTCCGATAGCCACCTCCACGGTGTCGCTGAAGAAGTGCTTGCACAGTTCCTGAGTGGCGTTATAGAACTTGTTGCTCACCACTGCAATCCTCTTGCCGCGCCGTTTCAGTTCGGTAAGAGTTTCGCAGATGCCCGGATAAGGGCATGTTGTGTCGAGCGAATGTTCCATGTAATGACTGCGGAACGTTGCATAGACATCCTCAAACTTCGGATTTTCCAGTCCTCCGGGCACAGCTCTTTCAATGAGTTTCTTCACTCCGTTGCCCACAAAGCGGCGCACGTCGTCAATGGAGTGCGTGGGCAGGTCGTGTGTCTGCAGCGCATAGTTGGTGCTTGTGGTCAAGTCTTCGAGCGTAGACAGCAGTGTGCCGTCAAGGTCGAATACGAATGTGTTGTACTTCTTCATCTTTTGCTCCTCGTTATCATTGTTTTTATCTTTCTGTTGTATTGGTCTGCCACCATCAACTCCTCTATTGTCTGCGCCATTCTGTACTCCCATCGGTTGTAGTGGTCGCTTGGAGTGTTGATTCTCTCCCGCCTTATGTCAGCCGAGCGCAGTTCCGTGGACATTGCGAGCCAGTCCTGTATGGGCAGTATGCACAACATTGACGGACAATACAGGTGTCTGGCTATGATTTCCTCCGCAGTCTGTGCCGGCAAGTGTTCCGGTGCCCTACCCTCTTTCTGCAACATCGTTACGTAAAACCGCAAGGCTGCCTCGCGGTTCTCTTCCCACCAGAGCCGCAATGTGGGCATATCGTGGGTGGAAGTGGTGGCTATACTGCGGTAGGGATAAGCCCCAAGGTGAGCAAACTCAAACCCCGGCTGTTTGGGAAGTGTCTGTAGCTCGGTAGAAAGTATACGCAGCGTGTCGAGAACAGGCTCCACGCAGTCGGGAAGCATGCCGAGGTCTTCACCGCAGACCAACATACGTGTATGTTTGAGCACACTTTGCAGCCGCTTCATGGCCTGTGTGCCCCAAAACATGTTGTGCCGCTGATAGTAGTAGTGGTTGTATATGCGCATGAATGCATCCTTTTCCTCGCTGTCAAGCGCCGTGAATATCGGGTCTTGGTAGGCATTGATGCGCGGATGATACATTTCCGGATGCTTAGAGTCCTCGATGAACAGCACATCGTCAAGCAATCGGTACAGCCCCTCGCGTATCCAGACACTGTTTTCGTCGGTTTTTCCGCCAAGAGCAGCCTCAACTTTCCGTTGCGTGTCATACTCTTCGCGCAGGTTATAGAGGCCGTAACCCTTGCTTACAAGGAAGTTTGAGCGCACATAGTCAGCGTGTATGCCAAACAGGCGTGAGAGAATCTTGTCGGTAATGAACGGCCGTGTGAACAAATCCTTGCGGAATGTCAGTCCGAAGTATTCTATTTCCGCAGCGTCCATGGGCAGCGACGGAGAGAAATGTCCCAGTTGGGCGTGCTTGGCATGAGTGGGTATCTCCCAAATACGGAAATATCCGAGCACGTGGTCGATGCGTATGGCATCGAAATACTGCGCGGTATGCTCCAGCCGTCTGTGCCACCAGCGGCATCCGTCGCCCATCAGTGAGTCCCAGTTGTATGCCGGAATGCCCCAATTCTGCCCGTTTGGAGAGGCGGAGTCTGGCGGTGTGCCCACAGAAGTGTTGGTCTTGAAATACTGAGGCGTTGTCCACGCCTCCACACTGTCGCGACAAACACCTACGGGCAGGTCGCCCATGAGTACAACTCTCTGACTTCGAGCATAGTCAGCAGCGGCTTTCAACTGAGTATGCAGCAAGTATTGCACGAAAAATATGCGTTCCACGGCATTGCGATTGGCTGCACAGAAGTTGCTGGCAGCCGCTTCGTCATAAACGGATAGCTCTTTCCAATCGCCGAACCGGGCTGTTCCGAACTTGTCGCGCAGCAGACAGAAAGTTGCGTAGGGCATCAGCCAATCCTTATTGCCACTGACAAAGGATTTGAAGGCGGCGGAAGCGCAAACCGATGCGCCTTTCTCGGCAAACAAATCAGCGAGATAGGCACGCTTAACCCTGTCCACGGCACAGTAGTCGCTATGGGCGAAGGCGTTCAGTTCAAGTCTCTGGCGGTGATAGGCCGTCATCTTTGCCTTGTCAGACAGCACTCCTGCCGCTTCCAAGTCGACGTAATGAGGATGGAGAGCGTGGCACGAAACGGCACTGTATGGGCTGGAGTCCATCCAATCGCGGCTCTTCGTTGTGTCGTTGACTGGCAATAGCTGTATCACTTTCATCCCGGTTAGCACAGCCCAGTCAACCATCCGACGCAAGTCACCGAAGTCTCCAACTCCGTAAGAGTGGCTACTTCGCAGGGCGAATACCGGCACTGCGAGTCCTGCGGCGCGCCACATTTTTTCCCTGACGTGGAGTATTCCACCGTCGAGCACAAGCACTTGGCCGTCGTTGACGGTGCAGTCGCCGGTAGTGCGGTTGTATCCTTCCTCCCACTCCACCAGTCCTTGGCTGCGGTTGTCCACCACGACATACTTGTATTCCAACGGAAAGTGCAGTATTCCCACAACGTTTATCGACAACATCCATTCTTGTCCGCCGGCATATTGCATAGGCAGATAGCGAGATTCGCTCCAGTCACCTATGGCCGGATGGCCTCCGCACACGCCCAACGACTGCCCCGGCTGAAGTTGGGGAGCCGAGATGCGGAACACGACAGTGCGTCTGAACAGTGGCAGATGGAGCGGTTTGGCCTCATTGTTGGCCTGACCGTGGACGGTGATGAGGTATGCGTTGGTGTAAAGGTGGTGCTGCAATGGTATGTCGCGCCAACAGTCGGGCATGAAATAGTCTTTTGTCGGGTCGAAAAACATCGTTCTCGGCACTCCGTCCCACTCGCTTCGCAGGACATTGCCGGCGGCATCCTTTACCTTATATATATATGTGAACGACTCCAGGGCGCATTGGCGCGACTCCAGGGCAGTAGTCTCCAGTGTCCAAATCTGGCCGTCGTCGGTGTTCATCGGCAGGTCGCTATGGCGCAAACTGCCGTCACAGCCTTTGTAAACGATGTCCACGTGAAGTCTTTCTCCCCAAATAGTATTGTATGTCAGCCTGAAGTGAAGTTTCATCTTTTGTGTTTTGCTGGTATGTGTTTGCAAGACAAAGGTAGCAAAAAAACATAAAACTTTTTCCTGTCATTGCAAAAAGGTGTACCTTTGCCACTATATATAATAGGAAAGTATATGAAACCGTCTAAACCAAGACACTTTCTCCATGCGGCAGCCGCAGTGTTGCTGCTTATGGTAGGGTTAGTTTGCTATTGTTTTCTGTCTGATTTCTCAAGCGAAGACTCGGTGCAGTATGTTTATATTGACAACGACGACACCCAAGATTCGGTTTTTGCCAAACTCAACCCCATCGCGTCATCACCCTCAATGTTCGTGTTTCGCACTCTGGCCAACCTCAGCGGCTATGCCAATCATGTGCGTTCAGGTCGCTATGCGGTGCGTCCCGACGAAAGCGCAGTGAAAGTTTTCCGCCACATCAAGAGCGGTTTGCAGACTCCAGTGAGCCTTACCATTCCAGAGAGCCGCACGCTTGACCGTCTGGCAGGGACGCTTTCGCGCAAACTCATGCTTGACAGTACTGCTATGGCGAAGGCTTTCGCCGACGAGGAGTTCTGTTCGCGCTACGGATATGACACGGCCACCATCGCCGCCCTGTTCATTCCAAACACCTACGACATCTATTGGAACGTGACTCTCGACCGCTTCATGGCGCGTATGCAGAAAGAAAACAAACGCTTCTGGTCGGCCCAGCGCTTGAAAAAGGCCAAAGCGATGAATCTGACACCTGTTGAGGTGGCCACAATGGCAAGCATCGTGGACGAGGAAACAGCCAACAACGCCGAGAAACCAATGATTGCCGGAATGTACTACAACCGCCTAAAGAGCGGAATGCCGCTGCAGGCCGACCCGACGGTCAAGTTTGCGTGGAAAGATTTCGGTCTGCGCCGCATATACCGCAAACATCTCAGCATAAACAGTCCCTATAATACGTATGTAAACACTGGTCTGCCACCGGGACCAATCAAGATTGCGTCGGTAAAAGGAATTGACGCGGTGCTCAACCACACCCCTCACGACTATATGTATATGTGTGCGAAGGAAGATTTCTCCGGTACACACAACTTTGCCCGTACTTATTCAGAGCATTTGGCCAACGCTGCCAAGTACAGTAAGGCTCTCAACGAGAGGGGGATAAAGTAGTTTCGGCAGACTACTGCCATAGATGCCGTTCAAAAGTGGCCGAGTTACAATCGTAACTCGGCCACTTTTTACCCATAAACCGCCGAGTTATGAACGGCATGGTGACGACTCCTTCCGCAAAACACCCAAAGTTGCATCGGCTAACTGTCCAAAAACTGTCTTAACGCCTTGGCTTATATGTGGAAAAAACGTAACTTTGCCTTTGGAAAAGAAACGAAAGAAACACATAGATATGGACATTACAGAAAGATTTCTGAACTACACACGGTTTGACACACAGTCGTCGGAAGAAAGCCAGACGGTGCCAAGCACTTCCAAACAGTTGGTTTTCGCCGAATATCTCAAGAAGGAACTGGAACGAGAAGGACTCTCCGACGTCGACATGGACGGCAACGGATACATATATGCCACCCTGAAAGGCAACGTGAAGGGCAAGGTTCCAACCATCGGATTCATCAGCCACTACGACACAAGCCCCGACTGTAGCGGAGCGGACATTAAACCGCAGATAGTAAAGGCATACTCCGGCGGCGACATAACGCTGTCTGAAGGTATCGTCTCGTCGCCGAAGAAATTCCCGGAACTGCTCAGCCACGTTGGCGAGGACCTGATTGTGACCGACGGCCACACGCTTCTCGGAGCTGACGACAAGGCCGGCATAGCAGAAATAGTGCAGGCAATGTGCTATCTGCGCGACCACAAGGAGATAAAGCACGGAGACATACGCGTGGCATTCAACCCCGACGAGGAGATTGGCATGGGTGCTCACCACTTTGACGTGGAGAAATTCGGGTGCGAGTGGGCTTACACGATGGACGGAGGCGACCTCGGCGACCTTGAGTTTGAGAATTTCAATGCCGCATCGGCCAAGATTCAGATCAAAGGTGTTAGCGTTCACCCGGGCTATGCCAAAGGAAAGATGATAAACGCCAACGGATTGGCCGTGGAGTTTGCCTCAATGCTGCCGGAAAGCGAAACTCCTGAGCACACCGAAGGCTACGAAGGATTCTATCATCTGCTGGGCATCAAGTCCAATATCGAACAGGCAACACTGTCATACATCATCCGCGACCACGACCGCGACCGCTTTGAGGAGCGCAAGGACTTCATCGAGGAGTGTGTGGCGCGAATCAACGCCAAGTATGGCGACGGTACGGCTGTGGCAGAGGTAAAGGATCAGTACTACAACATGAAGGAAAAGATTGATCCGAACATGCACGTGATTGACTTGGTGCTGAAAGCCATGCAGGAGTGTGGCGTTCCGCCAAAGGTAGAGCCTATCCGTGGCGGCACCGACGGGGCACAACTGTCATTCAAGGGACTGCCCTGTCCCAATATTTTTGCCGGTGGTGTCAACTTCCACGGCCCTTACGAGTTCGTAAGCATACAGGTGATGGAAAAGGCCATGCAGGTCATCGTGAAGATTTGCGAGCTTACTGCTGACTATAACAAATAACAAACTGTTTGCAAACATAAAGTTTGGAGATAATATCCTTGGGTGACAATTGTTGCAACTGTCACCCAAGGTTGTGTTTGCACTGCAAAGCCTTTATGGTAATACATCCAATAGCTCATTTTCGCAGTCCATTCAAGGACAAGTTCGGCATTCCCCGCCAAAGTTCTCTGGTCAGTGAACTTCGAGGCGAGATTGTTTTTGAGCCAGAATATCGCTCTCCGGATGCCTTGCGCGGCCTTGAAGGCTTCGACTACCTGTGGATTGTATGGGGCTTTTCGGCCAACATGCAAGTGCCGAAACACAACACCGTGCGTCCGCCAAGACTCGGTGGAAACTGCCGGCAAGGGGTGTTTGCCACGAGGTCACCGTTCCGTCCCAACAACCTTGGCTTGTCGTCTGTGCGGATAGTTGACATTGCGCTCGAAGCTCCCCAAGGTCCAGTCATAACCGTGGCCGGAGCCGACATCATGGATGGCACTCCCATCTATGACATTAAGCCATACGTGCCACTTTCCGACTGCCATCCAGGTGCAAAAGGAGGTTTCACTGAGGCAGTGGAGTGGCAAACGCTCTCGGTCTGCGTGGATTGCGATGTGCCATCGGTCATGTCGCATGAAGAAATGGCCACGATAAAGGCAGTGTTGCGGCAAGATCCACGTCCTCAATATCATGATGACCCTGCGCGGATTTACGGTATGTCGTTCAGAACATGGAACATACGCTTCTCTGTTCGCGAAGATGTACTGCACATCGTTGGCATTGAAGATACCGACATGGCATAGAGATATGCGGAAAGACCCCTGTTGCGTAGTTTCTATAAGCCTGCTCTGACAGACAAATTTTACGGTTTTGTGGTTCCAAGAGTCAGTTTCGACGTATAAAAGCCACAGTCAGAAAGCCTTTGTCCCTACCCTTTTGTACCTTACTGCAAAAAACATTTTGAACAAAACAGTCCATAAACGGATATTTTTTCGTAACTTTGCAAGGATAAAATGAAGCATCATGGCAAAGAAAGTATTGTTCATTAACCAGGAAATCAATCCCTATGTGCCCGAAAGCGAACTGTCTCTCATGGGCCGCAACGTGTCACAGGCCATACAAGAAGGCGGCCACGAAATAAGAACGTTCATGCCCAAATGGGGAAACATAAACGAAAGGCGCGGACAACTGCACGAAGTGATTAGGTTGTCGGGGATAAACCTTATAATAAACGATACTGACCATCCTCTTATAATAAAGGTTGCGTCCATTCCGTCGACGCGTATACAGGTGTATTTCATTGACAACGACGACTATTTCTCCACTCGCCTCATGGCTACTGACGAGAACGGTGAGGACTATGCCGACAACGGCGAGAGGGCAATATTCTTCGCAAGAGGCGTACTCGAAACAGTGAAGAAACTGAGATGGACTCCAGACATAATTCACTGTCAGGGTTGGATGAGCGCAGTGGTGCCATTCTACATAAAAACAGCCTATCACGATGAGCCATCGTTCGCTGAAACAAAGGTTGTTACCTCGCTCTACGCCAACAGTCTCAAGCGCGACCTCGGACAAAACTTCAAGCAAAGCCTTGAATTCCGTGAAGCAAAGGCTAAGTTGTTGACCAAATACAATGATGAATTTGACTTCCGTGAACTTGGAAAGTTGGCCATAGACTATTCTGACGGTGTCATCGAGGCCGGCAAAGGTGTCAATGAAGAACTGCTGGAGTACGCCAAGGCTGGCAATACGCCTCTGCTCAACTATCCAGGTGAGGACTTTGCACCCAAGTACGAGGAATTTTACGAGAAGATTTGCCAATAGACACCGGGTGAAAACAGACCTACGACTGTGGCAAACTCCATAACCAAGGATAACGAAAACATACCGACAACACTTTTCAAGAACGCAACGATGAACATCAAGCATTTGGCATGTGTCGCTTTTGTGGGAACAATGTTTGCCGCTTGTGCCGACACCACCGATACAATAGGCAACTCCCTTACTAACAAAACTGACGCACTTGAAACCGAAAACGACACTTTCTATGTCAGCACAAGGTCAATGGCCGTGGATTCAGTGTTGTCGCGAAACATATACAGTTACCTCGGCCACATCAAAGACCCTGAAACAGGCACGTATGTGACGAGCAACTTCTCCACGCAGTTCACTATTCTTGAAAATATGTACGGCAGCAGTGAGTATCTGCCGGCTCAAGACAGCATCGTAAACAAGATTGACGGAAAGGCTGTGGCGGACTCTTGTCGATTGCGAATATTCGTGCAAAGCTACGTGGGTGACTCGTTGAACCCGATGAAACTTGCGGTTTGCGAGATGGCAACGCCTGTGGAAGAGGGACAATCCTACTATACTAACTTCAATCCGGAGACCAAAGGGCTACTGCGAAATGATGGAAACCAGATCAGAAAGAACAAGGTTTACACCGTTATGGACTTGAATTTAAGCGACAGTCTGCGCAGTGCCATCAATGCAAAAAGCTCAACCCTGCCGATAACCATACCGCTTGATGACGAATATATTGACAAAGACGGCAACAAATACAACAACTACGGTACATATATCATGCAAAAGTTCTATGAGAACAAAGCACATTTCAAGAACTCATACAACTTTGCACATAACGTATGTCCAGGCTTCTATATCAAGTCTACCGATGGCCTCGGTGTTATCAGCGAGGTTTACATGACCGAACTGCAGGTGTATTATAGTTATACCGAAAACGATTCCACAATAGAAGGCATGATGCAGATGTCAGGAACAGAGGAGGTGATGCAGACAAACACTATCATCAACGACAAGGAACGTACAAAACAGCTTGCCGAAGATAGCACTTGCACATACTTGAAAGCCCCGGCCGGCATATTCACCGAAGTAACTCTGCCTGTTGAACAGATTGCGTATGGACACGAGAGTGACACTTTGAGCACCGCAAAGGTCGTGTTCACTAGAATTAACCCGACCAATGACGATAACTCATTCAGCGAGCCAACCAACGTAATGATACTGCCCAAAGACAGTCTCTATAGTTTCTTTGAGAACAAGAACTTACCTGACAACAAGCTATCGTACCTTGCCACATACGACAACACACGCAATACATACACTTTCAACAACATTGCAGGACTTGTGTCAGCAATGTACAAAGCAAAAGTGGACGGAAAAGCGAACACAGACACCTGGAATAAGGCTGTACTCGTGCCTGTTGCGGTGAAGAAAACCACATCTTCCACATCAACAACCATAACTAACGTCTCCAACGAGATGGCTTTGAAGAGCACCAAACTGGTTGGTGGCGCAGCCAATCCTCGTAGTAGCATTAAGATAAGCGTGGTATACAACAAGTTTGTAAAGTCTTAATCGCTGTTATTTCCATGGCAGACAACTTTCTTGAAAGGCATCGTGAGGAGTATGAACTGCGCAAGGAGGCTTACCTACGCAAGAAGAAACACTTGCCCAAGCGCATCAAACAAACTCCACAACGACCGGCCGACGAAGCACTTTGAGGCCTTCAGCGATATTTATTGAGGTCTTCTGTGATATATATCGTTGTGTTATGCAATGTATATCTTGGCTCTCTGTGATACATATCGGTGCGTTATGAAATATGTATCAAGGCTTTTTGTGATATATATTGGTGTGTTATGCAATATGTATTAGGGCATTCTGCGATATATATCGGAGCTTTATATAATATGTATCTTGGTTCTCTGCAAGGCACATAAGCCCTATTATTGAAGAAGAGACGGTGCTTTACGGAGAAAACAGGTGCGGTGTTATTGGTTGTCTATTTCCTTAATTTAATCATCGCCAGCCCTATTGCCGTCCATATCAGTTCGCGTATACGAACGATAAGAGCCACTGATATGCCAACATTTGCCGTCAATGCCAGTCCCTTTGCCGACATTAGAAACCCTCCCTCTCGCCCTCCCAGTTGCAAAGGCATGAAAAAAAGCATATTTGCAAACAGAGATGTGAAAGCCAAGATAAGGATTGAGTCCAGATAACTGGCATCTGGCATTAGTACAAGCATCACGAAATAGATTTCCAATGCCGAAGTTACACGGCACAAGAATTCAAGTAAAACAGCAGAAATGAACGAACGGCGATTCTGATTGTGTAGCGCAGCTATCTGAGAGTCTATGGTGTCGAGTTGCGTCCGGTGTCTTTCAATGAACGGCACCGCCCACTTGCATATCATGGGGAAATGCCGCAGCACATTCATGCACCTCATTGCAATACCTTTCTTGTAGCCTTTCAAGAAGAACCAAATGGCCAGCAGACAGAAAGAGGCGACTGCCAAGAGTAGAACCGCCATGAAAGGAGTGACAGTCCGTATGATTACATACAGCAAACAGGAGAATAGCCAAAACCAGAAGTGCGAAAAGATGTGCGTCATTACGTAGAGAATGACTGAAGCCGAAGCTCTTTCCGTACCAATCTTGGGAGACAGCATCATTATACGGTAGGGTTCGCCTCCCATAAGGCCACCCGGAGTGGCGTAATTGAGGGCGAACCCACTTACTGTAATCCCGTAAAGCCACCAAAACCCCACCCTTCGTCTGTCTTGACCATTGCTTTCACTGTTCTGAACGATGTCTTTTCTGCCATTTTCATCTCCGCAATCTACGTTCTTACCGTCACATTTTTCTTTCCCTGTGTTATTTATTATCACAAGCCAAGCGGAGGTATTGAACAGATAAAGGAATGCCCACAGCACTACAACTGCGGCGAACCAATAGCCTGTCTTGTCCAGTCCGGCACGCACTTGATCGAAATCCAACTGCGAAACCATGAGGACAAGAACGGTCAAGCCGAAGATGAAGAACGCGTTTTGGTACTTCTTGCTCATTTTCAGTCTTTCGGCGAGTCTTGCTGTTGCCGGTTTTCCCTGTGCGTCCTTGGCATAGAGAAGCGCGTTTTCTCGCTGTCGTCACGCTTTTCGTGGTAAAGTTTTGGCAGTGGATTAGCGAGCGGGCTGTCGTATTCTGCTCTGTTGCGGAACACGTCGATGGCAGTATATACAGCCTGACGGAACGATGTTGCGTCGGCAATGTCCTTTCCTGCGATGTCGTATGCCGTTCCGTGGTCGGGCGAAGTGCGCACTATCGGCAGACCGGCGGTATAGTTGACACCCGTTTCTGCGGCAAGAGCCTTGAACGGAGCCAGTCCCTGGTCGTGATACATGGCCAGAACACCGTCGAAATGCTTGTACATACAGCTTCCGAAGAAGCCGTCTGCTGGATAAGGACCGAAGGCTTGCATACCCTTTTGCTCCAGTTCTTGTATTGCAGGTGCTATTACTTCAGCCTCTTCATTGCCTATCAAGCCATTGTCACCAGCGTGCGGATTGAGCGCAAGCACGGCAATTCGCGGATTAGAAATGCGGAAATCCCTCTTCAAACTGTCGAAGAATATAGTAGCTTTCTCCACAATTTTCTCTGTCGTTATAGCCGTTGCCACATCCTTTATAGGCAGATGAGTTGTCACGAGTGCCACTCTGAGTCCCTCATTCATCAGCACCATGAGAGCCTTCTTGCCGTCTCCCAAGCAGTTTTCGATATATTCCGTGTGTCCACAGAAGCGAAATTCGTTGCTCTGAATGGTACTCTTGTTGATTGGAGCGGTGACAAGCACATCGTAAAGCGACGAGCGGTAGTCCGTCATGGCGCGGTCGAGAGCCTTTAGGGCTGCCTGTCCAGCCTCTTGGGAGGGTTGTCCCATCTCCACTTTCACGTCGTCGTCGAATGTAGTGAGCAGGTTTATCCTCCCGTCCTTGGCATCCTCCGCCTTATCGATTATGCTGAAAGACGACTGCAAGTCGAGCATCTTGCGATGATAGGCCGCCACCTTAGGTGAGCCATAGATTATGGGGGTACACAGTTCCAGCATTGCCGGATCGTCAAAAGTCTTAAATATCACCTCATAGCCTATGCCGTTGGTGTCTCCGTGCGTGATGCCCACGCGTATTGGTCTGCTGTTTTCCATTGTCTTTTATGTCTTTTATGTTGTTGTCAAGAGGCCGTCAGCCTCCATTGTCCATTATGTTTCTTGTTGTCATTCCGACGCTTTGGCGAGCGTGTACAATGCCGCTTCAAGCCTTTTCATTCTGTCCCGCTTCCGCTTTCCCGGTGCAAAGACGAAGCCCTCAGCCACGATTGTCATTCCACGTGCCGTGTCTGCCATTGCCAGGCTGACAAACGGCCCTCCCATAGCGTCGCCTGTCATCTGCCAGAGTCCGCGACTCATGAGTATAGTCCGTCCCTTTTCCACCGCCAAACGTTGCATCACGGGCACACGGTCTTCCGTTTTCATGTGCATGAAAGGCCGTTCTCCAGGAATATTGCTGCCCATTACGCTGTCGCGCATTGCCAACCAACGAACTTTGTCAAGGCAGGTCCCAGGATAGGAGTAAACGCAAATGTTGGCGGAACTCTCTGCTCCATTGTCCGAAAACCAAAGAAACCGTTTGCCTTTCTTCATGGCCGTCAGTTCCTGTGGAATCGTTATGTCCCAACCGAACATACTCCTTACTTCCTTCTGCGCTTCAGTATTATGATTCCTGCGCAGACTTTCAGCTCCGGTGTTCAGTTCAAAACGCTCTATCAGCTGCCTCAGCTGCCACCCCAACTTGGCCATGTCCCGTTCGAGCACCTCTGCCGAAGGAGTGAACACCGAGACCAACAGTTGGTGGCGAGCATTCACGTCTCTCCTGTATCTGATGAGGGTGCGGCCGTATAGGGTACTGTCTGTCTCAACAGTCACTATGCACCGTGCATACCTGACGGCTCTGTCGGACGACTTACCTGCGAAGTGCGACACACAGAACCAAGGTTCGTCCTGTGGCAAAGCCGGCACCGAAACATCAAGCACCGCGTCCATGATGCGCTGCACCGCCGTGTCGCCCGTGACAAGGAGCACCTCGTAGGAACTTCCGCCGCTGTTAGGTTTCAGTCCGATGCCGTCGCAGCCTACCATAATCGGCAGTATGGCAGCCAACAGCGTACACCTTATTATATATATATACCACCGCATCAGCCGCATACCACTCTACATCTCGATTGGCGCGCCGCTCTTTTTGGCTGTGGAAAGCAACCCGCAAGCGGCAAAGATGTCCTGTCCGCGGCTGGCACGTATGGTAGTGAACACTCCGTGATGGGTCAGATAATCGCGCAGCTCCTCCATCTTGCTGTCGTCAACGCCCTGCAGGTCAACGTCAGGTATGGCGTGGAAGCGTATCAAGTTGATGCGACAGTCAAGTCCGTTGAGCAGTTTTATAATCGCCCTTGCGTGCATGAGACTGTCGTTGACACCCTTGAACACGATATATTCGAAAGACACGCGCCGCTGATGGCTGAAATCGTAGTGGCGAAGCAGTTCCACCACATCCGCAATGGCCATCTGACCCTCGGCAGGCATCAGTTGTCTGCGCTGCAAGTGGTCGGGCGAGTGCATGCTTATGGCCACATGACATTCGCTCTCGTCGAGAAACCTTTTCAGCTTGTTCTTCACGCCAACGCTGCTCACCGTTATGCGCCGTGGACTCCATGCCCACCCCCACTGCGAGGTGAGCACTTCCGTTGCCCGGAGCACATTGTCGAGGTTGTCCATCGGCTCACCCTGTCCCATGAAGACGATGTTTGTGAGCCGTTCACGCTCCGGCAGAGAGTATATCTGGTTGAGTATGTCAGCGGCAGTAAGGTTTCCTTCAAACCCCTGTTTGCCAGTCTGGCAGAAGAGACAGTTCATCTTGCACCCCACCTGCGACGACACGCAGAGCGTGGCACGGTCGTCGTCGGGAATGAACACTGTTTCAACGTATTTTCCCGATGCCGTCGGAAACAAGTATTTCACCGTTCCGTCCTTAGAGCGTTGGCTCTCAACGGGCGGCATTGCGCCCACTTCAAACTCGCCACTCAGCCGTGCACGGTTAGCTTTTGATATATTTGTCATCTCGTCGACCGACGTTGCGTGAGCCACATAGAGCCAGTGCGCAATCTGCCCTGCCGTGAACGCAGGCATGCCCATAGCTTTCACGGCCACTTTAAGCTCGTCGAGCGACATTCCGAGAAGAGTTTTCTTGCCGTTTTCCGTTGTCATAAAGCGACTTTTCTTTATGCAAAGTTAGTGTAAATAAAGGTAAATAGGAAACAAAAGGGTCGGAAAAGCACCGCATCCGACAATGTTCGGCATCATCGAAGCCGATGTTTTCGCGCCGTTTCCACAGCCCCTACGTTTCGCTAAGTCTCCACTTGCGCATCGTAACTATGCCATTTACGGGTCGTAAATGGGCCGTTTACGACCCGTAAATGCCCCACTTTTGAGGCGTAAATGGGCCACTTTTGAAACCTTTTGGCCGTCAATGACTTACAAAGACCGGTTTTTCGATGCAAAAAGATGGATATTCCGATGTAAAATAGTAGGCAGGAAACGTCACTCCAACACCAGCTCTCTCACCTCGGCGTTGCCCATACGTGGCACGTCTTTCATTTCCTTTCCGTAGAAAACAGCCTGAATGGCCTTGTTTATTATGCCGTGACCAACGGCTAAAACCGTTTTGTCGGGATAGTTGTCGCAGACATATTCAAGGAAAAGTTTGGCACGATTTCTGAGTTCTTCAAGCGTTTCTATATCGTCGGGCCACGGTTCGTCCTTCAGCGACGGAATGTACCTGCCGGTGAAGCTGCCCCAGTCACGCTCCCTCAATAATGGAGTTTTTGCTATCGCTTCGACTGGCTTTCGGGAAACAATCGTCGCCGTGTCGATGGCGCGCTTCAAGTCGCTGGACACAAACGCGTCGATATGTACGCCGGACAGTCGGTCTCTCAATTCACAAGCCTGCCGCTTGCCGTTCTCGTTGAGGCAACCTTGCGTCTGCCCCTGCATGATTTGCGCCGCATTGTCGGTGGTCTCACCGTGGCGCACTAAGTATAATATTGTCATATTAGGGATTGTTTGCGCCACAAAAGTACTAAACAATTGCGGTGTATTGCTTGTTTTTTGTACTTTTGTACTCTAAAAACAACAACTGCAAGGACATGAAAAAAGCATTGATGGGCTCTTTCCTGCGCGCCGTTTGCGCCATAGCCATTGGCGCGCTGCTCATACTGTATCCCGACAGTACCGTTCTCTGGCTTACCGTGGCCATAGGAATAGTCTTTTTCGTATCGGGCACAATATCATGCCTGGCATATTTCAACGCCAGACGTCTTTATAATGCCGCCGTACAAACCGATGCAGACCCTCTGCCGGGCGCAACGCTGCGACCAAGGGTTCCGATAGTGGGACTGGGCAGTGTCATTCTGGGACTTCTGCTTGCGCTCACTCCCGATGTCTTCGTCAAGTTTCAGATGTATATCATCGGCATTGCGCTCATTTTCGGCGCAGTCAATCAGTACATGTCGCTCATTGGAGCCGGACGTGTGGCGCGGATTCCGTTCGTCTTTTGGGTTTGTCCGACGCTGATACTGCTCACCGGACTGTTTGTCGTGCTCAAACCGATGGCCTCAGCCGCACTGCCCATGCTGATAACGGGCTGGTGCTGTCTGCTCTACGGAGTGACCGATGTGATAAACACGCTGAAAATACGGATTGCCCTGTCGCGCCTGGCAAAGCTTGAGCGGCAGCAAGCCGAAGAGGAGCAGCAGCAAGCGGCAGAGGAAGAGTAGCCACACAAGACACAAGACCTCTGGATTGCGACTTCTCTACCCTATTGATTGCATGAGAATAACAACTTATATATAATACAATTACAACCTAACGTTATGTCAAACAACAAAGAGAAACTCTTTACCGAGTTTACAGCTCCTACCACTCAGGAATGGCTTGACAAGATTCAAGTGGACCTGAAGGGAGCTGACTTCGACAAGAAACTGGTATGGAGAACCAACGAGGGCTTCAATGTTCCCCCGTTCTATCGCCGCGAAGACGTGCAGAAACTGAAGACTCCCGATGCTCTGCCGGGTGAGTTCCCGTTCGTTCGCGGTAACAAGAAGAACGACAACACATGGTATGTGCGCCAGAACATCAACGTGAACGGCGACGCCAAAGCCGCCAACGCCAAGGCTCTCGACATCCTGAACAAGGGTATCGACTCGCTGGGCTTCCACTTCGGTGGCGACATGGTGAGCCGCGAGTTTGTGGAAACGCTACTTGACGGCATCGAGTGCGAGTGCATCGAACTGAACTTCAACACCTGCAAGCGCCATTCGGTAGAGTTGGCCAACATACTCACCTCTTACTTCGAGAGCAAAGGCTACGACAAGGAGAAGATTGTGGCCTCTATAGATTGGGACCCGATAGAGAAAATCGTCATGCACGGCATGGACGTGACCCCTATCCTGCAGTTTGCTCCGCAGCTCGTGGACGCTCTGAAGGACTATCCCCACTTCCGCTGCATCTCGGTGAACGCTGCTGCGCTCAACAACGCCGGAGCATACATCGTGCAGGAGCTGGGCTACGCCCTCTCTTGGGGTCACGAGTATCTCGCCGAACTGGTGGATGCCGGCATAGACCCAGCTTTGGCCGCACGGAAGATAAAGTTCAACATGGGCATCTCGGAAAACTACTTCATGGAAATAGCCAAGTTCCGCGCCGCACGTCTGCTTTGGGCAGAAATAGTGAAGCAGTATTTGCCCGAAAACAGTTGCGACTGCGCCTGCAAGATGTGCGTCAACGCCACGACAACGTCATACAACATGACCATGTTTGACAGCTATGTCAACCTGCTTCGCTCGCAAACGGAGACCATGAGTGCCGCCATTGCTGGCGTACACTCAATCGTGGTGCGCCCCTTCAACGAGACCTATGAGCGTCCTACCGACTTCTCTGAACGCATTGCACGCAACCAGCAGTTGCTGCTCAAGGAGGAGAGTCACTTCGACAAGGTGGTTGACCCCTCGGCTGGTTCCTACTTCATTGAGGAACTCACCACTTCGCTGGCCGATGCAGCCTGGAAACTGTTCCTGAAGATTGAGGATGAGGGTGGTTTCCTCGCCGCCGTTAAGAACGGAACGGTGCAGGACGACATCAACGCCACCAACATCAAGCGTCATGGAGATGCCGCCAAGCGAAAGGAATTCATTCTCGGAACAAACCAGTTCCCTAACTTCACTGAAAAGAGCGACGGCAAGACACCTCTGGAAGGCGGCCACCACAGTTGCGGACATGAGGCCACGACATTCAAGGCCATCCACTCTTCACGTCTGGCAGCCGACTTCGAACAGCTCCGACTGGCCACAGAGAACAGCAAGAAGGTGCCCACGGCCTTCATGCTGACCATAGGCAACTTGGCTTGGCGACAGGCTCGCGCACAGTTCAGCAGCAACTTCCTGGCTTGTGCCGGCTACAAGATTATCGACAACCTCGGCTTTGACACTGTGGAGGAAGGCGTTGACGCAGCATTGAAGGCCAATGCCGACATCGTGGTGCTGTGCTCCAGCGACGACGAGTATGCCACCTATGCCATCCCGGCTTTCCAGTATCTGGACAACCGCGCCATGTTTGTAGTGGCAGGAGCACCGGCTTGCATGGAAGACCTCAAGGCCGCCGGCATAGAAAACTTCGTGCATGTGAAATGCAACGTGCTGGAAACTCTCCGCGAGTATAACAAGAAGTTAGGAATATAAGTATTACCCACCATGAGAAAGAATTTTAAAGACATAGATATATTCGCCGACATCAAAGCCGCCGACGGTAGCCAGTGGCAGAAAGACAACGGCATCAAATACAACTGGAAGACTCCAGAACACATAGAGGTGAAGCCAGCATACACCAAGGAAGACCTCGAAGGCATGGAACATCTCGACTTCGCAGCCGGTATTCCGCCGTTCCTGCGCGGCCCGTACTCCATGATGTACCCCTTCCGCCCGTGGACCATCCGTCAGTATGCCGGTTTCTCCACAGCCGAAGAGTCCAACGCGTTCTACCGCCGCAACCTTGCTTCAGGTCAGAAGGGTCTGTCAGTGGCCTTTGACCTGCCCACCCACCGTGGCTACGACCCCGACAACGAGCGCGTAGTGGGCGATGTGGGTAAGGCAGGAGTGTCCATCTGCAATGAGGAGAACATGAAGGTGCTCTTCGACGGCATCCCTCTCAACAAGATGTCGGTGTCCATGACCATGAATGGTGCCGTGCTTCCCATCCTCGCCTTCTACATTGTGGCCGGTCTGGAACAGGGCGCAAAGTTGGAAGAGATGGCCGGAACCATACAGAACGACATCCTCAAGGAGTTCATGGTGCGCAACACCTATATATATCCGCCAGCATTCTCAATGAAAATCATCGCCGACATATTCGAGTACACGTCACAAAACATGCCGAAGTTCAACTCCATATCCATCTCCGGCTACCACATGCAAGAGGCTGGAGCCACGGCAGACATCGAGCTGGCCTACACCCTGGCCGACGGAATGGAGTACATCCGTGCCGGTGTGAACGCAGGTATCGACATCGACGCGTTTGCTCCTCGCCTGTCGTTCTTCTGGGCCATCGGCGTAAACCACTTCATGGAGATTGCAAAGATGCGTGCCGCACGTGTGCTGTGGGCTAAGATAGTGAAGAGTTTCGGAGCCAAGAATCCTAAGTCAATGGCTCTGCGTACTCACTCGCAAACGTCGGGTTGGTCGCTCACCGAGCAGGACCCTTATAATAATGTAGGTCGTACCTGTATCGAAGCCATGGCCGCAGTGCTCGGACACACCCAGTCGCTGCACACCAACGCTCTCGATGAGGCCATCGCACTGCCAACTGACTTCTCGGCACGCATCGCCCGAAACACCCAAATCTACATACAGAACGAGACGAAGGTGTGCAAACACATCGACCCGTGGGCCGGTTCGTACTATGTGGAGAGCCTCACTAACGAACTTATCCACAAGGCTTGGGAACATATTCAGGAGATTGAGAAACTTGGAGGTATGGCTAAGGCCATTGAAACCGGAGTGCCCAAGATGCGCATCGAGGAAGCTGCAGCTCGCACACAGGCTCGCATAGACAGTGGCGTGCAGGTAATCGTGGGTACAAACAAGTACCGTCTTGACCATGAAGACCCCATCGACATCCTCGAAGTGGACAACACGGCAGTGCGCAAGCAGCAGGAGGAATGTCTGAAAGAGGTGAAAGCCAAGCGCGACGGCGAGGCTTGCAAGAAGGCTCTGGCCGAGCTTACCGAGTGCGTGCGCACAGGCAATGGCAATCTCTTGGCTCATGCCATAGAGTGCGCCAAGCTCCGTTGCACACTGGGCGAGATTAGCGACGCTTGCGAAGAGGTAGTTGGACGTTACAAAGCAATCATCAGAACAATATCAGGCGTGTATTCATCAGAAAGCAAAAACGACAAGGACTTTGAGCTGGCATGCCAGCTCACTGAAGAGTTCGCCAAGCAAGAAGGCCGTCGCCCGCGTGTGTTCATCGCTAAGATGGGACAGGACGGACACGACCGTGGCGCAAAGGTTGTAGCAACAGGCTATGCCGACTGTGGTTTCGACGTTGATATGGGACCGTTGTTCCAGACTCCGGCCGAGGCAGCGCGCGAGGCAGTGGAGAACGACGTGCACGTTGTGGGTGTTTCTTCGCTCGCAGCAGGTCACAAGACCCTCGTTCCGCAGCTCATTGCCGAACTGAAGAAACTGGGTCGTGAGGACATCATGGTAATAGCCGGCGGCGTGATACCTGCCCAGGACTACGATTTCCTCTACCAGGCTGGCGTTGCCGCCATCTTCGGTCCTGGCACTTCTGTGGCCAAAGCTGCCGTTGAAATGATGAAGATTCTGTTGGAAAAGGAGTAATTCTGCAAAGGTTATTCCTCCGATTCATCAGCAGTGTTTGCAGACTACTCAGCAGTACTACGCTGAAAGCTCGACAGTATTATACTGAAAACTCTGCTGTATTGCACTGAAAACTCAAAGCGTGGAGCGTCATTATCCAATGATTCTCCACGCTAAACCTATACTAGCAGCATAAGTACTTGATATTCAACTCAAATATCATTCTTACACGTTTAAAGACTTTGCTACATGAGAACCTTTTGAACCATATTTATTGAAGGTTGTCGGGAAAGAGAAATCTTGCGTGTTAGGTACAGAATGGTTACTTTTGCAAAGATTAAGATGGGTTCTACAATGACGCAAAACGTACACAAGACGATATTGACCATCGGTTCCAATCACGAGCCTGATGCCAACATAAGCCGTGCGTTGAGCCTTTTGGAGGAAATTGTCACAGACATACGCCAAAGCCAAACGCTACGGACTGAGGCTCTGGACGGAGCAAAGGGAACGTTCAGCAACCTGATGCTCTCCGGCTATACTACACTCTCGCTCGAAGAACTTACCAAGATAACAAAAGATATTGAGCGTCAGTGTGGTCGGAAACGCGGTGGAAGCTGTGATGGAATAGTAAGTATGGATATAGACATCATGGACTACGACAGTCAGAAGCTCCACACCGACGACTGGCAACGGGACTATATAAAGACATTAATCAAAGAAATATGAAAAAGTTTTTCACCCTTATCATAATGGCCGCAGCCTTCTGTATGAACGGCAAGGCACAGACATTCGACGAGTTTTTCTCCGACAGCACGCTCCGCATAGACTATGTTTTTGCCGGCGACAGAACCGCCAAGAGTATCCATGTGGACGAGTTGTGCAAGATGCCGCGCTGGTATGGCAAGCGTCAACGCCTCGCAGAGCTGCCTCTTGAGGGCAACGGACAGATAACAATGAGCGATGCGGCAAGCGGAAAAGTCATTTACCGCAACTCCTTCTCCACCCTATTCCAGGAGTGGCTCACCACCAACGAGGCGAAAACCACAAGCAAATCGTTTGAAAACATATTTCTTGTTCCATTCCCGAAGCGCACTGTAGACATAAAGGTGGAACTAATTGACTACCACCGACATACTATCGCTTCGTTCAAGCATACCGTTGACCCAAAGGATATACTCATCCGAAAACTCGGCGACTGCCACGTGACGCCCTACGAAACACTCAACAAGGCCGCCGACACCACTCGTTGCATACACATAGCCTATGTGGCTGAAGGATACACTGAAGAGGAAATGGACAGTTTCCTCAACCACGCACGGATAGCCACCGATGCTCTCTTTGCTCACGAACCGTTCAAGAGCATGAGGGACAGATTCAACATAGTGGCCGTGAAAAGTCCGTCTGTAGACAGCGGGACGAGCGAACCGAAGAACGGGGTGTGGAAGTCAACGGCCTTAGGTTCGCATTTCGACACATTCTACAGTGACCGATATTTGACCACCCTGCACCTCAAGAAGCTCCACGACGTGCTTGCCGGTACACCATACGAACACATTATAATATTGGTAAACACGGAAAAGTATGGCGGTGGCGGCATTTATAATTCCTACAACCTATCCTACACCAGAGGAAAATACTTCCGGCCGGTAGTAGTGCATGAGTTCGGCCACAGTTTCGGCGGACTTGGCGACGAGTATGAATACGGCGACTCCGACCCGATGTACTATTCCGACACAGAACCGTGGGAGCAGAACCTCACCACCAAGCATGATTTCAGCCAAAAGTGGGGAAACTTGATAAAAGAAGGCAAGGCCGGGCTGTATGAAGGTGGTGGCTACCAGAGCAAAGGAGTGTTTCGCGGAGCTGAAAACTGCCGCATGAAGACCAACGAAGAACCCGAGTTCTGCGCTGTATGCCGTCAGGCTCTTGTGCGTTTAATAGACTTCTATACCAAGTAAGACCTACGGTGCAGAATCCTGAGCCTTTCCTTTTGCACAAGGTCGGCACTCAGATGTACCGGCCTTGTGCTGGCATCTTGACCCTCACTTGCTGCACATGGGATGCCTACAGAATCTGAAAGTACATAAGCACTCGTCACCAGGCTATAGACTTTTGCCCTTAGCAGGGCGCATGGCTACATACAAATAAAAACCCAGGGCGTTGCCCTGGGCTATATAGTTTTGGGCTTTTAGCCCGTCAATGCCTACTCAAAATATAATCGCATCAAACTGGACACCATAGTTATTTGCTCTTCAGTGCGGCAAGAGACTCTTTGAGAGCGGCGATTTTTTCTTCGCTGTCGCTCTGCTTCTTGCGCTCCATTGCCACCACTGCTTCGGGTGCATTGGCCACAAACTTCTCGTTGGACAGCTTTTTCTTTACGCCCATGAGGAAGCCTTCGAGGTGTTTGAGCTGCGCCTCTTGCTTGGCAATCTCCGCCTCCACGTCTATCATGCTGCCCAATGGCACAGCAAACTCGTAGGTGCCTACCATGAATGTAGCTGCCGAAGTGTCCTTTTCTGTCACGGTCTTCACCTCGTCCACGTTGGCCATCTTCACGATAATGCAGTCGTAAGTGCTGAAAGCGTTGCCGCCTATGGCCTGCAACTCAAGCGTCTCCTTGTTGGCGATGCTCTTCTGGTTGCGCACAGTGCGCACACCAGCCACAATCTGCTTCACATTTTCAATGTCGGCAATCAGTTTCTTGTCGTCGTCTGAAGGTGCTTCAGTCTCCAGCTTGTCACGCATGATTGACTCGCCGTCGGCGCGCTCATATATGTGCTGCCACAACTCCTCGGTGATGAACGGCATGAATGGATGGAGCATCTTGAGCAGCGTCTCAAAGAACTTCAATGTCGCAGCGTAAGTCGTCGCGTCGATGGGCTGCCCGTAGGCTGGCTTCACCAGTTCCAGATACCAGCTTGAGAACTCGTCCCAGAACAGCTTGTACACAGCCATCAACGCCTCCGATATGCGATACTTGCGGAACATCTCGTCAACCTCGGCGTTGGTCTGCCTCAGTTTTGCCTCAAACCACCGTGTGGCTATGGCGTTGGTCTCGGGCTGAGGCGCGTCGGCGGTCTGCCAACCCTTCACCAGTCGGAATGCGTTCCATATCTTGTTGTTGAAGTTGCGTCCCTGCTCACACAGGCTCTCGTCAAACAGAATGTCGTTGCCGGCCGGAGCGGAAAGCATCATGCCCATGCGCACGCCGTCGGCGCCATACTTGTCGATGAGCATCAGTGGGTCGGGCGAGTTGCCGAGGCTCTTCGACATCTTGCGTCCGAGCTTGTCGCGCACGATGCCCGTGAAGTAAACGTGCTTGAACGGCATCGTTCCACGATACTCGTAGCCGGCCATTATCATGCGCGCCACCCAGAAGAAGATGATGTCGGGACCCGTAACGAGGTCGCTTGTGGGGTAATAGTATTTTATCTCTTCGTTGTCGGGGTTGTTCACTCCGTCGAACACCGATATTGGCCACAGCCACGACGAGAACCAAGTGTCGAGGCAGTCGCTGTCCTGCTCCAGGTCGGCAGCCGTGAGCGCAGGGTTCTGCTTCTGCGCCTCGGCTAGTGCCTCGTCGGCAGTCTCGGCCACTACAAACGCCCGCTTGCCGTCGGCGGTGGCGAAGTAGTAGGCCGGTATGCGGTGGCCCCACCACAGCTGGCGGCTGATGCACCAGTCCTTGATGTTCTCAAGCCAGTGGCGGTAGGTGTTCTTGTACTTCTGCGGATAGAACATTATCTCGTCGTCCATCACGGGCGACAGGGCTATGTCGGCAAAGTGCTGCATTGACAGAAACCACTGCGTTGACAGTTTCGGCTCGATAGGCACGTTGGTGCGCTCGGAGAAGCCCACCTTATTATTATAGTCCTCCACCTTCTCCATCAGTCCGGCGTCCTTCAGGTCGCCCTCTATCTTCTTGCGCACGTCCATGCGGTCCATGCCCACGTAGAGTCCGGCGGCGTCGCTTATCGTTCCGTTGTCGTTGAATATGTCTATCGTCTCAAGATGGTGCTTCAAACCGAGCGCATGGTCGTTGATGTCGTGGGCTGGTGTTACCTTGAGACAGCCTGTTCCAAACTCGATGTCTACGTAGTCGTCCTCGATTACGGGTATCTCGCGACTCACCAGCGGCACAATCACGTGCTTGCCCTTGAGCCATTGGTTCTTCGGGTCGTTGGGGTTGATGCACATGGCCGTGTCGCCCATGATTGTCTCGGGGCGCGTGGTTGCCACCACGGCATACTTGCCAGGCTCCTCAACCACCATGTAGCGCAGGTAGTACAGCTTTGAGTGCTCGTCCTTGTATATCACCTCCTCGTCGGAGAGTGCCGTCTGAGCCTTCGGGTCCCAGTTCACCATGCGCGCGCCACGGTATATGAGTCCCTTGCGGTACAGGTCGCAGAACACCTTTATCACGCCCTTCGAGCGTGTCTCATCCATGGTGAATGCCGTGCGGTCCCAGTCGCAGCTTGCCCCGAGCTTGCGCAGCTGCTTCAGGATGATGCCTCCGTGCTCGTTGGTCCAGTCCCAAGCGTGCTTCAGGAAGTCCTCACGGGTCAGGTCGGTCTTCTTTATGCCCTGCTGAGCCAGTCGGTTCACCACCTTGGCCTCGGTGGCTATCGACGCGTGGTCGGTGCCCGGCACCCAGCAAGCGTTCTTACCCTCCATGCGCGCCCTGCGCACCAGGATGTCCTGAATGGTGTTGTTTAGCATGTGGCCCATGTGGAGCACACCCGTGACGTTGGGCGGCGGAATTACTATCGTGTATGGTTCGCGACCGTCGGGCTTGCTGCTGAACAGCTTGTTGTCAAGCCAATACTGATACCATTTCGACTCCACGGCTTGTGGATCATACTTACTTGCTAATTCCATATCTATGTGTTTTCTCTTTTATTCTATGAATTTTTATGTCTTGAAATCTGCATAAAACGCTGCAAAAGTAAGCATTTTCAATGGGAAATGAGTACTTTTGCATTACTAAAATGAGCCATTATGCATACAAAACAGGAAAAGATGGCATCCTTCGGGAGACTACTTGACGTACTTGACACACTGCGCGAGAAGTGTCCGTGGGACAAAAAGCAGACCAACGAGAGTCTGCGGCCGAACACAATTGAGGAGACTTATGAACTGTGTGACGCTCTTTTGAACAACGACCAGCCCAACATTTGCAAGGAACTCGGCGATGTGCTCCTGCATATCTGCTTCTACGCCAAAATAGGCAGCGAGAATGGCGAATTTGACATTGCCGATGTGTGCAACAAACTGACCGACAAACTCATTTTCAGACACCCCCACGTGTATCATCCCTCGCAGGTTGGCGCAGCCAAGCCTCGCCCGTTGCCCTATGGAGAAGAAGCTTCAGAGGGCGAAGCAAGCAATGTTTCCACGGCTCAACAAGTGAGTGAGAATTGGGAACAGATAAAGTTGAAAGAGAAAGACGGCAACAAGAGCGTGCTCTCCGGCGTACCCGAAGCCCTTCCGTCGCTGATCAAGGCTTACCGGATACAGGACAAAGCCCGCAACATCGGTTTCGACTGGGAGGACAAGCGCGATGTTTGGGGCAAGGTAAGGGAAGAGTTGGACGAACTTGAGCAGGAACTTGCCCGTGAAGACAAGGAGCGTTCGCTTGAGGAACTGGGCGATTTCCTATTCAGTGTCATCAATGCAGGACGGCTATATCACCTCAATCCCGACACGGCATTGGAGAAAACCAACCGCAAGTTTATCAGCAGGTTCAACTATATCGAGGCTCACAGCATCAAGATGGGCAAACCTCTGAAGGACATGACGCTCGGCGAAATGGACAGACTGTGGAACGAAGCCAAGGCTTTGGAGCGGAAATGAGACGGAAGAGGCCGTTGCACTGTGGCGGAACTGTGCACTTTGCACGGCCGGACGATTGTGAAACGAAATAAGAGACCGACATGAAGAAGCTTAGTATTGCCGTAGTTTTGCTTGCATCCCTTGCGGTTGCAGGATGCGGAGGCAAGAAGAACAAGGCGAAGGTGGAATACGTTTCGACCTTGAAACAGGAAGCCAATGACTCTACATTATATGGAAAATGTGGCGAAGGCACAATGATGAACACTTTGGAGCTGGTCACAGACAGTGGCGACACAGTGGTCTATTCCATCGAGGAGGCCGCAGCCCGTGGCGATGTCAAGGGTGGACTGCTTGCAGGCGACCGCATGGCTGTTGTTCCTACGCTTGATGCCGACGGCAACTCTGCGGCTTTGAACGTTGTGAACATCACTACCTTGCTTGGCAAGTGGACTTGCCTTGACCGCAGCTTTGAACTCCTGGCCGACGGTTCGGTGCGCAGCAATGTGAAAGAGCCGCATCCTTACACGTCGTGGAAGCTGTTTAACGGCAAACTGCTGCTTTCTTCCGACACATTTACCATCAGTTCGCTCGGTTCCGACTCGCTGTTGCTTTCCAACGGCAACGTCACCGTGGGATACAGGCGGCTGGCTTCTGGCACTACCAGTACGGTGAAGCGTTAAGCGCCGTAGCGGAATTATAGAACTACCAGGCATTTTTTATTTATGGAGAATTTCAGAGTTCACATCCTCGGTTGTGGCAGTGCCTTGCCCACGCTGAAGCACAACGCATCGTCGCAGGTGGTTGAGGTTAGGGGCAAGTTGTTTATGGCTGACTGCGGCGAAGGCACTCAGATGCAGTTGCGTCGTTCCCGACTGCGCTTCCTCAGTCTCAACCACGTGTTCATATCCCATCTGCACGGCGACCACTGCTTTGGCCTTATCGGCATGATTTCCACCTTCGGCATGTTGGGACGCACTGCCCCGCTCCACGTCTATGCCCCCTCACAGTTTAGGGAGATGTTCGCCTCGCAACTGAAGTTCTTCTGCAACGGATTTGACTACGAGGTGGTTTTCCATCCTGTAGACACTACCAAGCCGAGTGTAATATACGACGACCGCAGTCTTAGCGTTACCACCATACCTCTGAAGCACCGTGTTCCGTGCTGCGGCTTCCTTTTCCGTGAAAAACCGTCACTGCCACACATACGCCGAGAGATGATTGACGCACTGGAAATACCGGTGAGCCAGATCAACAATATAAAGAACGGTATGGACTGGACTACTGCTGACGGTACGGTGGTGCCCAATTCGCGCCTCGTCACTCCTGCAGATCCAGTGCGCAGCTATGCCTATTGCAGCGACACAGCCTATATGCCGCAACTGCACAAACAACTTCTCGGAGTGTCTCTGCTGTATCACGAGAGCACTTACGGTAAGGACAATGAGGCCAACGCCCGCAAGTATTTCCATTCAACAGCCGCCGATGCCGCCCGTGTGGCACGCGATGCCGAAGTTGGGCGATTGCTTCTTGGCCACTACTCCGCACGCTACGACGATGAGACAGTGCTGCTCAACGAGGCTCGCGAAATATTCCCCAACACGGTATTGGCCGACGAAATGAAAGTCTTCGATGTTTGAGAAAGACTCACTAAGTAATGTATGTGAAAAGGATAAGTTTCTCAAGTTCGCCTTTTATTTTTTTTCGGCCCGCAGACAGGCACTATGCTGAATGAGACTGGGAAAAACTGTAAGCAAAACACATTCGTTTGTTTACAGTATCTTTTACTGTATAACAGTAATCGAGTAGGAGGAAAACGAAGTAGTTTTCTTCCTACTTACGCTTTCCGACCTCTCACACCACCGTACGTGCCGTTCGGCATACGGCGGTTCCTATTTTGGGTGCCATTCGAGATACTCCCCCATCAAAGTAGCATACCCTGCCTTGCGCAGATTGTCATTATTGATTGCTCTATGCAAGATTGGGCTATCTGCCGTGCGCCAATAACTCTTGCGAGTGTTACCCCATTCATAAGCTTGATATTTGTTTATACCACACTTGATGAGGTTCGTCACTTTGGTCCTGACTTTCTTCCAAGCCTTCCATATACACATGCGGATGCGTCGTCGCAGCCACTCATCGGTTTCAAGGAGAAAGCGTTTCATGTCCGCAAGATGGTAGTACCCTACCCAACCTCTTATGTATTCTCGGAGCTTCCGCTTTCTCTTGGCATATCCCCAACCATTGCTCCGACTTGTCAACTCTTTCAGTTT